>NZ_JBWKZM010000017.1:0-100902 GCF_059424465.1 Simplicispira sp. GW247-4R2A | reverse complement strand
AGATGAGGGGACTGTCGGAATGAGTATGGAGTGGGTGCGCAAGAACTACAGAGTCCCAGCCAAGCGCGGCGGCAGGATTGAGTACACCGGGGACGGTAAGAAGGAACTTGGCACGATTCGATCAGCCAGCGGGGCATACCTGATGATCCAGCTTGATGGTGTGAAGCACACGATGCCGTTCCACCCAACATGGGAGCTTCGCTTTGTCTCTTGACTTCTACCATGGAGTCAGAGCCGTGGGATGGATTGCTGCCCTGCTCCTGTGCTCCCAGCTCGCGCTTGCCGCGCAGCCCTGGCCCATGACAGGCAAGGTGATCCATGTTGAAGACGGGGACACCTTGACGATCCTGCAAAGCGATTTCTCCAAAGTGTCCGTGCGGCTGAGCGACATTGATGCCCCCGAAACCTCGCATGGACGCGGCAGGCCAGGACAACCGTATAGCCAAGCGTCCAAGCAGTCCCTTGCAGCGCTGGCCAGGGGCCAGCAGGCCACGGCGAATTGCTACGAACGCGACCGCTGGGAGCGGCCTGTCTGCACGGTGTTCGTCAACGGCCAGGACGTGAACGCTGAGCAGTTGCGGCGCGGCATGGCCTGGGTGAACCGGGTCAACCGCGCCTACGTGCGCAACGCCCAGTCTGTTGCAACCGAAGCCCAGGCGCAAGCCGCAGGCGTTGGCCTCTGGTCGGCTCATGGCCCAAAGCCGGTGCCGCCTTGGCAGTGGCGCCGGGATTGCTGGAAGAACCAGGCCTGCGAGGGTGCGGGTGAGTGAGGTTGAAATCATGCTCAATGTATGCCTTGAAACCGCTCAATTAGTGTGTATCATTAAGCGAGCAAAAGGAGCGTCCCTCGCATGGAAAAAGACCAAGTGATTCTCGATGATGGTGAATTCTTCATCGACCTGAACTGCAACTACGAGGCCAGCAATGCTCCGGGATTCTTGGAGCGGCGCTGTGCGTACAGCGCAACGACTCCTGGCGGTTTCGAGTGCATCGGTAGCTTCGACAAGGCGCCTGACGGGACGTGGAAGGCGGATGTGAATGCTCCCTATGATCCTGACACGGACGGGGATTGCCGCATCGTCGCCAAAGGCGTCTCTCGGATGGACGCGATTGCCGCGCTCTGGCGCGAGCGCCGCACCGCCCACGTCAAAACCTGGGTTTGAAATGGTAGAAAAAATCAGGCAACGCGCCCCAGGCGCTGGGAAACCAACAACCGATGGCGTTACGGTGGTCGAACGCCGGAACGTCATGATCGACCCCCCAGGCCTGGAGGTCTTGGAGAAGATTGGTGGCGGCAACTTGTCGCTGGGCGTGCGCGAGGCCGCGCGGCGACTGAAAGAGAGCGGCGACACGGCGAAGTTCTCCAAGAAGCGACACGATGGACGGCAAAAGGGCTTGCAAACCTCTAATTAGTGTGTATTATTAAGCCATGGACAAACAGGAGAACTCCATGGCTATCGAGCTTCCGACCATCACGATTGCCGAGCTGCACAAGCAGCTCCAGGCGTACATTGACCAAGGCTTGGGCGACGTGCCGGTGGTTGCGACTGACTGCCGTGGCCGCTATCCGTTTCAGGCCTACACGGTGCTCAACCAATCGGGCTACACGGATGCCTTCCTGCTCTATGTGCGCCCTGACGCGCATTTTGCGCAACGCGATCCGCTCCCCCTGAACTGGGGGCCGAGTCGCGTTGCGGAGTGGAACGCCGAAGCCGACCGCGTGAAAAGCGTCTGCGGTGCGTTCTATGGCATGGCTGGCCCCAAGCCCGCAGAAATCCGGCAGGCGCTGTCGCACTTGGCGGATGTGACGGAAGCACGCGAGCGTGCAGGCGATGACAGTGTGCCGGAGTGCTTGCGCAACCTGTCGAGCACCGAGGTGGCCGATACCGTTCTGCGCGCCCGCGCTGCGCTCGCGTTCGAGGCAACCGAGACAGCAGGAGCCGCCTCGTGAAGCCCTGGCGCGATCTGGATGCGGTGCTGATGCCCACGCGCATCTCACGCCTGCCGCGCGATCCACGCGGCTACCCCATCCCTGTCAACGTGCTCAACAGCAAAGGGGTACTGGACTTCCGAGCTACCGACCCCGCCAAGATGGCGCGGGTCATCGAGCTGCGCTGCTGTGCGCTGTGCGGCGAACCGCTGGGTGCCCGCATGGCGTTCGTGGGTGGCCCCAAGTCGATGGCAAGCCGCTATTTCACAGATGCTCCCATGCACCGCGACTGCGCGATCTACGCATTGCAAGTCTGCCCCTTCCTGGCCGCGCCCTCCTTCGGGTATCGCAAGAGTGTGCCCGAAGGGATGGGGGTGAATGAAGCGGTGTCCACCGAGCGGCCAGAGGTGTTTGGCCTGGGCATCTGCCGTGGCTACACGACTGGACTGATGGGCGGCGTGCATCTGGTGCTCCGCGCTGCCCCGTTCGAGAGCATTTCGTGGTGGACGGCGGGCGAGGAAACGACCGCGCCTGCTTCTGCCAACCAAAAAGCAATCCATGAAGGGAGTTGATATGCTGACCAAAATCCGTGCATGTGCATCCACACTGCTACTGGCCGCGTTCCTGGCGGGCTGTGCCTCGCCCTACCAGAACCTCCCGGTGCGCACTGGGACTGTCACCGAGACGCAGCAGTCGCTGCGCAAGGTATTCCAGCCCAGCGCGGGCGGTGCCGCAGCCGGTGCCGCCGTGGGTGGCGTGGTCGGCAACCAGATCGGCAAGGGCAGTGGGCGCAAGGTCGCCACGGCCCTGGGCGTGCTGGGCGGCGCGGCGGTAGGTGCTGCCGCCGCAGGCACGGAGAAGATGGTGCCCTATTCCATCGTTTCGTTCCGGGACAACGAGACGGGCCAGATGTTCGAGGCCGCGATTGACGGCCCCTGGCGTCCTGGCATGGCGATCCGCTATTCGCTGACCGAGGACGGCAAGCTGGTACTGCGCTGATCGGGAGGCCCGCATGGTGACATTCGAGACGGTCGATCAAGCGCTCAAACGCTGCATGGAGAGGCACCCGCCCTGCCCGCCCGAGTACCGGATGCACAGCGATGCCAACGCCATCGCTGACGTGTGGGCTGCCATGGTATGCGGGAGCGCCGAGACGATCCCGGCAGCAGAAGTCAGCGCGAAATCCCTTGAAGCCATCGAGCGCTGGAACAACCCATGCCAATAACGAAACGCCCTTGCTCGAATTGCCCGTTCCGATGTGACGATGACGCCATCGAGCTGCGCCCTGGGCGCCTGGAGGGCATCATCGCAGGCCTGCTGCGAAACGATATGAGCACGTTCGTGTGCCACAAGACGCTGGACACCCAGCGCATGACCTGTGCTGGTGCCGTAGCGGTGATGGCGAAGCTGGGCCGTCTCCCCGTGATAGCACGCCTTGGGCTGGTGCATGAGGTTATTACCAAGGCCGATATTGAAGCCAGCAAGCAGCTCGTGATCGAGCCGAGTGATTTGAACCTCAAGCTCGAACAGGGGAAAATCAGCCATGGTCAATCTCAGGCTAAAGGACGAGCGTTGGGAAAACCCCCTCAATGGCCGGTACTACGAGGCCAGGATCATGTGTAACCTATTTGGCGAGTGGGAATTACAGCGAGTTTGGGGCCGGATGGGAAGCAGGCTGGGGCGGATTCAGTATGAACAACACGCCTCTTTTGATGCCTGCGCATTGGCGCTGGAGAAAGTTCGCGCACGCCGACTGGCACGCGGATACTCCCCCCGCAATGAAGGCATCCTTCATGATTGAAACGTGGTTCCAATGGACGTGCAACGGCTGCGGGGAAGCCGAGAACTACCCGATGCCAAGCGTCCCGAAATCAGAGGTGCGCGAATACCTCGAAAAGCGCGGCTGGCAGCACTTCCCCGGCGACTTGGACTACTGCCCGCGCTGCGTGAAGAACGGCACCGCAAAGCGCCGCGACACCAGTATGGGCCTGGACATGCCCAATCCCGCCGCCCCTCGCTCTTGAAAGACGGCCAGGGGATCAGGCGGTCTTGACCTCATTGAGCAAGTCCGGGTGCCGATCCAACAACCTGAACAGCTTGACCAATGCCAGCGGTGGCTTGGTCTTGCCATTCTCGTAGCGTGAGAACGCATTGACGCCACCGCCGAACAGTTCAGCGGCTTGCCGCTGATCGAGGTCGAGCTTTCGGCGCACCTTGGCGATGTAGGCGGGATCGACGTAGGCGGCATTTACCTGACGTTGGAACAAACCGACCAACTCGCCGTAGCGGTCGCCGTCCTCACGGCTCAAGACGACTTCACCGCAGGCAGGGCAAAAATCACCTGTTACCGCTGGAATGGTGGTGGTTTCTCCCTTGTAGGTGTAGGGCATATCGCGCGTGTCGTGGATCAATTCCGCCGCGCCGCAGCATGGGCATTTCATGGTCACAGCTCCTTGAAGGAAACGATCAACACGTCATCAATGACGGTTAGTTTCAGGTACACCTCGTCGCCGCTTGCCGTCTTGGTGCGGTACACGTCCTGCCAGACACGGTGATCGGCATGCGTCGTCATGCTCTTGTAGAAATCGGCGGGTGTGAGCGCCAAGACAACGGCGCACATCCCGTCCAAGTCATTGATGCCCAGCTCAAGCGCCCCGTTGTAGGCCGTGGCTGTAGCCTTGACCTTCCCCGCTTCCACCAAGGCTTTGACGACTGGCAGCTTGCAATGAGGGGTGCCTTTTTCCATGCCCTATTTTAACCTAATACGTTAATTTGTCAAATAGGTTAATTGCCGAACGCACAGGGCCGCGAGGTGCGCGCCCAGGTCGGCAAAGCCTGCGCTGCGCAGCTCGGCGGCTACCCGCATCGAGCGGGCCTCGCTCCTGGGCAGCAAAACCACCCTGGCGCCCTCGTAGGGACGCGGCAGCGGGTGCCATAGCCACGTCGCCCGGAAGGCGCGCATGGCCTCGAAAAAGGCCTGTGCGCTCCCGGCATCTTCGTCGCTGATGACGAACATCTCGAAGTCGCGGCGCAAGGAGGCGACGGCGAGCGCGTTGAGCGAGTAGGTGTAGCGAGTGCCCTCCAGCGGCACGCGCTGGCCCAGGCGGGCCGAGAGGTACTTGGCGGCTGCGGTGTGGTGCGAGCCACCATCGTTCATGAGCCAGAGGCGCCCATCCCACAGGTATCTGGTGAAGTGGTCGCTGGTTCCAGGGGAATGGATGATGCGAATTTCGCTGTGTGCAAGGCTCTTGGCCAGCCGCTCCGGCGTGATCTCGGAGATCAGCCACTGGCACCGGGCTTCGGCCATGGCGTCAGTGCTGGAGAAGGCCCACAGGTCTGCTTTCGAGGCCGAGAAGCCGTCTATGTCGGCCACATCGCAGCACCAACCCTGCTCGATCTCGCAGTGGGCGATCTGCGCGTATTCGGTGCGGACGAGGTGGAAGCTCTGCCACCCCCCATCCGTGGCGTGCCAGCCCAGCAGAAAGCCGCGCTGGCGGCGCGGCCCGCCCAATGGGGGGTACGCCCCCAGCTCGTGCCAGCGAGGCACGCTGGCGGCGTGAATGCAGGGCGCAGCAACCTCCAGTGCGACCCGCATCTGCGGATGCGCGGCCAGCGCGCGGCAGAGACTGACCGGCTGGCCGCAGTCCTCGCGGATACTTTCAATAACGCGCTTGAGCAGTGCCTGCATATCTTCACCGCCCAAGTAGGGAGTAATGCTCTTTTTTATCGTGCAACTCCAATTTGAATTCCTCCTGAATCCGTGAGCCCAAGAGTGAAAGGGGCTCACCCTGCGGGTGCGTTCGATTTGAGGTAGTTTGGTAAACGCGAGACAGGTGTGGGGCGTTGATTGGCCTGTTGCAAACGCAGTACATGAGTTCTTCCAATGCGCCCCTTCATCGTCAAGCAGCTCGACTACGACCTCACCCCGGTAGCCGGTCTGGCGCTGGTCGGACATCACCTGAATCGACTCGCGCCAGTGTTCAAGCAACTCGATGCCGCCTTGCCCGTGAGAAATGGCGTTGCCAACAGCGACATCCTGCGCAGCTACCTGGGCCTGCTGGTGCAGGGCAAGAGCGACTTCGATGCGATTGAGAACTTCCGCGGCGATGCCTTCTTCAAGCAGGCGCTGGGCATCCAGCTGTTGCCCTCCAGCCCGACGCTGCGCCAGCGCATGGACACGCGCGCGGACGAGCTGTTTGACTTCCTGGCGACGCTGATCGAGAAGCTGCTGGACAGCACGCGGGTCGACTATGGCGTCTTGCCTTGTGGCTGGCTGCCGCTGGATGTCGACACGTTCGCCATGGACAACGGCGGCACCGCCAAGGACGGCGTAGGACGCACCTACACCGGCGTCGATGGCTACTGCCCGCTGGCCGCGTACCTGGGCTCGAACGGGTTCTGCCTGGAGTTGGCGCTGCGCCCTGGCGTGCAGCATTCGGCACGGGAGACGCAATTCAACTTCGAGCGGGTGATCCCGATGGCGCAGCGCCTGAGCGCGGCGGGTCCGAAGGCGCCGATCCTGGCACGCCTGGACTCTGGCTTCGACTCCACGGAGCTGGTGTGCGAGATGGAGTCGTATAACGCTGCAGGCGTGCCGCAACTGGACTGGCTGATCAAGTGGAACCCGCGCACGACCAACGTGGCGGCGCTGGCCGAGCGCCTTGATGGTGACACCGCCACGATCTGGGAGCATCCCCGCGCGGGCAAGCGCGTGACGCTGTGGGAAGAGGCGCTGCACATCGAAGGCATCGAGCGGCCACTGCGCCGCGTGCTGCGCCTGACTGAACGCACCATCGACGCGAAGGGCCAGTTGCTGATCGAGCCCAAGCTCACGCTGGACGGCTGGAGCACGAGCCTGAGCGCCAAACAGTTCGATGCTAAAGCCATCGTCGCGCTGTACGCCGACCACGGCACGCACGAGCAGTTCCACTCCGAGTTCAAGACCGACCTCGATCTGGAGCGGCTGCCCTCGGGCAAGTTCGATACCAATTACCTGGTGTGCGAGCTCGCGGCGCTGGCCATGAACATCCTTCGCCTGATGGGACAGGCCGGACTGCTGGGGCCCGATGCGCCGGTACGCCATGCGGCCAAGCGCCGGCGCATCAAGACCGTGATGCAGGAACTCATCTACCGCGCCGGGCGCCTCATCGAGCATGGCCGGCGCGTCATCCTCGGACTGGGCGCCAATGATCGCTCGGCCAAGGCCTTCCAGCGGCTGCACGGAGAACTCTTCGCTGCCTGCGGCTAAGCGCAGCTGGCCGATCACCGGCCTCACGAAACTCACGGATCCATAAAAATCGCCTGCCCGCGAGGTTGCGGCGTGGGGCAATTGCACGCCAACCCGAACAAGTCGCCCACCAACTCGCGATTCCGACGATCCAGTGCCATCGAGTTGGGTGATGTCATCTCCCAGGCTGTCAAATTGAACGGGCACGACGCAACAAAACAGACCAACCCGAGCATGCGTGCGCCTGGGCTCACGGATTCAGGTTCCTGCCCTTCCTCAAGTCTTCTAAGAGCGCCGCGCCTGACTGGCTCCGGCCCTATTTTCAGCCGCACCGTGTCCGCCTGAACCTCCACCTCCATCAAAGGCAGTCCAGCAGGCGTATATAGGCCCACAACTCTGGATTGGGCTTCGGCTTCGATCTGCTTTGCGATCCGCATGGCCGTCAGCGCGCCAGGATCATTCTGGTGCGCCTCAATCTTGTTGATGAGTTCCTTGGTCGCGGGAACATGCGGAAGCCTGCTCAAATAATCCGACACCTCGGCAAGCAACTCCAGTGTGTCACCAAGAACTGCCGCGAGATGATCCATGGTCTGGATCGGGTTTGGTGGGGTAAATGGAGCGATTCCATTCCAGGCTTCTTTCATTTTCATGCTCCCCGAGGAAACCATTCACGAATATCGGCGATGGGCTGGCCCATCCCGAGCGCGACAACGGCGGCGACATGGTGCGCCGTCAGATTCAGGTAGGGGACGCGGATGCCCTCCCCCTCGACCAACTGGCACAGCAGGTCATCGTCATCCATGTTGAGCTGGAGGCGACATGCGAGAGGCCTGTTGCGATAGATGCTGCAACGCCCTTCCTTGAGGAATGAGCACGGCACCCCTTGCCAATGAGCGGCGTTGCCGTCCTTGGCGTCTTCGGGGGGCAGCGGCGGCGGCTTTCCTGCCTCGCTGTTCACGTAGCAGCCCGTCTCTGCCGCGATTTGCAAGGCCTCGGCCTTTGTCACCACCACGGCGATGTGGCAGCAATGGGCGCATCCCTGGCGGCAAGCCGCGTGCGGCAGCGCCTGGGAGGCGACGGCATCGGCGGCACGGCGCAGCCACATGATTTTTTTGGCCTTGGTGCCGGATCGGATGGCCTGGGTCAGCAGTCGCTCTACGGCTCGCCCATCCAGGCCCAGGCTGGCAATCTTGCTGCCGATGCGCTGCTCCAGGCCTTCCCAGCGCTGAGCTACGCGCTCTGCATGGCTGGCACAGGCCATGGCCTTATGCCTCCCCTCTCGGCCATTCATCACCGAAACGAGCGAACGGCCCGAAGGGCAGCGGAAAACCTTCGGGAAGCACTACAAGGCCGAGGATCGGGATCAGGTCATCGCGGCCCAGCTCACGCTTCTCCAGCAGTGTGTCGGCAAGCTGCTTGAAGACCACTGCGTTGAGGTCAAAGAGGTTGCGCAGCAACGTCAACTGCTCGGCCTGCAACGCCTCCAGCTTGGCCTCGTTCTGCTCCTGCTCGAACTTGTTTTGCGGTTCGAGATAGAACATGCCGCGATAGTGGCTGGCGAGGTAGTTTCGGGCGGTGGCAAGCCATCGCATATGGTCGTTGGAACTTCCCAGCGTCGAGCTACCTTGCAAGGTCGCCTCGGCCAGCTTTCCGGCCAGGAGGACAAGCATGTACCACTCCGCGAACGACTTTTCTTCCAGGCGGTGCGGATTGCTGATGCCCGTCACGAATCCGAGAGCGCCCCGCTCATCGGCCTGCTCGTTGACGACCAGCCTCACGTCCGCAGGAAGACCGCCCAGGGCGGCATAGACCAGCGCATGTCCAGCCTCATGCGCGGCGATGTACCGGGTGTCGCGTGCCGTCGCTTTGCGGTGAATCGAGACGCCGGCAGCGGAGGTGCCCTCAAAGGCGATCACCTGGGTGGTTGCCGGGGGTGCGCCGAAGCGCAGGATGGCCCAGCAGATCACGGCAGAGACGATCACCACCATGGCCCCATTCGGATCGGCCATGGCGTAACGGTAGGCGTCGTCGCCCCACTCACCAATCAGCCACAGCGCGAGGGCATAGCCAGTGAAGCTCGCCACAGACCGGGAGATCGAGCTGCTGAGTGCATATTCGCTGCCCATGGAGAACACGGCGCTGAACACGGGAATCGCCACGATGACCAGCAAGCCCAGCGTCTCCACCAGCAGCAGCACCTGCTGTACGAACGGTTCGCCGGGGGCCTTGCGAGTGCTGTAGGCGAACACCATGACCACCAGCAGACACGCCATTCGGGTCGCTGCCGCCAGATTCATCGCCAGCCAGTTCTTCAACTGCTCGCGGTAGAGCTTGCGCGTTGTCTGATCGCTCAAGATCAAGGTGGCAACGGTGTACGAAACCACGCCCATGAGCACGCCCACAAAGACGGACTGCTCATGGCCGAGCCATAGCCGCACGAGGCTGATGCAGCCAACGATAGCCAGGGTCACGCTCACGCGCTTTGCCAGCGGGTGACGCACCCAGCGCCTCATCCATTCCATGATTGCCATAGAGAGCCACTTTCAGTTATCAGGCCATTCAAGGCCCCATGTTTTGCAGACAGCCAGGATGCGCCTCTCACCTTCCGGCACGAGTTTGTAGAGGTCAGCTCTCCCCCACCGCAGCGCATCGAGGCAGACCAGCATGTCGTCGCTGATCTCCACGTCCACGGTGCGGAGGTCGAAAGGATCGAGCGGGAAGGCTTGGCCGTTGAATGTGGATGCTATGAAGTACGCGACACGCCTGATCTGGCCGCTGTCGCGCGTTTCGGCAAGGCACAAAAGCCGTTCAAGTGCATGAGCGGCCTTGGCCTGGGCAAGCGTTGCACGTTCGGCCCACTCCCATGCCGTCTGATCCTGGTCTGTCATGTTCATCTCCATCTTGCGATGGCTTAATGATACACACTAATTAGACCAACTCCAAGCCAAACAACAGGCAAAAAAAACCAGCGGACGCGCCGCTGGTCAATGGGAGGGAGGCGAGGATTTCTTAGGTAGCAGGCTCGGCCTTGGACTCGGCTTCTTGGCGACGAAGTTGCTCGTAGGTCTGGCTAAAGACCTGATTGGCGATAGGCAGGTACTGCTGAACCAGCGGCTGGTTGTGCGGGAACCGATTGGCAGTCACGTACTCCCGAGACTGCAACTTGATCGCTTCCTCGCCATACTGGTAGAAAACTTGGCCGCGTTCATGCAGAGGCAGCTTTGCGACGGCCTTCATTGCGGGCCGAGCGATGGCGACGGCACCTTGGAACGCCTTGAACATCGCCTCGTACTCGGCTCGCAAGCTCTGCGCTTGCTCTTGCTGCAACTGGATGTGCTGTTTCAGTTGCGCGTTCTCCGCGCCAAGACGCTCGTTCGCGCCGTACAGTCGGTCGATGAGCTGGTCACGCTCTGCCAGCACGCGATTGCCATGCTCTGTGGCCTCGTTCCAACCGTGGGTATAACCTTCTTCTTGCCCAACAGCTAGGCCGTTTGCATAGCCGTTGTTGAGCCCGCTGGCGTACCCAACGGACTCTGCGAGATAGCTGCTCTCAAATCGGGACATGGCGTACTCCTTTCCACACGCTTATTAGTATGCACTAATTATCGCGCTTGTCTATAGGTAGCTCAGGCAGCAGCCGCACCCGGTTCCCCGGCGCTCCCTGACGGATTCGCCATATCGGCGTTCAAAAGGGCTTCGTCCGTCGATCCCGCTCCGATGCCGAGGTCTTGAGCGCGTCGCGCTGGACCGACTTCTTCCAGCCATTTGGCATGTGTTTCCTTCCATTGGGCCATCGTGTCGTCCAAACTGGGCGCCTGGACATTGGCCTCATTGTGCATCGGGCGATCATCGGTGTTTGTCGGTTCATACCCAGTGTCGTCGTCGCCGTTCTTCTTGGCGAGAGTGGCAGATGGAGTCTCAATCGCCTCGTCCTGGCCCTGCCCTGCGACAGCGCCGCTGGACATGACCGCAGCACCGGCGCCAACTGCTGCGCCCGCTGCCGCAGCAGCTCCAAAGCGCCGAGAACCTGCCTGAGCTGCTGGCCCACCACTTTTGACAGTGTTTCCAGGCACATGATCTGGGGTCTGGCTTACACCGGCTTGGCCCGTGTCGGAGAGTAGCCTATTGTCTGCTGCGGAGTCGCCCGACGCTCCGCCAGCTCGTCCACCTCCGCTACCTATAGCGGGGGATCGACCCGCCAATGCCGCATTGGTTCTCCGCCTTCCGTCTCCGGCTATTCCTTGCGCCGCACCGTGGCGCTCCATGCCACCGCGCATTTCCGAAAGGGCTTGCGTCTCACCAAGCGGTTTGATGCCAGCGCCAATCCACGTCAGGATCGCATCCGGGAGCGTATTCGTGAGGCCATAAATCATGTAAACCACGGGCAGCAAAATCATGCCGTACATGATGAGCCAATTCTTCCAAGTCAGGAATTGGACGTAAAACCCGATGGATTCTGCGCTCGACACGTTTGCGGTGCGCATAGCCCAAAATGCCTTGGAGACATACAGAATAATCGGATTCGCCAAAAGCATCGCCGCGAACAGCGCCGCGATGATAAGCACTGGCCGCATGAACAGCGAGAGGAACATCAGGTAGCCTTGGGTCTGGCTACCGACGAATGTGCGATCAGGCGTCATGTGCATGACCGCCCACAGCGGAGCTGCAAACACGGTCTGCAATACCGCCAGGAACCACCCAACAACTGCAATTATGAAAATCGTGTACGGAAGACTAGGCAGGAAGACACCGAAATAGAATGCAAGCAGATCAAGCCAGGGAACCATTGAGGCGATGGGCTCAATAATCAGAGACTCAACGAGCTTGATAACCGAGTCCACCACTTTTGACACCCCTCCAATTATTGGCACTCCAGACAACGCCCCTGCGCCTGCACTGACGGCACCAGAAGTCTTTTTCAGAAGATTGCTGATCGTGTGAAGCTGTGAATTGGCAACAGCAAGAATATCGCCAGTGGTCTTAATTCGGGCCATCGCATCCACATTACCATCGGCGCCAATGGCTGTATTAGTGACACTTTCGAGAAGATTCCCGATAAACGAGTTCATCACCTTGTTGCCACGGGAGCCCATCTGGTCAATGTCAACATCGTCAAAGTCAGTGGGAATGATGCTCGCCACGTTCGACGTGTCCGTGATCGACGTGGGGGTATGACCGGACGTATCAATCGCCTTGCGCGCGATGACGGACGGCATCGTTGTACTTTGCCTGACAAGGTTCCCCTTGGCATCGTCCGGCAACCAGCCGAGCGCTGGCTGAGTGACCTCGCCAGGGGATTCCGCATAGATTTTCCGCAGTTCTTCCCGGATGCCACTCAACCGCTGGTAATAGCCGCCAGCCATTGCCCAGCCGTCCTTTGTAATGTCGGTGGTGAATCTCTCCATCAAGGCTTTCAGCGTATTGTCCGAATTCAGCCGCGCCTTGAGATCAGAAAGCATCGTGGCCTGGGCATTATCGACAATGGTATTGAATTGGCCGACGCTAACCGCGCTCCAATCCTTATTCACGTCTGTAGGCCATGTATTCACCCAGCTATCAATGGATTGCATCATTGATTTGGTTGCGGTCAGCTTGGATGCGAGAATCGCATCGCGCAAAGCGCTAATGGCCTGATTGTTCGCATCGCGTGCAGCATCGTCGTAAACCGCAGAAAGCAGTCCACCAGTCCCCGGAGTGGGAATTGGGGTTATGTGCTGATATTCGTAGAGATTGACCGTGCCGCAAACCGCATTACCACCGGCCAGGGGTGCAACTGCATTCCGATCTTTGAATTCATAGGTGTAAACGGTTTTGACACCGGCTTCTGTCGCCGAACGGTCTGGCGTCCCGCCGACGCTTAGGGCGACGTTAGGCGGATTCAGGCCAGCAACAACTCCGTCGCCATACACGCTATTCAACGTCCTGGCGCAATACGCCGAATTCATGTATCCCGAAGCCATTTCCCGCATGTTGTAAAGCGGGAAATCCTTGTTCACGGTAGCGCCTGCACCAACCCCGATCTGCTGGCTGACGTTCTGCAATGAACCGGCAATGATCCCGTTCTCCACGCCAATTTTGAACGTGCCGTTGGCAAACCCTACGGCCCACAGCGAGAACATCATCACCACGAGCTGGATGAAGGAGTAGCCCGTGCCAGTCGGCAGCAGCACCGCAGCTCCCGAGACGATCCGCACCGGCGTCCAGAGGCTCGACCAGTTCCGTCCGAAGGCCTCCCCGTCGTTAGCGGTGTTGATGACGCCCACTACCGTCACGAAGCTGACGATCAGCGTGGCCACCGTCAACACGCCGCTATTGAAATAGCCCATCATGGTGGCAATGACGTTCACGACCGGATCGACCCCCGAGGGGTCGGTGCCAAGCGTGAGGTTCCGAATCACTGGCCCAAAGACCGTCTGCAAGATGTTTACCGTTACGTCTGTGCAGGGGTCAGAGGAACAGGGGGTGAAGGGCATGGTTGCCATGTAGTCCGTCCCGAAGTGTGTAGCCGAGTCCTGTTGATTCTCTCAGGATGCGCGTGTCTTTTCAATCTTAGCTGCACAATATAAACTGTCTGCTAGTCGCACCAACTAAGGAATCCTCAAAAATATGTCATTACGAGAATTGAATTACTCCCAGGGTGCTCAGTGGGTGCAGGCCCGGTGTACTGAGAAAACAACAGACAGTGAGGTATCCACTGCCCTCCAGGCGCTGGCTCACGCGGCAGCGCGTGCCGACGCCGACTGTGCCGTGGAGGGCCTGTTTCCAGGCTCTACGCTGGAGGTTCTGCTGTCGCGCGATCTGGACAGCAAAGACCCGAACATTCCTCCCCTGCCCGTCAAAGTTGAGCTGACGGCCATGCGCGCCATTGGCGAGGCCATCATGAAAGAGATGCAGGCGACCGCCACCAAGCTCCTCACGCTGCGCGTGGACGGCTGTGGTGAGATTGTTGTTTTCCTGCCGGAGATGCGCGAAACCGTTCTCTTGGGTACTCGAACCACCCTCTTGGACGCATAAGGGAGGACGCCATGACGCCCGACAAGCAGCCCGATGCCAGGTTCACGACCGCAACCGACTTCCTGAGTCAGCGATTGGCGCAAGAGCAAGAGCGCCCTGCCCGCTTGGCCGTGCGCACGGTGCTGAACTTGGCCCAGGCCCCAGGCAACATCGCCCAAATGCTGAGCGAAGCAGCGGCGGCTGTCGGCGAGAGGATGCAAGCCGCTTTCAAGCGACACGTCGCCAACATGACGGACGAATCACAGGCTATAGCCACCCGATTGACCTTTGCCGAGATCAACCGGGTTCCGCCCACGAAACAAGCCGAGATGATCCGGGACGGCAAGGACGCCACCGTCGTGTCAGAGGCCGCTGTGCGGCAGCGCCGATGCGCACCAGAAGTACAGGCCGCATTGGTTGAGCACTGCAAAGACCACTCGGCAAGCATGCGGATTCTGGCAGGCAGGCCTGATGCGACTCTGGACACACTGGCAGCGCTCACGGACAGCAAGGACTGGAGAACGCAGATGTATGTTGCGGAGGGTATCGGGGGCCGAATGAAGATCGAAGAAGCCAATGCTGCGGTCGCACACAAAAAAGCAGCTATTTTTGATGATCTAATCAAAGGTTATAAGAGCGATTACGCGCCCTACCTAGTACCAGTGTGCCGATCTTCGGAGCAAATTAGCGAGATGTTCGACAAGACCTCGAAGACCCTTGGAATGATTGAGGTCTTCGTGGAAAACCCTTACACGCCCGACAGCGTGCTCATAGAAATTGCATCGTCGCCGACAATGCAACTTGTGCGGCACGATGTTGCCCGTAGTGCAAGGGAAATTTTGCAGAACAGAGCTGAACTGCGCGAATCTTCCGACGATATGGCACCATCGTGAACACGAGCCCACACTTTATGTCGAATTTGTCAGTTCGCAAAGCCAGCGAAGCCGCGATTGGCATCGCCACTCTGCGCCATTTTGCATCCACGCCAGATGACAGCCCTCGGCTGGACAGCATGGCTGGGGAGATTCTTGGCGCGCACAGTGCTGCGCGAACGATCCGTACCACCATCAACTCCCTGGCCGAACGAGAGCACGAGTGGATCAAGGAGCGAGCCACCCATGCCACGATTTCGTCGCGGGTGAACGAGCGCCGCGAACGCGAGTTGTCCTCCATGATCGCAGTGTACGCCGCAGCGCTCTCTACCCTGCAACTGAGCCCTGCCCTGCGTAGCGGCACGGAGGTGCCACAAGCGAGTCAGTTGAGTGCCATGGAGGTGCTGCAAGAGAGCTATGTGAGTGCCATGGAGGGGATTGACCAGTTCCCGATGGGCACCAACGCCAAGCAGGCGCTGCGCTCGCAACTGCTTAGCGAGGCAGAGCTGGCCGTGCCGGAATCCAGCCGCGCCCAGGTAGGCACGCTGATGGTGCAGGCCGAGCAGACCTACTTGAAGCGGTACGCTGAATCTGTGTACGCCCATTACGACGAACCCGATAACGACGCATCGCCGTCGATGTAAAGCGAGGCAGCTATGACCACTCCCGCATCCTTCCAGAGCATGTCATCCTCCGTCTTGCCATCGCAAGAGCGTGAGGTGCTGATCGCCAAGCAGTCCGCGTTGACCAACCATGGCCAACAGACTCGGGTTGCGCTGAGCAAACTCCCTCCTTCGGTGGTGGACACACTCATGGCGGACTACAAGGCCCCCAACCGGGATGCGCTCGATGAGGTCTTCATCGCCATGGCCGAGCGCGAGCGCATCATCGAGTCGGCGGAGAAGGGCCAAAACCTCGACGTGGAATGGCTCCAGAACGGTGCCGAGACGCGCCGCCGCATGGACGAGGTGGGCCTGGGCGCGGACGACCCCTGGAACGATGGGCCGTCCATCTAGCCCTCCCGACACTGAAACCGCCTATTTGGCGGTTTTTTATTACCTGGGCGTTGCGTGCGCAAGCCCAAAGAAGGACGCCGCCCCCGAAGGGGCGGCGTCCAGAAGAAGAAGAAAAAAATAGTGCTTACATCATAGCTCAGAAGAAACGCGCCAGATCGCGGCGGTTCATTGCCTCCCTCGCGGCCTCGTTGAGCGCTGCCACCACGTCGCCCTGCTTGATGGGGATGCCCAGGCCCTGGGGCCTTCCCACATCGGTCACAGCGCCCTCGGAGACGGTGATCTCCACCGGCACCACGTAGCTGCACTTGGCCATCTGCTCACGCTTGGCCTTTTGGTCACAGAAGAAGCCTACCGTGAGGGGCGGCAGCGTCACATCCATGCACTGCGCGCCCGTGGTGGACAGATAGAGCCTGTCGGAGACGTAGGCCGACTCGAAAGGCATGACGGTCAACCACGCCATCTCGAAGCGCTGCGCGCCCAGCAGAAGGGTGCTCCCTTCCGTCGAGAACGCGAACCTGCTGGACTGCAAGGGACTGAGCATCACCACAGACCCGTGACGCGGGTGCCGCTTGATCTCATCGCGCCGGAAGTTGCCCGCCCAGCGCATGAAGTTCGTGTAAGCCGCCAGAAGCGTGGTGGCCTTCTGGATGCGCTTCTTGTCTTCTTCGGAAATCTCAGGTGCGTCGTTTTCTTCCTGCTTCGCCATGACGCGCTCCCTTCTTGGTGCTGGCCTTGCTGGCCGGTTTCTCTGCTTTGGTGTCCTGCTTCGCCTTCTTGATCGCCTCGGCACGGTGCCGCGCGTCGATGAGCATGAAGAAATCCGACAGCAGGACGTTCAGCACGCGGTTCGGCGTGTACCCCCGGCGCTCGGCCTCGGCCAGCACGCGCTCCTCGACCTTCTGGTTCAGCGTGTACTTGTTCGAGCTGCCAGACTTGCGGGACTTGATGACGGAAAGGCCCATCTGGCGAGCCATGACCATGATGGTGTCGTAGTCGCGCAGCGTCAGGTTGAAGTGCGCTCGCACGTCCACCATGCGGCGCGGCTTCGCCAGATGCTCGCCCTCCTTGATCCACTGGATGACCAGGGGCATCTTGACAAAGAGCTGGTACAGCTTCGCAAGCAGGTTGAACCCATAGGCGATCTGCGTCTTCTCGACGGCACCGAGCACGGCGTCCGGGCGAGCAAGATTGCTGGCCAGCGTCTTCAACGTGACCTCGTTATCCATGGGGATCGGGTCGCGGTTCTTCTTCGTCTCCAAGAACTCGGGTGATTCGCCCCGGATGTAGTAGATCGAACCGCGCCGGGAGACTTCCAGTTGCAGGAAGGCGCAGGCCGCGCAGAACACGTCCTCGGTGCAAAGCTGGTGCCGCACCATGGCCGCGATCTTCTCGCCCTCGATCTGGCCTGCCGGATGGGCAGCAAGCGAGGCGCGAAACTGGGCGTCGTACTGCTCGTAGGCAGCACGCTTTTTCTCTGCCTGTTCGGGTGTTGCATCGGGCATGTGCTGGGTCTTTTCAGAGGCCAGCACAGCCGAGGTCATCGCGATCCTTTGCAGGTCGCGCAGCAGGTTGAAGTAGCTCTTGATCGGCAGGACTTTGTGAGAGATGAGCACAAGCCGCCGCAGCAGGATGACCGCATCAGTCAAATGCTCCGTCGATGGGATCAGGAGATAGCGCGCGTGGGTAGCGAAATCCACAATTTCTGCACTGAGCGCCATCAGTGCATTGGGGTCGTTCTCGATGTTACTGAGTTCGCGCATATGTTGTACGTTGCTCTGTAATTAATGTGTAAGCTGAGACTATGGCAGACAAATCATTCACCCCCAACTCCATCAGCAACTTTATGTAGAGGCGAGCTGGGCCAAGCTGCTCGTCTTCCTTCCACTTCGGTATAAGTTTGTCCTCCCTGTCCCGTGCAACGCTCGTCAGATGGCGCGCAGCAGCGTCCCTCCATGCCTGACGCTGAGGCACCGGAACAAGGCTGAAATCGCCGCACAGGACAGGCTCTCTACTACTCATGCTCTACCAACCGCTCACGGGGCGGCAAGGCACCCCAGGTCGCCGTTTTTGCCAGGATCGAGGCCCATTTCGCGCAACGTCTGGCGCGTGATCTCGATCTGCTCGTCGCGGGCGCGCGGATCGTTTGCAAGCGCCTTGTTGACTGCCGCCTGAACGGGATCGGCAGGCGCCGCCATGATCTTGAGGGCCGCAGCCAGGAGCAGCACGGCCAGGAGGCCGATGAAGGCGATCATCTTCTTGCTCAGACGCGGCTTCACTGCCGCGCTGGCACGCATCGAGAGGGCAGGCCCAGCACTGGCGTATGCAGGAGCTGGCCGTGGCGTCCAGTGCTGACGCTCGAAGGAGTCTTGGCCGCGATATTCCCCAACGGCCACAGGCTCGCTGGTCATCTCCAGGCTGGCATCGGTAAAGGCGTCCGCCACGCCTTGGCGGATGATCTGCTCGATCTCGCCCTGGGGCGGGTAGCTGAGCTTGCCATCTTTGCCGCTCTTGCCACCTTCGATCTGCAATTGGAACTCGGCCAGCAGGTACTTGACGGACTCGGCACCGTCCTTTTGCGTCAGCAGGTTGATCTTGCCGCTCACGAGCTGGTGGATCACACGGTCATCCGCCGTGATCTCATCGACGCTCGTGGTGATGCTGGTCACGCCCTCGGTGTCGATCATCACGATGCGCGGCGAGCGCTTGAGATCAATATCGGTGGCCGTATCGAACACGATCACGAGGCGGTTGCTCGCTGTACCGCGAGCAACAACGCGAAGCTCGGGAGCGAAATCGGGCAGGGTGTATTTAGCCATTGGTGTCACTTCTTCGTCGGTTTGCCAAGAATGTCTTCGATCACGACCTGCTCCGAGACGCCCATCATCATGCGGGCCTTGCCAGAGCGGCGGTCGATGAAGAACGCCACGGGGACGCCAGGATTCGGTTCGTTGTTCTGCTTGAAGGCCTCGAACATGAAGTCCAAGCTGTTATCGAGCTGCTTCAACTCGAAGTCGGTGGGCGGTGTGCCGATCTGCTCGTGGTTCCCCAGGACGCGCGCCACAACGTCCGGGTTGTTGGCACGCAGGATGGTCGCGGCCAGAGGCAGGCCTTGCTCGGGGCGCCCAAGCGCCGCTGTAGGAATCCATTTGATGGTCGCGCCGTTTTTCACATACTCGCGCGTGTTGAGATAGGCGCGACGGCAGTACGGACAGCGAGGGTCGATGATGACGTAGAGCGTGTCAGCAGGCCCGCCCTTCCCTTCCTTGTATCCGGCCAGACCATCCACCAGTCGGATCGCCTCGGGAATCTGCGTTGGCGCCTTGCCATCAAAGGCGGATGGCAGAGCATTGGGGCCACTCACGAGGTTGCTCTTAGGTGTCGCGGGCGCAACGACCTGGGGAAGCCGCGCAGCGAAATTGGGATCGCTGCCCGAGGGCGGCACCATGAGAGAGTCGGTGACATTCTGGCCCGTCTCCAGATTCCAGACCACGCCGGAGAAAAGCGCCTTTCCGTCTGCGGTGGTGTAGAGCTGCACTGGCTTGCCCGATTTGCTGATTACCGTCCACAGCGTCACGCCGCCCACGGGCAGGAGCTGCTTGGTCACAGGCGTACCGTACCGGGCCAAGTGAGCCATCACAGGATCATCTTGCACCGCCTGGGCGTGTGCGTGTGCATCAGGTGTCATGGCCGCTTTGCCGTCCGCTTGGGCCTGCTTCAACGCGGCTTGCGTCTGCGCCGCCAGCTCTGCGGTGCTCGGGCCTTCGCCTTGCTGGACACCAGCCACCTGCGCTGCTGGCAGACCCGGCATCGGCAGCGAGGCGGGCGGCTGCAACCCAGTAGGTGCCGGAGGCGGCGGCAGGACGATTTCAGGCCGTCCGCCCGTAGGCGCTTGAGCCGTAGCGAGCTTGTCCATGATCTCGCCGCTGAAATCTGGCGAGCGCGGTTGGGCCTTGAACTCGGCCATTCCGTCTGCGGACAAGGTTGGCTGAGACGGAGTGCGGCCAACGATCAGCCACCCCCCCACGAGTATCGCCACCGCGACAGCGGAAGCGATGGCGATATTTTTGCGAGTCAATTCCATGAGGCATCCAGTTGTTGCTATTCAAAATAGTACCATTTATTTTCAAAAAGCGTTACGACCGATTTTTGTCACTCCTGCAATTTCGATAGTCGTTTCACGTTTTTGAAGTTGGCTCTGTGACGGTCAACTCAGCAGGAACCGCCTCATGTATCGTCCGAAGGCCCTTGCGATATGCGTCACGATCCGAGGGCTTGTATTTGAAGGCGACCAATGCGGCCTCCAGTGCGTTGATAGCCTTGTCGAGCTGCGGCTCGATCAGAGGCTCGCACGACTTGATCTCGTAGAGATAGTGGACGTGAACCGCACCGCCCTCGGCGAAGGCGCCTTGACGCCCGAAGTTCTGGAGGACATACCAGAGGGTGCGGTCGTAGAAACGCATCCAGCGCATGTCGGCAGGAGGCAGCACACCCAGGCTGCGTGCGGCTGTGAACATGGCAAACAGAATGGTGCGCACGTAGGCGTGCTTGGACAGGATTGCCTGCATCGGCTTGCTGTTGATGTGTCGCTTGATGGTTTCACGCGGCACGGTCAGGTCGATCTCGGGCTTGAGCCACGCCAGGGGATCGGCAGGTTCTTCCTTGTCCTGCCCCTTCTTGCTTCCCTTTTTCTGCGCTTTGGGCGGCTTGAATTGATCCCAGCACCAATTGACCATTTGGTTGGATTCCTCCACGCATTTCTTGAATGCCTTGTCGTCCAGGGCACCATCGGTTGCGGCAACGCGAGGGATGGCAATCGCCAAGAGAAGCGTTTCCCCAGGTGTCAGGTTGCCAACTCCCGTCCAGACCGCGCCAAGCTGCTCACGGAATACCCGCTCGGTCTTGGCGCGGTCGAGAACGGGAGTACATGATCCATCGGCCTCGTCGATCCACCCGTCTCCAGGCTCGCCTGTATCAACGATCAGTCGGTGATGGAACACGAATTGCCGCGACGTGCGGGACATGCCCAGCACGGGGTCATCCAGCGGCGTCTCGATCAGGTTCAGGGCATCGAACATCCGCAGATGACGGTACAGCGGCTTCTTGGCGCGGACGAAGCTGTCCACGTTGAAGGTCTTTGTGAACAGCAGATTCGGGTGAGAGGACTGGATGCGCGCAAAAATCTTGAACGCAAACAGGAGGATGAAGGGCAGCAGCATCACGTTGACATAGAAGGCGAGATTGCTGATCTCCTTCCAGCTCATCGTGCTGAAATCGCGTGTGCAGCGCTCCAACAAGCCGCTTGCGGCACACCCCTTATCGAACCACCGAGCCACCGCTGCCGCCCCCGGCAGGCCCAATGAACCAATGAGGTCTAGCCACCAAAGTTCTACGCGACGGACATAGGTGTACGCCGTGGAGAACTCGGTGTGAAAGACGATCCAGGCGATCCAGATGCCGATCATCGTCCCGACCACGAGGGCCGCGATCATCGTGAAGTCATCGACGGTACGCCCGCCCCCATTTCCGCTGCCGCTGGTCGCCATCAGCTACCCCCTTGATCCCTGTCCTTGCTGCTGCCGCTGACCAACCCCTGTAGGCCCGCGAACTGAGTCTTGGGCCTTGGCTTGGGCGCCACCGCTTCCGCTTCGCTTGCGGGCGCGGCCTCCTGGGGAGGCTTTGCCACAGGCGAAGGAATCGGCGCGGGCGGCGCCTCTTGCCGCGTCCTGCCCTGCCCTGCCCCGCGTGCCTTGATGAACTCGGCTGCCGACCTGAAATCGGGCGGCGTGTCGTCAGGAGCGAACAACTCGGCGAGGGCCTGCGTCAACTCCGAGTGATCCTTGGTCAGATCGGCGCTGGCACACAGGCCCAGGGCTCGCTGATACCCGAGAAGTGCATAGTTGCGCAGCAAATCCGACTTGCGCCCCCTTACCGTGCAACGCTCCAGCTCCTGCACGAGCTGGGCGTCGTCTGTTGGTGAGAGGTACATGCCTTGGCGCTTACGATTGCCCATGTCCGTCTCCTGTCTGCGCCGCCTGGGCCGAGGCGGCGTTGGCGTTGTTGCGACTTGCCTTGAAGCCCGCGCGCACCAATGCGCGCAGCAACTTGCCGCGATTCGACTCATCGGTTTTTTCGAGATCGCGCAACAAGCTGCTTTCAGCCTCATAGCTGGAGTCGAGGGCTGTTGAGGCCCGCACCCAGCCCTTGCTTTCCCCCGTCATGCGCCGCCCACCACATGCTTTGCGAACTTGAGCATGCCGCGCGCGTTCGCAAACTCGGGTTGATCGGGGACGCGGGCATGCGGGTAGTGCTTGAGCAACTGATCCTTGAGCACGATGGCGCCGCCGCCGACAAAAAGCACATGGTCAAGATCAACACCGCTGCCCACTTTCGTGCGCACAGCGCTCATGATCTGGTCGGCCAGACGCTCTTTTTCCTCGTCCACGATCTCCTTGACGGACTGATCCTTGCCGAAGATTTTCACGGTGCCGGTGCGCAGCGCGCGCTCGATGGCATGCGCGGGGAGCGCGGTGTCGAGGTCGAGATGGGCGCGCAGCTTCGCGGAGACAGACTCTACGAGTGCCAGGACGCCAACATCATTCGAGCCCGAACGCGACGAGTCCACCATCATTCCTGGCAGCAGCACCGCGCAGTCCGTGGTCTTGCCACCTACGTCTATGACGCCCACCGGCACCTGGGTCAGTTCCTCGTAATCATCCGAGGGCGTGCCGTCAATGTCCATGAGCTGATCCACGAAGG
Organism: Simplicispira sp. GW247-4R2A; assembly: GCF_059424465.1. Lineage (NCBI taxonomy): Bacteria > Pseudomonadati > Pseudomonadota > Betaproteobacteria > Burkholderiales > Comamonadaceae > Simplicispira > Simplicispira sp. GW247-4R2A. The sequence continues at coordinate 78,108 of NZ_JBWKZM010000017.1, read as the reverse complement.
ATGCGACGGCCTCGGTCGTGACGGTGTTCTCCACGATGTTGGCCAGCGGCAGATCGCCGCAGGTTACACGCTTGCGCAGGTTGGCCACCTTGGCGTCGATCAGGGCCTGGTTTCTCTCGCCGTTGGGCATGTAGTAGTAGCTCACCGGGAGGCCCGTGGTGATGCGCACGTTGCGGCCACCGTACCCGGCGCGGCGCAGCGCGTCATGCACAAGCACGCGGTTGAGTTGCGAGCGCGGATATTCCAGAAAGCGGGTGTCCTCGAACTTCGGCAGGAACTCGCTTGCCGTGTAGGTCTGGCTTTCCTCCGTCTCATAGAAGATGCCTTCATCTTCGCCCTTGAGCGTGATGAGGTGCTTCCCGATGGCGCCGCGTGACGGCACGGTGAAGGTTTCCCCGTTTTCAGCAACGATCTTGATGGCGTAATGGCCGTCATCAACGCCAATGAAAAAATCGCCGGTATTGCTTGCGCTCATTTTGGACTCTCTACCTTTCTTTACGCTTGACATCATTTAGTCTTTCAAAGGACGTTCGACACGTATCGAATGACCCAGGAAAACCGTTTTCTTCGACTTGAGAAACGTCCTGAAAGTCATTTTCTTGAACTGGACGTAGAGAAGGAAAGCCGTCAGCACGATGGCAATTGCGAGCGTGCTCCAGCGCGGAAACAAAATCAACACGAGCCACGGCACGCTGGCGGAAGCATTGATAACGAAAAACTTTGCTTCCGGCGCGATGTTGCTCCAGTGATAACGACCCGTGGACATAAATCCTCCTTCGCCTTGTCACAGACAAGAGTTGATACAAAACCATGATGGTGCCGGTTGGGCGCCATCATGGCACCTCGATGGCGCTACGCTCCATCGTGGCGCGATTGTAGCACCATCAGAGCACGCATCCATCACCAACCAGCACGCAACCAACACTTTATTGACGCATTAACGTACACACACAACCCAAAACGGCACGCATCAACGCCTTAACGACACGCTAGTAGCACCTTGGCGGCACACTAAGACTAGATGCTTTCCGCCAAAATCTCCTGCAACTGGGCTTCTTTCTGGGGCGGCCAGATGCTGTGGGCAACCTGCTCCGTGATGCGCCCCTGCTCCAGTAGCGTGGCGGCTTCCCTGCGGAAAGAGTGACCTTTCTGCTCCACGATCCGGGCAATCACACCTGTGACTTTCCCCATTTGATCGAGAGCAGCCAGTTCTTCCCGAATTTCATCGGTGAATTTTAGATATTCACGGACGGCAATCAATTTGCCATCGACGCCTTTAACAAGGCGCTGGGCCATAATCATTCTTGCCGTATCCACAATATCGTAGATAGCGGTTGCCCGGTCATTCACCGGGAAGCGAGAAATAAGGCGGCGCATGACGGAAGGCACGTCTGTGGCATGCACGGTCGCATAAACCGGGTGTCCAGTCAGCGAAGCCTCGACCCCAGCTCGAATAGTCGCTTCATCCCGCATTTCTCCAATGAGAATGAGGCCCGGTTTACGGCGCATCGCCTCGCGGTTCGCCGCATAGAAATCGCGGAAGTGGTGCGGAATCTCCGACTGCACCAAGATCGAGTGCCGACTGTTGATCGTGTCGTATGTGAACTCGATGGGTTCCTCGTGTGTCAACAGGTTCCCCTTGATGGGAGTGTCGTTTTCGAGGATGTAGCGAATGATCGCCGCGAAGGTCGTTGTCTTGCCCGATCCCGTCGCACCGGCCACGTACACGATGCCATCACGCGGGATACAGTCGCGCACCAGTTGCTCGGACAGGCCGAGCTTGTGATAAGGAATCGGCTCGTTCGGGATCGCACGCAAGACGATCTGGCCCGAGGTGCCGCCGAAGTAGAGGATCGGGGAGATGTTGACGCGGTAGCCATGGCGCACCTTGGCACCGCGTGCGTCCAGCTTCGTTGGCGAAAACAGCTCGTAGCGGGCATTGACCGGCACGCCCGAGAGAATGTCCGTCTCGGCTGTGTCGCGGCCACTTGTCCACTTGACCATGTACTTGACCTCGCTCTCATCGAGCGTGCTGTTGGTCAAGGCCATGAGGTCGCCGTTGATGCGAGCGCAGATGGGTAGCCCAGGCTGGATATACACGTCGCTCGCGTCGTGCGCCAGGGCCTCCAGCATGACCCCCTTGAACTGCTCGATCAGGATGAACCGCTGAGGCGGGACAAACCCCGTCTTGATCTCGGCGCGGGGAAGCAGTCCACCCGCGTCGATGCCCACATGGGGAAGATCGCTCATGTCAGACACCGGCAGCACCCTTCTCCCCGTCCTGGGCCTGGGCAGGAGTTGCGCCGGAGGCCGGGTTGGCGGAACTAGCGCCCTGCCCTTGCACCTGGGCGGGTGCTGCTGGAGCGAGGTCTGGAATAGCCTTGGGGTCGAACCTGGGCGAAACACGCCGCATGGATTGCGTGGGTTGCGCCTGGATCGGTGGAACCATGTCGGATGTTTTCACCGAGGCACGCCATTTATCCATGGCCGAGTTGAATTCCGGCAGCGTGGTGATACGCAGCAGCGTTTCATCAACAGCAATGGAATCCGTATGCTGCGACGAATATGCCCACGATTGCGAAGCAATGGCTGGCATCGTGATTTTGTTCTGGAGCACGAAGGTGTGAAAGCGGATCATGCCAAGCAGATCACGATTCAGACGATCAAGCCCGTATTGCAGCATGACATTGGCCTGATCGACACCTTGAACCCAGCCCTTGGCGATGTATTCACGCCAGATTTGACGTTCATAATCGGTTTTCGGTCGCATGTTTCCGAATATCGGCTCGTCTTCACTGTCGCCCTTGCCGAAATATAGGTAATCACGCCAGTTCGGCGGGACTGGCGAGAAGCGAGGCTGCTGCTCGATTTTGTAATAAGCACCAGACAGGCGCAACGCATACGCGCCATCTTGATTATACAGATCACGGGCCTCGGTAATTACTGCGGGAACCACACGATCTTTAATCATGAGATTGCCGAAGTCGTAAATGGTATCAAGCTCTCGTTGCTTGCCATCGACCACACCATTGATATGGTGGAGTTGCTTGCGCAAACCGGCTTTCACGCCGATTCCCAAAGCCGCCTCTTTGAGAGCTTCGATTTTCACGCTGGAAGCGCCGGAACCAGAATCATCCGCAAAGCGCACGATTGCAGGCCGCTCGTAATAGGCCTGAACCTGATCCAGATTCATTGGAATGTCAGCAGCCATTATTAGCTCCCCTTGCGCTCGCCTTGATCCGAAATATCGCGGTTCTTGTATTCGATGATGAGAGCCTTGGCAGGCCGATCAAGAACAACGTCCGCCGCAGCGTGCATTTGATTACCGAGATTGCGCAGCAACGCATCCGGCGTGACGCCCTTCATTCGGATATTAACGGGCCGAAGGTCGATTTGCCTTCCGGTTTCACTGAAACTCATTCCATAACGAGAAGCGATGGATTGAACCAGTTCCTTGGGATTACCAATGTAGTCCACGTCAATGGTATCCGTCTCGAAAGCGGCCCACCGCTTTTGAACCGTGGTGTAGTCCTCAGCCAGCAACGAGGCGTAATCGCGCTGTGCTCCGGCTGCAATCGCTGCCTTCTCCGCAATCAGCTTGGAGGCGAAATCCTCATCCTGGGGCACGTTCGTAGCGCAGCCACCCAGCAAGAGCGCCATCGCCAGACCTGCACAAACATTCAATTTCAGTCCCATTGCTTTCTCCTTAAAAAAGTGAAACGACGCTAAACCTACAAACCTTGATGTGACGGCGTGCTTCGGACGCACTTTCGCACCCGGAGATCATAGCGCCTCGGAGGGGAAGGCGCACCCCTCGGCACCGTCAAATTCGCCTCAACGGGCACCATTGCAACACTTTTATGGCTCATTCACAACCCCAACATGGCACCTTCATGCCTCGTTCGCGGCACCTAAAAAACCGTGCGTCGCCCTTGGTAGCACGCTCACGACCCGCATAAGGCACCGTTACAACCCCTTTACATCTCCTTCTAGGCACCGACACAGCACGCAACCCCGCCTAGCTGGCACCGCGCGCACTCACCCCTGTTCGCCCACTGGCTTCACCCCCTGGTCACAAGGCCCGTGTGTAGCGTTACTCCCCCACTTTTGCCGCCTCACCAGAGGGCCAGAAGGGGCCGCAACACTCATGCTGCGATACGTACACATCTATGCTGCTTTTTGGCACAAACACGCAATACTGGCAGTGTAGCAAGCCCTTTTCGTGCTGCGATACGTACCCCTTTTGGCGGCGATACGTACACTTTTTGGGGGAGTAACGCTACACTGTGACCAGAACAACCACCCCTGCGAACGAGACGATCCGCTCTTGAGTCCGAAACAAGCAACTTTTGGAACCCTGCCCTGATGCCACAGTAGCTCGTTGCAAGCATGCTCGAAGGGCCTTTTTGGTTCCGATGCGACGCTCTTGGTCACTGGAACGGAATTGCCCTGCGCCCTGTGGGCGGTTTTGGTGCCGCATATTGGATTGACGTGCGCCCATTCGGCGATTGGTGCCGTAAATGCGTTTCTTTCATGCGCCTTTTCGGCGTGGTGGTGCCGATGAAGTAGCATCCATAATGATGCCCAGGAAATTGTATGATTATTGTGATTACCACAAAAGAGCGAAGCGAGCAAACCGGGGCAATTGAAATAATTGCGTCTCACGGGGTTGACTCTGAAACCAATAAGACTGTGATCCTTCCCTGCTCAACACCTGAGCGCTTAGGCGCCGTATTCGACAAAGAACTCGGCGAATACGTTTTGCCGTCAAATTAATTACCTCATCGCCATGTACGAACAATCTTTCGACGGTTCCCGCCGTGCGCTCGATCTTCTTTCTCGAATAGGAGCAGAAGAACGGGTTGGTGATTCACTGTCACCCGACACCATCAGCTTATATGGGCGAAAAATGAGGCACGTTGCCGCCCGAATCTCGGGCGGCAAAATTTCCGAATTGACGCCCGAGATGGTTGTACGCGATCTGATTGATCGCGTGGACAGTCAGAAGATTACGCAGGCGACAGCGCGTGTAGAAAAATCAGCGGCCCTTTTCTGGATTGCGGAGCAAGCCCAAGCATTAATGGATTCTGGCTCCCAAGAATTCGGGCGTTATGAATCTGCTTACCGTGATATTCTGACTTTAGGAACTAAGGGATTGCCTAAGAAGTCCAAGAATACTTCTGCCAGGAAATTGAAGGCGTTTCCTGATGAGGCCGTTGACCTATTGATGGAAACAGCTCTTACCGACAGGTCAACCGCCCTATTCCGTGCCCTTCTTTTTATCAGGGCCAATCTTCATGTTGGTTTACGCCCAGTCGAATGGTTCAATGCCAGTTTGATTTCATACCAGCATAGAAACGCATTCAGTGAACCCAAGTTCAGAGCGGACGGTTCAGCAGAGATTTCTCCAGCGCTGGAGGTGACGAATGCCAAGCATTCGTCTGTTCGCGGGAACGGCGATAAACGCATCATCCTTCTCGATAATCTCGATGCGCAGCAAATCGAGCATTTACGCCAATGGATTCAACTTGTCGCCGAGCTTAAAACCGAGGAACTTATGCGCCTGCCGGAAGCCGCGATAAATCGGAAGATTTATGGCAGCTTGCAGCGTGCGATTCGCAGCGTCCTGGTAGATCACGAGTGGGATGGGGAAATGCCGACGATTTACAGCACGCGGCATCAGGCGGTAGCGAATGCGCGAGCTGACGGCCAGACACAACAGGAGATCGCAGCCTTGTTCGGCCACAGCAGCACGAACACCGCACGCAGGCACTACGGCAAGAAGTATGCGGGTTACTCAGGCCGGAGCATGCGCGCAGCGCCTGAGTCAATTCTGGCGGTGCGAAGCACTGTGGCCTCGCCGCTGCCAGATGTTACGTGGCACGAGCTACCTACCGGCACAGGCCACCCGGAACGCAAGTGATGTTGCAAGATTGCGCCATCCTCTTGCACAAGGCTGTGACCGCTCTCCGGTCACGGCTCGGATAGCCATCACAACACCATTGCAGTGCGTTGGCGGCGCACTACAAACCACTTGCGGCGCATTTCCGACACCCATACAGCACGCATACAACACTCTTATGGCACTCTTTCGGCTCGTTCTACGCAATTTCACTTATCTTGCATCGTGGGAACGGCAGGGGGCAACCGAAAAAGCTGCTTAGTATCACCAGTCCGCCTCTCTGGATGCTTCAGAATGTGTACCTGGAGCCGTCTTAAAGTCACAATGTTTTGTGCTACAACGCCAACATCACGATAAATCTCAAAATTGCGTGATTGCGGATTCTTAAATGTTTTGTAGAATGCGGCCATCGAGGGGTTTTCATGCAACTGCACAGCGTTCTCGGCTGGCTCTCAAGCCGGTCAACCTGGGGGGTCGCGGACAGCAGTTCAGACGTGCGCACACTGCGCCGTCTGAACAGGCTGTACGACCGCCTCTCCGTCATTGGTGAGATCACGGTCGCGGTCATGCTCGTGGGCTTGGTTTGCTCATGCGCATGGCTGCTCACGCGCACCTCGTATGAGGACGTGATCTTTTGGGATTCAACCGACCACATCTGCGTACTGGACAGCCGAACCGGGGAAATTCGTTATGCCACAGGCAACTGACAAGCAACAAGGCGGCGAAGAAGCCTCCAAGAGCAACACTTCGGCAGAGCAACAGCTCTCCGGCAAGCAGCTTGATGAGGCCTTGCTGGAAAAGATCGTGTCGGATGACAGTCCTGGCGAGGCCGCAGCAGTGCTGCGCGAAGTCGCCCGACTGCACCAAGAAAATTCGACCCTCAAGAGGCGCAATTTGCGCGTCTGGTCGCTGGCCCTGTTCATGGGCGCTTCGTTCACGGTTGCCGCCAGCTCTGCGCTATTCCTGTTCCCCAAGTACCGCTATATCCCGACCACAGACAACCGCGCGCTGTGCGCGGTCAGCAGCGACGCACAGGTGCGGGTGACGCCCGCAGCGCTGACCGAGTACGCCAAAGACACCGTGGTGGAGTCGTACACCTACGACTACGTGAATTTCCGCTCTGCGATCAACGATGTGGCCACCAAGCGCTTCACCGATTCTGGCCGCAGACAGTACCTGGCCTCTCTGCAAGACAGCGGCAACTTGGAGCGCGTCATCAAGGGCCGTTTGATCTTGCGAACGATGGCGACGCGCACCCCCCAGGTGGAAGAAGAAGGCCGTCGCGGCACGCGCCGCTATTGGGTAGTGATCGTGCCTGTTGCCATCGAGTTTTACTCGGGTGGCGAGAGCCAGCCGCGCTCCCGCCAGGACTTCCTGGCGCATGTGACCATTCTTGAGCAGGAGGCATCTGCCGTGAACCTCAAGGGCATCGCCGTCGATTCTCTGGTTCTGTCTCCAACATCTTCAAATCAACGATGAGAGCGAGTAGGGCAATGATGATGAAAGCAGCTTTTTCTCCAAGCCATGTGGCAGCCGCTGCCGCAGCTCTCTTGCTGCATAGCATCGCAGCAGCGCAGGTGATCCAGACTGGGCCAACGGCACCGCCACCGCCACCGCAGTTGCAAGCTCCCGCCGCCGTGGGCGCCGTCCGCTCCATGGCTCCTGCACCGCAGGAGGGCGCTGCGGCGCCCGCGCCTGCGGCCAGCGGGAGCGCTCCAGGCCACCCAGTCGGCGAAGCGGCGCCGCCGCCGAACCGGCTGGGTCAGCAAGTCAACACACCCGTGCCCGTAGTGATGCCCTCGGTCAGCTCGAACGCTGATGGCCCCACAGTGGTGTATCCGCCCGCCGATGCCATCGTGGAAAAGGCGGTTCGCCAGATCGAGGACATGCAGCTCACACCTCAGCAGTACGAGCGCTTGAAAGGCATCTTCATGGAGCGTCAGCAGCAACGCGCCATGCCGTATGTGAACCCACCCAAGCCCGTGACCAGAACACTGCTTGTCAACCTCGACCCTGGTGTATCCCCTCCTACGCTGCGCCTCTCGCGCGGCCAGCAAACCAGCCTTGTTTTCAGCGACGTTTCCGGGCAACCGTGGTTCATCGAGAAGGTGAGCATGAACCGCCAGCTTTTCAGCGACGGCAGGGCCACGGGCGTAGGGCAGGGCGGCGGCGCGGCAGGGCAGGGCGAGCCGCCCACGAACGTGCTCAGCATCGAAGCCCTGACCCCCGCCGCCTATGGCAATGTGACCGTGACGCTGCGCGGCCAATCGACGCCGCTGATTTTCGTCCTGACGACAGGGCAGGCGGAAGTCGATATGCGTGTGGACGCCAAGGTTCCTGGCAAGAACCCTGATGCCGAGGCGGAAGTGACGTTGCAGGCCGCGCCGAGTCTGGACAACGCACTGCCGTACTTCCTCGACGGCGTGCCGCCGCCGAGCGCGAAGCGCCTGCGCGTGACGGGCCTGGAGGGTGCAGAGGCATGGGTCTATGACAAGAACCTGTACGTGAAGGCCCGCGCCAACGCCCAGTACCCCGCGTACTTCTCTGCTGCACGCAGCACGAGCGGCATTTCCGTGTACCGCTATGTCGGCGTGCCCAAAGCGGCCACGTTCACCATGGGCGGTCGGGCACTGACAGCTTTCTTTGAGTGAGGTAGCAGATGAGCGACACCAATTCGACCCCTCCCAACGGCGATTTCGCATCCATCGCCGAAGACCAGGGCTTTGCTGCCGAACCCGCAGCACCAACAACGCCCGCCGCCGATGCGGCTGCGCGCCGGAAAGCCGACGCTGACGTGAAGCGCCGGAACCTGATGGCGACGTTCGGCTCGGGGCCAGGGAAACTGGCCCTGATTGCCGTCGCCGTCATCGTCGTGGTTTTCGGCGTTCTCGGCGTGAGCAACCTGCGCAATCCACCCACGGTTTCCAGCAAGGCCCAGGTCGATGCACCCACGTCTCCACCCAACCGCGTCACGACCAGCGCCGTGTCACCAGAAGAAGCCGCGCGCCGCGCGGAGCAGTCCCGCAAGGAAGCCGAGGCAGCACAAAACGCTGGCAGTTCTTACCAACCCGGCTTCGACTACAACATCGGGGAGGCCAGCAAGCAGCAACGGCCCGAGGCATCGGCCAAGTTCTCCGGCTTTGAAACGCCCGAGGAAGCTGCGGCACGCACTCAGACGAGCGGCAGCGCCCGGTCGATGCAGACGCAGGCTCAAGGAGGCAACGGGGTGCATCAGCAGCTCACGCCTCAACAGCAGGCCGAGCAGCAGCGCCGCGAACAGGAGATGCAACGCGCCGCCGACAAGCTGGCGACCGAACAAAAGACCGCCGAAGGCGAACGAGACAAGTACGTCGAGTCGGTCAGCCAGGAGATCGTCAAGCAGATCGGCGGAATGTTCTCGTCGCAGGGTGGCGACAGCCTGAACAACCTGGGCTCGTACTCACAGACCACCTACTACAACGCACCGGCCTGGGGCAATGCCGCCGCTGAACGCGCGGTTGCAGCGCATCAGCGTGCAGCAGCTCGCAAGGCCGTCATCAAGGCCGGGAGCACTGCGTATGCCACGCTGGACTCCGAGGCCAACACGGACGATGGCCGCACGGTGCTGGCTACGGTACGAAGCGGCAAGTGGAAAGGCGCAAAGTTGATCGGCCAGATCGAGCAGGCCTACAACAATATGTCGCTGACGTTCACGATCCTGGCACCCCAGGATGAGCGGCCCACGATGCGCGTGCGTGCCGTGGCCTTGCGCGAGGTCGATGCGAAACTGGGTATGGCCGAGAAGATTGACCACCACACCTTGAGCCGCTACACGGCCTTGGCCGCAGCAGCCTTGCTGCAAGGCGCTGGCCGGGTGTATCAGCAGCCCACTGGCACCACTGTCGTGACAAACGGGGGCGTTGTCACCACGACCGAACAACCGCGTGATCGTCAGGTGATCGGCTCTGCTGTTGGCGAGATGGGGATGGCCATCGGCTCCGAAATCCGCCGCCGTGGCTTCAACCAGCCGAGCACCTACTCGACGCCCGCAGAAACGGGCTTCATCTTGTACTTCCTTGAGGACGTGCTGCCCCAGGCCGGGGACGATCAACAACAGCCGCAGCAACAGCCGCAGCAACAGAACGCCCAGGCCAACCCGGTCAACACACCAACGACCGTGGTATTCCCCGCTGCGCCGTTCCCGGCAGGCGGCACAGCCACCCCCGGCTACAACCCAGGCTACGGTTCCACCCCCTACGGCTACAGCCCTGGCGGGTATGGCGGGAATCAATACCCAGGCGCCTACGACAACAGGTATCGCGGCCCCCTGAATACCAACTATTGAGCACAAAGGAGCGTTCCAAAATGGCGTTTGATCTCAAGAAAATGTCCTTCGGCCAACTCGCGGCCCTTGGAGGCGCGGCCTTTGTCGTCGTGCTGATTATTGCGGGCTTCGTGATCTCGGCGACTTCCAAGCCGCCGCAGAAAGTCGTCAGCAAGCGTGCGCCCGTCCAGTTCGAGGCATCTGCAAGCGATGTGGCGATGGAGCAACTACGCGCTGAAATCAAGCAGTTGCGCGAGCGGGTGGAATCGAACGCCCAGTCCTCGCAAGCTGCTTTCGCCCAAACCGCCGCCGCCATCGACCAGCAGGCCAAGAACATCGGGACGCTGGACAGCAACATTCAAGTCACGGCCAACCGCGTGACCAATCTGGAGAAGGCCAGGATCGGCACGCGGGTCAATGTCGTGAAGCCCGAAGATCAGGCCGCACGTCCGTCGCGTGCCGAACGTCTCGCAGCAGCAGAGCGCAAGTCCAGCGGCACCAAGCCCATGACGCTCTCCAACGATGGTGACTACAAGGCGCTTGCAACCGTGGGCAATCGCGCCTGGGTTCGCAGCGGCGATGAGGAATACAGCGTGACGGCGGGCGAGGCCATCCCCATTCCCACATCCGGGCAGCTCGTGGTCAAGAAAGTGGCCCCCAACGGTCAGGTATCCGTGGCCGTGGAAACTGCTCGCTGAGCACCGGCCACATCGTAGTTTTAGGAGTTAAACATGGGCACCGGCTTTCCCGATCTTATCGAACTGCTCATCAACGCGGGGCAGGTCGCCCCCGCGCTGCTGATGATGTTGCAGGGCATTGTGGCCGTAATGGGCCTGTATCTCGTGGGCTCGGCGCTGGTCGAATTGTGGGGGGTATCGCATGACAACGCTCTGAAATATGTAGCTGGTCGCCAGCGTTTTTCTACTGGCTCGGCACTCGTCTCGCTGATGATCGGCGCGCTCCTGAGTGCCATGTCCACCTTGAACCTCATGGGGATCATGTCCCGCACGCTGTCGGACGACTACGCAGCCGCGCGGATCATGCCCTCGGACATGGCGTACAGCGCCGGGGGTTCGTTGGCCGACAAAGGTGCTGTCGCCACCATTGCGCTGCTTTCGATCATGCAGATCGTCGGCTTCGTCGCAATGGTCAAGGCACTGATGACCGTCAATCGCTACTACAACAACCAGCAGGCCCACCTCGGCTCGGCTGCGGGCTGGCTGCTGGGCGGCGTGCTGTGCTGGAACTTCAAATGGTTCTCGGATGTAGTCAACAACACGTTGGGGTTCAGCATCATCTCGATGTTCACCCCGTTCTCCTGATCTCAACTTTCTCTTTTTCAACCACCGGAGGTATCCATGAAAGCAACTATCCTGAAACTCGCCGACACCGCACGCTACAAGGCACTGATGGCCTATTCGTTCGTCGTCGCACTCCTGAGCGGCGCGCTGGCAACGCCTGCTCACGCCATCAGCAAAACCGATCTGACCCAGGACATTTCGGGCGGCAAGAAGTTCGATGACATTGCAGGAAACATTGACGATGCGGCACAAACCGGCGCGTCTCTGCTGATCCAGTTGGTGTCCATCGGCGGCTTCGTGGTCGTTGCGATCTCGCTCTACACGCTCTGGAAAGCATCCAAGGACGAGCGTGAAAAGCCGCTGTCGGCCATCGTCGGCCTGTTCATTGGCGGTGCAATGGCCGCTGTCGGCACCATCATGTGGATGATGCGCAATACCGTCACGGGCTAAAAGCAGCACGTTTGCGGTCTAAGGGGTTCGCCCCTTAGACCGCAAACCACCACACCAGCTCAAACCGGACGTAGCTATGGGAAGCATGGAACTGATACCGCCAACACGGCCCGAGGCCTTTCTACAGCGGTTCACAAATCTGCCGGTGCTGAGCGTCAAACGTAAGCAGTGGCGAATGGAGCAATCTGAACACGACCGCAATGAGGCGGATGCCGTGTTTCAGGAAGTGCGCAAAAAAGTGCTCGACCGCGATGGTCGGCGCTGCTGGTTTTGCGGTTTCACCAGCACGGCTCATCAAGAGGTGCATCACCTCGATGATGACCATACCAACAACCGCCCGGACAACCTTGTCACCATCTGCAATATCGACCACCTCTGCTTCCACCTGGGGTTGGCCGCGATGCGTGGCTCGATTTTCTTGGCTGTCGTCCCCGAACTTACCCAGGCCGAGATCACGAATCTAATGCGCATCTACCACTGCGCGATGGCCACAGGAAACGAGGATGTGCAGTCACGGCTAAAGGGTCTGTATGCGATCTTTGAAAGCCGCTCTGTGGACATTTTCAAGCGCGTCTTTGAAGCCGATTTCTCGAACGGCCACGAGATCGCAGTGGCCCTATCCAAGCTGGATGACGCGGCATTTGCCATGCGCAACAAGACGCTTGATGGCCTTCGCGTGATCCCAACGGAATCGGCTTTCCGCAGCGGCCAGATCGCGGGCTACCTCACCCGCACCCACTCCCAGTATTTGGACATGAATCACTGGCCCGCGCTGCTGGACACGTTGCGCGGCCAGCACGCTTGACTGAGGTTTTATGCGCATCGGAGCCATTGTTTTTGACCCCAGCAGTGTTATCGGCGGAAGTGATCGGTCTGTTGTTTCTCTGACAGGCGGGTGGGCCTCCATCGGTGGCACCCCCGCACGCCGCATCCAGGGCATCGCGGACTTGCCGAACGATGTGATTTGGCTGACAAACCTGGGGTATTCGGCTTTCCTGGCTGCAAAGCTGAACATGCACGCCAATTTCCGCAACGAGGGTTGGCTGCGCACTGCGTTCGAGCAGATCGCTACCGAGTTCGGCCTGGGCCGGAACACCGGCAAAGCCAAGGAAACCGCCGAGGTGCTGTCTCTGATCGCTCACCGGGTCGTGGCCTATTCCTGCAAGGAACTGAACATTCAGGTGCAAAGCCATGCACGTCTGAACGACGACTACGCTACGGCAATGGGCCTGGATCGCTGCCGCATCCCGGAGATGCACTACTCGACGTTCGAGACGATTGCAGGGCACCCCAACGTGTCCGTGATCCAGAGCGTTAGCTTCGGGCGCGGAACGGCCAGCAGCATGACGCTGCGCTGCAACCGACTGGCCTACGCTCGCCGCATGCTATCCAACAAGGTGCCGCCCGACACGGGCTGGGAGCTTGTGAAGCAGAAGCTCACGGACGCCGACCTTGAGCGAATGGAAAAGCCATTCCTCGTGCGCTGCCGCATCACGAATGTGAAACCGATCATGGCCGAGGCCTTGTCCTGGGGTAGCGGCTCCAAACTCATCCGCGAATGGCTCACCGATGTGGAGTGGCGCATCGTGCGCCAGTACGCGGACGTGGAGCTGCGTGCGGCCATGGTGTGCGAGCAGGGCTACGAGAGCCTGGACAGCTACGCCGCAATGCTGCCACAGGGCACCGTGGACGAGCTTTCCTACAGCCTGGGTCTTGTCGCGGAACAGGTTTGGACAGCCCTGATGAACAAGCAGCCGCGTGCTGGCCGGATCACCGGCTACCCAGCGCGCGCCGCGTGGCTCAGGGCCATCGACCGGATGCAGATGTTCGACTACGCACAACGCATGCAGTCGCGCCGTGGCGTGACGCTGATCTCTTACGGCATGGGAAACGTGGTGGTGCGCGTTCCAGAGGGCGGCGCCAAGCACATCCTCGATATGGCCGTGGACGTTGGCTTGATGCCGCCCATGGCCGGATTCATCGAAGCCAGGACAGGGGTTGCCGCATGAGCGAAAACGAGTCGAAAAAGAGTGGGCTGTTCCAGATCGAGGCGGTACTTCGCGCGCACGCCAGCGTGCCGCAGTTGCTTGAACTGGACGGCATTTTGGTGAACCGGGAAATTGATGAGCCAACGCGCACCGCGCAGGCTCACGCCTTTATCGAGCAGTTTGTGGAAAGGGTAAGTCATGCTGGGAAAATTTGAATCGGTGCTCGTCTCCGTGCTTTCTTCGGTGAAGATGAGCGTGCAGGACTACTGCGACATTGAAACCGTGGACGAGGGCCGCAACATCGTTGCGGCGGATGGCAGCTTTGCATCCATCGTCAGGTTCCACGGCAGCAAGGGCATCCTTGGTGAAGGCCAGTTCAAGCGCCTTCTGGAACTGGTGACGGGCTCGCTGTCCATCTTCTTGGATCACCGGGGACACCAGTTGCAGGCCGTTTTCCGGCGCGATCTCGATGGCCGCGAAGCGCTGGTGCAGAACGCCGATCAACAGCATGCGACGGCCAAACGCCTTTCGCTCGCCGTGCATGACCTCATTGATGAAACCGTGGATCGCTACGGCGACTACGTGTACGACGAGGAATGCTATCTCGTGTTTTGGTCGCGCCCCTCGCTGCTCGACCCGATTGAGGGCAAGATTTTTCAGGAGCAGGTGAACGACTTCCGCAGAACGAGCAACTGGCCTGCCACCCGCGACGCGCAGAACCTGCTGCGCCCGATCACGTTCTTGCGGGATCGGCACAACGCCTTTGTGACCAAGGTTGTCACCGACCTCTGCTCGCCCGAGTTCAACTGCTTTGCCGAGATTCTTGACGTGTCCGATGCGCTGCGCGCAGTGCGCGCGAGCGTCTATCCCGACTTGGTGGGGCCAGGGTGGACTCCGGCGATTCCTGGCACCCACATCCCGCTGCGGTGGAAGAACAATGGCCGCAGCGAGGACTACAGCGAGTTCTTCTACCCCCGCATTGCCGAGCAAATCATGACGGCTTCGGCGGACATTGGCTCCATCAACAACCCGCAAATCCCCGACCCGACAACGATTCGTGTTGGCACGCGGGTGTACGCCCCCCTTTTCGTGAGCGCGCCGCCGCGCGAGCCGAAGTTCTTCAATCACCTGTTCTCGGCACTCAACCGCTCCGATACCCAGGAAAATGGGCGCTCGCGCTCGATGCCGTTCACGCTGAGCGTGATGATCGAGGGCGATGGGCTGCAAGGAACTGGCTTCAAGCAGCTTTTTGCGAGCTTGCTGGGTTTCACCTCGGAAATCAACCGCAACATCAACCTTGCGATCAAGGACTTGGCCGAGCGCAAGCGCGACGGCGAGACGATTGTGAAGCTGCGGATTGCCGCGATGACCTGGGCCGACTACTCGCCCGAGGGCGTGCGCGAGCTGCGACTGCGCAAGTCCAAGGTGCTGCGCGCCGTGGAAGGGTGGGGCAAGTCGTCAGTGACCGAGCGCACGGGCTACGTCATGGATGCTTTCCAGTCGTGCTGTGTGGGCCTTTCACCAAAGCACTTCGCGCCTGCATGCCCAGCGCCGCTGCACGACGCGCTCGGCCTGCTGCCGCTGACAAGGCCTGCGTCCCCGTTCCAGCGTGGCTCCATCATCTTCCGCAGCCGTGACGGCAAGATTCTGAACTACCAGCGCTTTGCCTCCGAGCAAACGACCTGGATCACGCTGATCGCAGGCCGCCCTGGCTACGGCAAGTCCGTGCTCATGAACAGCAACAACTTCGAGTCCTGCCTGCTGCCGGGGATCACGCGACTGCCCTTCGTCGGGATCATCGACATTGGCATCTCGTCGTCTGGCTTCATTGATCTGGTACATGACTCGCTGCCAGAGAACATGCGCCATCAGGCGGTTTACAAACGGCTCCAGAACAGCGAGCGGGACTGCATCAACCCCATGGACACGCCGCTGACCAAGCGCGATCCGCTGCCGCGTGGACGGGAATTCCTCAAGAACTTCCTGACCGCACTGGTGACTCCCCCGGAACGCGAAGGCAAGCCCTTCGAGGGCATGTCCACTTTCGTGGGCCGGATCATCGACCTTGCCTACATCAACAAGTCGGACAAGGTGGAAAAGGCGCAACCGAACCGCTACAAGCCTGGGCACAACAAGCTCATTGATGACGCCGTGACAACGCTGGGCCTGCGGATCATGCCCGCCACCCAGTATTGGGAGCTGGTGGACGCCTTTTTCAAGGCCGAGATGTACTACGAGGCCGAGGTGGCGCAGCGCTATGCCGTCCCCACGCTGTCCGACCTCGCAGCCATCGCATCGAGCGAGGAAGTGAAGTCCGAGTACGGTGACACGAAAGCCGAGGGTGGCCGCGAGATCATCCCCACGTTCATCACCGGCGTGCGTGAAGCCGTTGGCGACTTCCCGATCTTCGCAAGCACGACGCGGTTCGACCTGGGCTCGTCCCGCGTTGTCTCGCTGGACTTGCAGGACGTGGCCGTGCTGGGCTCGCCTGCGGCCCAAAAGCAGACCTCGCTCATGTTCATGATCGCGCGCGAGAGCTTCATGAAGAAGGTGGCTTATTCCCGCGAAGACTTGCCTTTCTTCGACGCCATGGCTCGCCCGTACTTCACGAAGATGGTCAACGAGATCGTGGACGAGAACAAGGTGCTTTGCATGGACGAGTTCCACAAGACGGGCGGACACCCGATCCTGCGGCAGCAGGTTCTCACCGATGGCCGCGAAGCGCGGAAGTGGAACATGGAGATCGTGCTGGCCTCCCAGCTCATGGAAGACTTCGGCGACCTGTGCAAGATTGCCACCACGAAGTTCATCATGGACTCGGGCACGGTGGAAACCCGCCGCTGGATGCGCGAGAACATCGGCCTGACCCCCGTGGAAGAACAGGGCCTCATGAACTTCGTTCACGGCCCGAACGCCGATGGGGCCACGTTCCTTGCCCAGTTCGAGACGAAAAGCTCGCCGTTCAGCCAGCTTTTCACGCTCACGCCTGGGCCGATGCGCCTGTGGGCGCTCTCGACCACGGCGGAAGACCGGAAGCTGCGCATGATGCTCTACGACGCGATGCCGCGCGATGCCGCACGCAGGCTGCTCGCCAAGCGCTTCCCCAGCGGCTCTTGCAAGAAGCTGGTGGAACGGCGCAAGCAAGAGCAGTTCGCGGATGTGGAATTCGTGGACGAGGCAATGGAGAGTTCTGTGATCGAGAAGATCGCCAAGGACTTGATTGAAGAATACTTCGAGCAGCCTGAACACGCGCTGAGCTAAAGCACGCGAAAAGGGAAGGGAAGGCGCATGGCGCAGTACAAGGGTTCCTCACGGAAACACGAGGTCAGAGCATCCAGGCGCCGCAAGGACACGCGCCTTGCGGGCCAGAAGTTCTCTGATTTCCTGTCGTCGCCGGACGGCAGCGTGATCTTCCTGATCGTGATCGTCGGGCTGGCCGTGGCCTTCTCCATCATCAAGCCGATCCCGTTTGCCGGTGAATTCGCGCTGCTGATCCTCTGGATTTTCTGGAGGTCGTATGGCGACGTTAAGCGCAGAGCGTTCGACTTCCCCTACCGGATGCCCGTGGAGTCAAAGCTGCGCGACGGCTCAACGCCCAAGGGCAAAGGCCTTGGCAACGGCATCACGATGCTAGGCAACGATCTGGAGACGCGCGAGCAAATCTACGCGGGCGACTCCGATCTGCGCACTCACCAGCTCGTGCTAGGCACCACGGGCTCGGGCAAGACCGAGTACCTGCTGGGCCTCGTGTTCAATGCCCTCGTGCAGAACACGGGGTTCATCTACACAGACGGCAAGGGCGACCCCGCCTTACAGAAGAACATCTTCAAGCTGGCCCGCCGCGTGGGCCGCGAGGACGATCTGCTCATCATCAACTTCATCACCTCGGGCCGCGACTTCGTGGAGAAGCAGTACGACAAGGTGACGAACAACATGAACATGATGGGCAACACCTCGTCAGGCATGCTGATCGAGCTGATCGTCGCCCTCATGGACGATTCCGGCGGCGGCGGCGATATGTGGAAGGGCCGTGCCATCTCTTTCGTGGCCGCGCTGACGCGCCCACTGGTGTACCTGCGGGACAAGGGCTACATCAATCTGGCACCGGAAAGCTACCTCGAATACTTTGAACTCAACGCCATCGAGGAACTGGTGTGGGAGCACAAGGGCAAGTATGGCGAGATGTTCGACGTGGTGTGCGCACCGCTGCGCTCCTACCTGCTCACCCTTCCTGGCTACCAGAAGAACAAGATCAAGAAGCAGGAAACCAAGACGCTCGAACAGCATGGCTTCATCGTCATGCAGCTCACCCGCATCTTCAATGACCTGACATTCAACTACGGGCACATCTTCAAGACGAAGGTGGGCGATGTTGATTTCTATGACGTGGTGATTAACCGGCGCCTGCTGGTGGTACTGCTGCCCGCACTGGAGCGCGCGCCAGACTCCATGCGCATGCTCGGCAAGATGATCGTGGGCTCCATCAAGCAGATGATGGCCGGATGCCTGGGCAACCGCGTGGAGGGTCTGGTGCGAGAGATCATCGACTCGCGCCCGACGAACGCTGCGGTGCCGTTCTACACGATCTTGGACGAGTACGGCTACTACGCGGTGATCGGCTTCGCCGTGGCCCCTGCGCAGGCCCGTTCGCTGGGCTTCTCGGTCATCTTCGCGGCTCAGGATTTTTCCTCACTCAAGAAGTCCTCTGCGGAGGAAGCTGACGCGACCTGGGAGAACACGAACATCCGCGCCATCGGGCGCATCACGTCCGGCCAGAAGTCCGAGACGTGGGAGCGCGTGCAAGGCGCGGCGGGCGAATCCGAGGAAGCGCGCATGGTTGGCTTTGAGCGCAAGTCGGGCGCGGTGAACGAGGTGTTCCGGCAGCAAGACAACATCACCATCGAACGGCGCAACCGTCTGGACTACGACGATCTCGCCATGCAGGAGAACGGCGAGTTCACGTTCCTGATCGGCAAGAAGGAGCGCGGCGGGCAAAGCGGTGGCGTGCGCGTGATCCGTGGCATGGGCTTCTATACGGGCGGCGGTGCCACCCCGAAGGAGATGCGGATCAACGACTTCCTGCCCATTCAAGCACCCGAGCCCGCTGATCTGCCGCAGAACCGCAAAGCGGTGAAGATGCTGCAAACCGCCGTGGGCGATGGGTCGTTGGGCGTCATGCTGATCCAGGCCATCGAGGCCGATCCGATCCTGACCTCGATGAAGCACCTTTTTGAGCACAACTACGCAACCGAGGGAACCACTCGGTTGAGCCGCCCCGACGCAGCGGCAGCGGTGATGCACTGGTTCCTCTCCCGCAAGGGCAACGAGCTGGTGCCGCCCGTGGGCACCAAGCTGCCGCCTGTTGCCATCCCTGCGCAGGTTTCCGCCCATCAAGTGGTGGGTGAACTGCCGGAAACCCCCGAATTGCCTGACGAAGTACCCGAGATTCCCGAGGTGCTAGAGGACACGCCCGAGTTCCCGGAAGACGTTGCAGCGCCCGCCACGAGCGGCGAGGCAGGGGAGGGCGCCGACACCCTGCGCAGCCGCCTTTTGGGCGTCTGTGCGGCCTTCAACAGCGATCCTGACGCCTTTCCGACTGGCTCCAGCACTTCGGCAAGCACAGGAGCTGACGACGACGAGATCAGCCTGGGCGATTACCAGTCCACCAGCATCGTGCTCACCGCGAGCGAGCAGGACGCATTCAAGCGACGAGCGCTGCCGCTGCTGCGGCAGCACCTCATGCTTTCCGGTGTGCAAGACGCACCGGAAACCGAGGACGATTTCGACGCCGAGCTGTCGGTCGGCGACGAGGCGCTGCTCAAGGACATTGAGATGCTGGGCCGTGGTCAGCCCTTCGAGAGCCTGGACGCGAAGTGGGAAGCCGAAAAGCAGGTTCTTGAGACGCGCAAGGCCATCGTGAAGCAAACCACGTACATCGACCCGCCGATGCCCGAGAAGATGAACGTGGACGAGGCCTCGCAGCGGCTATCGAAGATCAACGCCTTCTGCGAAGGGCTCATCAAGAAAACCCTGAAAGAATGACACGCCCGGTTTTTTCTGTTCAAATACCGCAATCACACGTTTTTGAACAATCATCAACTTTGGCGTCAATATGAGCATTTGGGGGAAATCAAAAAGCGCTGCGAAGTTCGTTTTCGTCAAGATTCCGGCAGGCATCCTGGGCGTCAACACACTGCGCAGCAACCACCAGACGATCAAGGCGCTCTACGAGACGCTGAGCAACCCCGCCTGCCCGAAGTGCGCCGGTGGGGTGTTGACCATTCGGGGAGGTGTCCAGGCCAGCGACAGCGACAATCCGAACTTGACGTACACATGGGCTTGCAACCGCTGTGACTTCATGATCCTGGGCAGCGCCGACAAGCGCTCGATCATCCCGACGCTGACCGCGATCCGCCAGGAGCAATCGCTGGCCCTGTTTGACGGCCTGGAGCCCGATGAGCGGCAGAAGTTCGTCAAGGCGCACACGCTGCACTCTCGCATCTTTTTCTCGGCATCCCTGGCGTTCTTCCTGGGCTTCTGCTGGATGCTGTTGCGCGGAGACGGCCTGCTACTGTCGATCAACTGGATCGCCCTGGCCCTGTGCATGTTCATCTTCGGGCTCAAGAAAAGCTACAGGGCATGGCAAGTAGAGAACGGGGTTCTCTACGTCCAAGGCGCTTTCAAGTCGTGGTTCAACAATGAAAAGTGGTTCCGCTAAGACGCTGGCTGCGCTCCTGTTCGCCGCAGTGCTCGCTCCCGTTTGCACGCACGCCCAGGCCATCGCCATCAACCCCGCCGATCCGCTGCACCGGGTCGGCCCAGCAGATATTCCCTGCGTGATCCAGGCCGCGATGCGCCATGGTGTTCCTGCCAACGTCCTGCTGGCCCTGGCCAGCGTGGAAGGCGGGAAGAACGGCCAGCTCGTGCGCAACACGAACGGCACCTATGACGTAGGCCACTTCCAGATCAACACCATGCACTTCGCCGAGAACGGTGTGTTCCAGCACATCCGCAAGGACGATGCGGCATGGCGCGGCTGCTACAACGCCGAGCTGGCCGCATGGTTTCTGCGGCAGCGCCTGGATGCCCCAGGCGGCGGCGACTACTGGACGCGCGTGGCGACTTATCACTCGGCCACGCCGAAATTCAACGCGATCTATCGCAGCAAGCTGATCCCGCTGGCCGCGCGCTGGGGACGTTGGCTGCAAGCCAACTACAAAACTTCGATTTCCTACCACTGACCTTAAAGGAGCTGACCGTGAGCCGTATCAACAATGAGTTTCGCCTGTCGGGCCGCATGGGCGGCCCCGTGGATAAATCTTTCAATCCCAACAATGGCAATCCCATTGGCCGCGTCTCGCTCGCGGTGGACAACAGCTACACCAACCGGGAAAGCGGCGAGATCGTGGAACGCACGGTCTGGTGCGACCTGACGTTCTACAACGCCAGCCACATTGAACGCCTGGAGAAATTCGGCGGCAAGGGCCGCGAGATCCACGTCATGGGCACCATCGGCAAGGACGTATGGGACTCCAAGACCCGCAAGCAGGAAGACGGGGTGACACCCGCCAAGGACTCTCGCATGACGCTGCTCGTGAACGGCTTGCTGCTGGGCCGCGAGCCCTCGGGCCAAGGCCAGCAAGGTGAGCAAGCCTCCGGCGCGGCCTCGGGCGGTTTCAATGACATGGATGACGACATCCCCTATTAGTTCTGAGATCGAATTTTCAGGATCGGGCGAAGCCCGAAGATCACGAGGGGCACGCTGGTGCCCCTTTTTTTTGGCACACCAAGGGGTAGGCATGGGTATCGCAGAGAAAAGGGCGCCTGGAGGCGCTGTGGCGCGTCTAGCGACGTATCTGGTGGCAGGCTGGAGCGGGTTTTTCGTCATGTCGGTCGAGCTGCTGAGCAGCCGCATCCTGGCACCGTATTTCGGCTCCAGCATCTTCGTGTGGGGAGGCATCCTCACGGTGTTCATGACGTTCTTGTCGGCGGGCTATCTCCTGGGCGGCATGCTGTCCACCCAGCGGCCTCGCCTGTGGAAGCTGGCATGTCTGCTGGCCGCTGAGGCACTGCTGACGCTGCCGGTGATCGGCGCCGAGCCACTGCTGGAACAACTCTCCCTGGCCGTGCCCGATCCGCGCTACGGCTCGCTGCTGGGCAGCTTGATGCTGTTCGCCATACCGACCACTCTCACCGGCATGATCTCGCCGTATGCAATCCGCCTGCTGGTGCGCGGAATCGGCAGCAGTGGGCGCGAGGCTGGGCTGGTTTACTTCGTCTCCACGCTGGGATCAGCCGCAGGCACCATTGCCACCGGGTTCTATCTCGTCCTGATCTTGGACATTTACAAGATCGTCACCTCGCTGACGATTATTTCCCTGCTGATCGCCATCGCAGCCGCGTCAGTCTCCTACCAGCTCAAGGCGCAAGAAAATGAATAAGGTTCTTACTGCATTGGCACTGGCATTTGTGACGGCCACCGTCCAGGCGCAAACCTTTGGCGCGACAAAGCCGATTTGGAAACAACGATCCATGTACCGCAACATCATCGTTCTGGAAGGTAACGGTCATCGCTGCCTGACATTCGGTGCGCGAAGCGACCGGCAAAGCTGCATTGAACTATCCAACCCAAACAAGCTCGTTTTCGGCTACACGCAAAGAATCTTCGATGCTCTCCAGCATATCCCAAGGGTGAATCGGATACTGATTATCGGAATAGGCGGTGGCTCACTCCCGATGGCGATTCGCACCACATACCCCGAAGCGCATGTTGATGCGGTCGAGCTGGATCAAGAGGTTGTCAATGTCGCGCTCCGGTATTTCCAATTCAAGCCTGATGAAAAACTGGCCGTTTTCGCAGAAGACGGACGTGTTTTTATCAGGAAAATGATACGTCAAAATATACGATACGACGCGATTATCCTAGACGCCTTCGATAAAGACTATATACCAGAGCACATGACCTCAGCAGAATTTCTCGGGCAAGTCAAAAAATCACTACAGCCAGACGGCATTATTCTTGCAAACACATTCAAAACAACGAATTTTGCAAAATACGAAGAAGCCACATATCAATATGTTTTTGGGGTGATATATGAATCAAATATCCCAAGCGGAAACAGGATCATTATTGCTGGGCAGCAAGCCAGGGCGCTCGCGTCCAAGTTGCCGGACTCGCATCAGATTCCACCCTCTGATGCCCCCGTGATGACCGACAAATTCTCTCCGGCGAACGCTCTACTTATCCACTGACTCTGTGGATTGTCCTGTGCATAAAACTGTGCGTAAGCTGTGCATAAAACAGACCAAAAACGGGCCGGTGACGCCACAGACCGATGATGTAGAATCCTGACGTAAGTTATTGATTTTATTGAGTTTGTGGATAACTTGGCAGATGAAGTAGAATCCAAAGGCCGATGAAGTAGAATCCGAAAAGATGACCGATGAAGTAGAATCCAGCCTTATAAATCAACAACTTACAGCGCGTTCCGAAGACCCCCCAAGTAGTATCCAAGTAGTTAGAGAAGACAAGTAGAGCGCAGCGGCGAGGCCACCGGCTGGGCCAGTTCAAGCGGCAGAGGCGGCAAAGCCGCTCTACTCGTTTCTATGAAACAGTTCATCAAAAACCAACAGCCAGAGGCTCGATGGCGAGGTTTTGTATGTGATGCCTGTGATATAGTATTTTTTCTTTTTGAAAGGGTATTCCATGATCTCTGATGAGCAGTTGAGCACCATGTCCCTCGCAGACCTTCGAGTGCTGCAAGACAAGCTCGGCAAGCGCATCCTGGCTCTTGCCAGCGAGGAAAAACAGGAAGCCATCAAAAAGGTGCGTGGGCTTATCGAGGCCTATGGGATCGACACAAAGGCCATATTCGGTCGTGCAGCACACAAGGGGAGCGCTGACGCCTCGGTGGCGAAGCGTGCGGTCGAGCCCAAGTTCCGTGATCCTGAAACCGGGAAAACTTGGACGGGACGGGGGATGACGCCGAAGTGGCTGGTTGGCAAGAACCGTGATGATTTCAGGATAACTGCCGAAGCCGCCTGAATCGACGGGGCAAATAAAAAAGCGCAGTTAATACTGCGCTTTTTTATTTGTGCTCCCACTTCATCGGGATATGACCCGAGGAATATGGGTACTAGAAGGTCGAAGCTCAAGATATTCTGATGTGGCCTGGATATTGGCGTTGTAATGGTCAAGAACGAGTTTTAATTGAGCGGAGAACTTGGCGCGGAAATTCTTGATGCCAATAGGATCGTCGCTATACTCGCTTCCGAATTGAAATTTCAGTTGACGCCATGTGATTTTTATTGGTTTACTCAGAACATTCATCTTGTATGTCAGCCAGATATAAATGTCGATGGCGACGGATGAGCGGAGTGCATGTACCACATTAAGGTCTATTGGAAATGAATGCTTAACACATTGGTTGAAGAAAGATTCTGAAAGGTCAATAAAACCTTGCCACTGGTAGTTGGAGATTCCTCCGGCATTGGCGTGGGGTGTCCAGATGAGTGAGCCCTGCGATGCAACTTCGACATTCTTGAAGTTGAATTTGTTATCTCCGCGTTCACTCCAGCGGATTGCAGCGGTGAAAAGCTGAATAGCACTGTTTTTTACAAGAGAAACTTGACCGCGTTTTCCCATGCCATCGGGATTAAGACCAAGGCGCCGAATAAAGTCCGCTTGACTTTCGCCAAGCAGAATGCGGCGTTCGCCAGTGCGTTTCGCCAGGGTGCAAATGTGCGCCAGGAGCAGGCGAGGGTAGCGGCCATACGGGATGCCGATCTCAGGATCGTTCATCACGCTGAGCGTGACCATCGCGTCGGTGCGTTTGTAGATGCCCGTCTTGACTGCGCGGTGCGGGAGTGCTGCAAAGACCATGGCCGAGGTGACAAAGCCAAGCTCTTGCTGGAGGACTGGATCGGGCTGCGCTACTTGCGTTACCGCTTGCTGTTCCAGGCACTGCCCCATGGTTGTCACGTCTGTGGCGTCCCAGTCGAATTCTTGCTGGGCTACGGCCTGTGCGCGCTGAGGCATTGCAATGATTTCGGGGCGCGGCGCCGGGGATGCAGGGGGGACTTCTGCCACGACAGTGGTTTGCGCTGACGTGCTTGTGGTGGGTTGGGGTGGGCCGTCTGGATAGCTCCTGCGGTACGCCGCTTTTGCGGCGTCAACACTGCCACCCCCGTATCTGACGAAGCGATCTACCCATGCCTGCTCATGCTCTGACGCAGAGCTTGTTGGTGCCGGTGTCCCCATGAAGCCGAACCTTTCCTATTGACATGCAAGCGGCGCTATAGTAGCACATGCGCGTCATAAAGATGTAAAAAAGTTGAAAAAACGATCATTACAAAAATTGAAATTTCACTTAAATAACCGTAGCGACGTTTTTATGATCGTTTGAGCTATGTTGCCGTAAAAATCCAATCTTTTGTTGACAGTATAGTTTCGAGGCGGCTATATTGCAGCCACTTTCACTACTCTTTCCTCGTTTTGATTGGAGAACCGCATGAGCACGACGTTTGACCCCGCCATCGCCAAGGATGCTTTGAAGCAACAGCAAGCGCCCGCGCAGCGCGAGCGCCGTGTGTACGATGAGCGCGTGTTCATGGAGGTGGAGCGGTTCCAGCTCTCGCGCACGGGTGGAGACGAATGGGCTATCGGTCGTTCGATCACGAATCCCGAGGAAAAGGTGATGGTGCGGCTGAGCACCATCGAGGAACGCATGTCCGATCTGCCGCAGGCGAACGAGGCCAAGCTGCGGCAGTCTTATGAAGGCGAGAACCGCCGCGAAACCCTGGCCGAGAAGGCACAGGGCAAGATCAAGCTGATCGCGTTCGATGGTGCCCGCCCGCTGGGCGTCAGCGAGGACGGCATGAAGCAGTACCGTGCGCACTGGCCGCAAACCATGGCCGCAAAGCCCGAGGCCGAGGTGACTGCGGGCGTGGGCAGCATCGTTCTGTACCAGCCCAAGGAAGGCTCCGGCAACAAGGCCGATGCCTACGTGGAGTTCCTGCGCACTGCCACTCTGGCCGATGGCTCGAATGTGCAGCAGGCCATGGAATCGGCCCTGGAGATCAAGGACGACAATGGGCATGCGCGTGATGCCCACGCGGTCATGCGCGTCTTCTACAACGGTGAGGAAGTCGCTACGGCCCGCGTGTTCCCGGCGCGCGAGCAGGCGAAGGTCACAGACCCGATGTACGGCGACGAGAAGACCATCATGCAGCCGGTGGACGCCGCAAGCAGCTTCCAGGCGTTGCGCGAAGGCAAGGCCACGGGCATCCAGTCGATGGACGCCAACAACGATTTGGCGCGTGCCGTGGTCGCAGGCCTGATGGGCGACGATGAGCCACCGAAATCCAACGTCATGAAACCGGAGCAGGTCGAGAACTTCTTCTACGGCGCCAAGGGCGGCGATCTGAATGTGGAGATCGTCGGCGTCGAACGCATCAAGTTCGGCATGGACAGCGCCAAGACCTACCTGAAAGACCGCGATAACCGGAAGTTCGCGGACTATCTGGTGAAGACCGAGGTCGAGGGCGGCAAGACCATGACCGAGCGCGGCTACGGTAATACGGTGGTGGCTTTCCAGCGCTATCCGAACGGCCAGCCGTATGCCGTGTACGCCTCTCCGCAGGAGAATTTGCCCCGCGTCAGTCCGTTGGCCCAGTTCGACTCGCAGATGCCCCTGACCTCGATCCTGCCGGAAGACCCGAAGGCACCGAAGCAGAAAAAATCGAGCGATAACGAAATGAGCATGTAAGACCGATGCACCACAAAGAAGCCACTACGGCGCCATATGGATGCCGTGGTGGCTTTCTATTTGTGTCGTATGTGTGTCGTATAAGTGCCGTCAAGGCGCGATGGTGAGGCTGGTATGGCAACAACAAAATGGTTTGATCTTGCTTCCCACGGCTTTCTTGTGGGTGCCGAGCGGCTGGGCGATGGTGTGCCGCGCATCTTGCTGCTGGATATGGATGACAAGGCCGACGCTGACAAGCTGCTTGGTGCGGGTTTTGTTCGCATGCGCGGTTCTCCCGCCTACGAGCGCGGTCTGTACTACCTCGACCGCGAAGATCAGCGCATCAAAGGCGCTGAGCTGGCCGCAGCGCTGGGGTTGCCGAGCTGCCCAATGGTGGTCAAGGAGCGCGACGAGATCGCGCGTGAATTCCGTGCCGCCTTCAAGGAGAGGATCGGCAAGAACCTGTGGACGGCCTTGCAGCAGTCGCGCAAGCTGGGGCGCAATAAGGATGGGAACCCGGTGTTCGAGTCGCCTACAGGGCGGCTGATCCAGCAGTCCGCAGAGGATGGTTCCATTGAGGTCGTAGCGGCCAACTCGAAGGCTGGCCGCTCCCTGGGTGCCGGATCGTTCCTGTACGCCGATGATGCGCAGTCGCTGGCTGATTGCGCGGACGGATTTTTCGGCGAAATCCGCGCGGGAACACGCATGAACTGGTCTGATCTGGAGCGCGCCACGCGCGCCGCGTTCGACCGGCATCTCGTCAACGGCGAGGTGTCCGACATGCAGCTCAGGGCCTTTCAGGAGGCCGTTGAAGCTGCCGGGTATCGGGCGTTCAACGGTCGCTTGTCCACCAAGATCAATCGGCAGGCCCTCACGGTGGCAGAGGACTACTACAACGGCCTGCCCGTGGCACGCATGCGCACAGCCGAGTCGATCGCACTCCAGCAGTATTCAACGCCGCTGCCGATGGGCGTTGTGGCCCAGCGGTTGCTGGTCGGCAACGACGAGTTCCGTGGTAAGACCATCATGGAGCCCACGGCAGGCAACGGCGGGCTGCTCACCTTGGTGGGAAAGCAGGCCCGTGTCTTCGCCATCGAACTGGACAGCAAGCGCGCGAATGTGTTGAAGGCGAACGACTGCGAGAAAGTGGTGGTGGGCGATGCCCTTGAGCTGAGCTACCGGCGATCCCTGGATCAGCCCGAAGGGTTCGACTACACGATCACGAACCCGCCCTTTGGCGCTATGGATCGTGATCGGCCTTTCGACAAGCTGCCGCGTGTGCGGCGGGCCGACTACTACATCGCCCTCAAGACCCTGGAGGCGCGCAAGCCGGAGGGCCGCTCCGTGCTGATCCTCGGCGCCGACGAGCAGCGCAACCCCGGTGAGATTCGGGGTGGCTCCAAGTCCTTCATGGAGTATGTGTACGACCACTACAACGTCCTGGGTGCGGTCGAGCTGGATGGGCGCATGTACGCGAAGCAGGGTGCCGGGGCCAACGTGCGCATGTTCGTGGTTGGCGAAAAACGCGAGGTGCCGGTCACGGCGGACGTTCCAGAGCGCCTGCCGGTGCTGCGCACCTATGCCGAGGCCTGGGACTGGGCAGAGGCCATCGTGCAGAAATACCCCGTGGCCGTGGTCGAGGCCGTTGCCCAGGCCGAGGCCTCGGGCGATCAGCCTGAGCCTGAACCTGCCGAGCCTGAACCTGCCGAGCCTGAACCTGCCGAGCCGGTGCCCGCCGAGCCGGTGCCCGCCGCTGCGGTGGCCGATGCCACGGCCACGGGCCAGCCCGTGAAGGTGGCAAGGCCAGCACCCGAGCGCAAGGTGAACGAGTATCAAGCTCCCTACCAGTCGGCGTCCAAGGTGGCGCCGCCGACAGGGATGGTGCCGATCAACCTTGCAGGCGCGACATACGCGGCCCTGGCCGATCTGGAAACAAAGGTCGGCCCGATAGACGACTACGTTGCGCAGAAACTCCAGTACCGCACTGACGAACTGGGCAGCTTCTTCTCCCCCGAGCAGGTAGATGCCCTGGGCCTTGCGATCTCGAAGATGGACGCTGGCCGTGCCTTCACGAACAGTGATTTCACGGGCTTCGGCAAAGGCCGCTTCTGCGCGGCCATGCTGCGCTACGCGAAGCTGGAGGGCAAAGTGCCGGTGTTCTTGACGCTCAAGCCCGAGCTGTTCACCGACATTTTTCGTGACCTCAAGGACATAGACAGCGATCACCTGTTCACGCAGCCGTTCATCTTCAATGAAGCCGTGAGCGTGATGCAGTTCGGTTCTGGCTCCGATGTGCTGCACGCGGCCACGTCATCGGGTGCGCGCAAGGCTGCTCTCGATGCGGGGGTGCTGCCGGAGGGAACCGATCTGGTGCTTGCCACCTATTCGCAGTTCCAGCGCAGGCCGGAGATCAACCGCAAGGCAGGGTTCCTGGCCGAGATCGCGCGCCAGGGAACCGCGTTCGTGGTGGATGAGGCACACGTCGCCGCAGGCGAGTCCAACATCAGCACGACCATCGGCGCAGCCTTGTCCGAGACGGATGGCGTGGTCTATGCGTCCGCGACTCCCTTCAAGGGGGTGGCGAACTTCCACATCTACGGGCGCATGTTCCCGAAGTCGGTCGATCTGGCGAGCCTGCCGGACACGCTGAAAGCTGGCGGCGAGGCCTTGATGGAGGCGATCAGCTCCAACATGGCCCGCGATGGCGTGTTCATTCGCCGCGAGCTGGACTTGTCCAAGCTGGAATTCGCTTCGCGCGAGCCGTCGATTGACCGCGCGCGGTTCAACCGCGAGGTCAGCGACAAGGTGGCTCAAATCCTGAGCCGCATGTCCTATCTGTCGGGCGACGTGAGCCGCGAGGTGAACTCGCTCAACAAGGACTTCAAAAAGCAGCTTGAGGAGATTCCCGAGAAGGAGCGCCAGGGCATGCGCATGCAGGCCACGAGCATGAATTTCGGCTCGCGGCTCTACAACATCAACCGGCAGTTCCTGCTATCGCTGGTGGTCGATGAGGCCGCTGACGCTGCGGTGGAAGCCTTGCAGCAGGGCCGTAAGCCGGTCATTGCCGTGGAGAACACGGGCGAGAGCCTGCTGCGCGAGGTGATCGCGCGCCGTGCCGGTGTCGCCGAGCTGCTCGATGAAATGGAACAACTCAAGGCCGATCCTGGCGACGACAAAGCCGCTGCACAGGAGCGCCTGGATTCCATCAAGCAGCAAGTCGATGCGCAGATGGCTTCCGTGAAGCTGGAGAAGCCACCACAGTTCCGCGACTTGCTGGAGGTGATGCTGGATCGAATCGGCGTCATCAAGGTGATGGAGCGCTACGGACAATACGCCACGCACCGACCCTCCAGCGAGCAGTACGAGGAAGAAGAAGAAGCCCTTCGGGAGCTGATCCGCGAACTGCCCGACATGCCGCTGAGTGCCCTGGACGTGGTGAACCAGCGGCTGCGCGAACACGGCTACGAGCCGACCGAGGTGTCGGGGCGCACCATGTCGCTGCACAAGGAGTTGAACGGCGGGCGGTGGGTGCCGGAGGAACACAAGAAGGCGAACGCCGTGGCGAACGTGGCCGGGTATCAGAACGGCACCTACGACTGCATCACGATCACGCGCGCAGGTTCCACGGGCATCTCGCTGCATGCGACGAACCGCTTTGCTGACTCCGATATTCGGCAGCGCGAATTCATCGTCGCGCAAAAGGCGGCGAACATCGCCGAGTTCCTGCAATGGATGGGACGGGTCAACCGGCGCGATCAGGTGTGTCATCCGATCATGCGCACGCTGGAGACGTGCCTGCCTGCCGAGTCGCGCCTGACCATGATGCACAACGCCAAGTTGCGCAGGCTGTCCGCCAACACGACCAGCAACCGCGACAACGCGAACATCGAGGGGGAAGACCTCGATCTGCTCAATGACCTGGGCGATCAGATCGCGCTGGAATGGCTGGTCGAGAACCCGAGCGTGGCCCGCGATCTCGATATTGATCTGCCCACGGACGAGGATGCGCTGGACAGGCGCAGCCAGGACTGCCCGTACATCAACAAGCTGATGGGCAGGCTGGTGATGGTTCCTGTAGCCAAGCAAGAAGAAATCCTTGGCACCCTTTCGCAGCGTTTTGCGGACAAGGTGGAGGAACTGGAGCAGCGCGGCATCAACCCGTTCAAGGTGGAGGTGTACGAGTGGAATGCCCGTGTTGCTTCCGAGGAAGAATTGGTGAGCCCGACTCTGAAAATCACGTCCTCCACGTTCGATGAGCCCGTGAAGATCGTGAACCTGCACTATCAGGAAGAAGTCGTTCCGATCCGTGAGGCCAAGCTGCTCGAAATGATCCGGGCGGGCAATACCGACTACCTCCAGGGCTTCGGCGAGGGCGATGACGGCGTGGCGAACCGCTTGAAGTTCCGGGAGGCCTTGGGCGCGGCGGCAGAGGCCTTCATCCACAAGCAGCTCCCGGACGATCTGCGCGAGGCGGTGGAAGGGCGGGCGGTTGCCTTGGATGACGCGCTCAAGAACGAGAAGGCCAGTAGCGCGAAGCGGGCCGACACGCGCATGCGCTACCTGCTGCGCGGCTGGCAGCAGATGCTCCCAGGTACGCTGGTGGAGTTTGATGACCAGATCAAGGGCACGCTCAAAGGCTACGTGACGGATGTGTCCCTGCCCAGGACGGCAGATCAATTGACCAGACTGGGCGAATACCGGATGCGCGTCGTGTTCCCCGGCGAGAGTCGGCCCAAGACGATCTCACTGGCAACCTTGTTCAACCAAGACAAGTTCCTGAGCGAGAACCTGTCGATGCGCATCCAACCCGACAAGCCTGACCACGGTATCCAGAGCTGGGTCAAGCGCGAGTTCGACAAGATCATGTCGGGCTACAACGATGCGCCGGATGGCATGGTTACGCGCTCGGCGACCGTGCTCAGCGGCAACATCTTCCGCAGCGTCGAGCTGGCGAGCAACAACGGCCTGGGCCACCCGATCCTCTACACCGACGAGCATGGAAACCGGCAGCGCGCGGTGCTGGTGAAATCGCACATTTCGGCGGACAAAATCAAGTCGATGCCCATGGGCATGGATGCCGACGACGTGATGCAGTACATCCACGCCGTGGACGCCAAGCACGAGGCGCGGCCCGACAAGGGCTACAAGCCGTGCGCGGAGCTGCTGATCTACAACAACGCGGTGATGGACGGGCCGGAAGACGGCGGCATCTCGATTGCGCGCCGCTCGCCTGGGCAGTTCACGATGCGCCTGCCTGGAACTAAGTCGGCGGCTGGGCGGTTGATGGCAGACGCGCGGATTTTCGACGTTGGGGCCAAGACCTCGCCAGACAGCCTGCGGCTCACCCTGGCGGGCAACCGCAAGACCATGAGCTGTACTTTCGACGAGGGCAAGCTGCCCGAACTGCTGAAACGATTGTCGAGCGGCAACCATGTGGGGCGGTTCTATGTCAGCGGGCTCGATCTGGAGATCGTCAAGCAGTTGCAGCAGCAGAACCGGATCGAGGCGCAAAACACGGCGTCGCGTGATGCAGTCGCTGTGGCTTCCATGGGATGAAACTGATGGCGCAATAGGGCAAGTGGTGTCAAAATATCGAAACGACGTTTTTTTGACAACTTCGACAATGGCAAGTTGATTTAAGGTGATTTATGGCGGAAGTTGGCGGCGCGACGGCGCCTGTTGACCTCAGTGGTTACGCAATCATGTCCAGCTTCGCGCGCTCTACGCAGAGCGCGCGAATGCTGGCGTTTCTGCTTCGCATTGATGGCGTGGACGGGTGGGCTGTCGATTTCAAGGAAGACGAGGCCCCGAATGCGCTGGAGATCAAGGCGTTCGTGACCCAGTTGCAGTCCTTCCTGAATGCGGGTGGCATGAGCAGTCTTCATGCCGCGCCGCGTGAATTTCTCGAACTGCTCGGCGGCATGCGGTCGAGCCGATGCCTGTACCTGCTCAAGCGGGCGAGCGAGCAGAACGAAGAACTGGGCAATCAACTTGAAAAGCTGCTTGGCGAAGCAACGACAAATGATCGGTTGGTTTTGGTTGTGCGGCGACGGCTTGAGGCTTTCACAAAGGCCCAACTGATCGGCGAAATTTTTTCTAGTTCTCGGCTTGAGCGTATCAAGTCAATCATGGGGGTCGAAAATGGCAAGCGCTGATGCGATGAATGTTCCGATGGCTGTTTCCCGTCAAAGCTGGGTGGGCGGCGTCAAGGAGTTTTTCGGGGATAAGCGGTTCATCGCTGGCACCGTCCTGGGCCTGTCCCTGTTGGCGGGCGGCTATGCGCTGTCGGCGGGCGGCACGGGCGGCGGTGGATCGTACAGCGATCCGTCCAGCACGTTGCTGTCCGATCAGGAGTCGGCGATCACGGCGCAGATGCGCCAGGACGCCGAGGACTGCGCGAAGGGCGACAAGGAGGGTACGGTCGGCCACGCCATCAATATGTCGCTCAAGGCGCATCTGGAGCTGGCCTCGGCGTCGCCAAACGTGGAGCAGCTTTTCGACGTGAATGCGGACTGCTTCGCGGGCCTCAGCTCGTTGATCGACCTGTCCTTTGCGATCCCGTCGCTCGCAACGATCATTTCCGCCGCGCAGAACGCGGTGTTGCAGTACGCGAAGAAGAAAATTTGCTCTGCCGTGGCGAAGGTGACGGGCATGGTGACAGGCCCGATCAACCAGGCCATCGGTCAGGCGAACCAGTACATCGGCGCGCTCAACGGCCTGAGTGCGAACCTGAACAACGGCGGCGGCCTGACGATGCTCGATCCGAACCTCGGCTCGAACTACAACATCGGCTCGTCCGGCACGTACACGACCGGCCAGCCCTTCGCCAACAACCCGCAGACCCCGGTGGGCGACTCCACGGGTGGCGGCGATCAGGGCTCGGGGAGCTACACCCAGGTGCAGCAGTTGACGCAGCAGCTCGGTCAGGTGCAGGCCTCCCTTGGCCCTGCTCAGGACGCGCTGGGGCAGGCTCAGCAGGCCTACAACTACTGCCAGCAGGTCGGTGGAGGTTCGTGCTCGTCGCAGGCTACGGCGCTGCAAGCCGCGCAGCAGAACGTGAACAACATCCAGAACCAGATCACGTCGCTGCAAAACCAGATCAATGCCCTGCTGGGCAGCGGCGGCGCGAAGTCGGCGCAGGCCTCGTCGTCTGGTTCGTCTGCGGTGTTCGGTGGCACCACCACTCAGACGCAGCAGAACCAGACCTTGACGCAGAAGCTCAGCAACCTGTTCCAGTGAGGCTGAGGCATGAAAAAGGCTGCAATCAGAAAGGCGAGGGTGGTGGCTCTCGTCGCCCTTGTCGGCCTCTCTGCCGAGGCTCATGCGGGCTGGGCCACGGTGCTTGCATGGTTCCAGACCATGCAGCGCGAGGTGAGCGCGCTGGCGATCCAGGTGAAGCAGAACGCAGTTGCTGCCAACCAGATCAGTGATGCGGAAGTCAACACGCGCAAGCAGCTTGCGGTGGCAATGGGCGCGCTGATGACCTCTGAGCGCGTGCGGGAAGTGGTGCAGAACTACGACCCGACGCTCGGCCAGCCGATGCTGCTCAAGTGCGATGCGCAGTTTGACCGCAGGGTGCAGGTGGAGGTCTTCAATCAGGCGTCCAAGAACACGCGCGAGTTTGTCTCCAACTTCGCCATCGCCTCGACGGACTCGCGGGCGGTGGCGGATCGGGACGTGCTGGCACAGCACAGGGAGCTTTTTTGCTCCGTGTCCGAGGCCAAGCAGGGATTGTGCGAGGTGAAACCAAACGGCATGCAGGCGTGGGATGCCTCGTACTCAGGGCCGTTCGGCGAGCAGACCATGACGCCCGATGTGGAGCTGGCGGCATTCAACTACATCACGAACGTGGTGGATACCAGAGCGCCCAGTGGGATCAACTGCAAATCCGAGGCGTGCGCCTCTGCCCGGTTGCAGAACATGCGGGACACGGCCATCGGTTCGATGGTTGCTGAAAGCCTTGTCGGGCAAGTGAGCATGCGCCGCTCGACAGTCTTGGAGTAGGGATATGCGAAAACGAGATCGACATGCCGTGAAACGGCATCTGGTGCAAACGGCCCTGGCAACGATGCTCGGCAGCAAGCGGGCCATCGTCGTCACGGCGGTGGCGGGCAGTTTGCTCGTGTCGGGCGTGGCCTATGGTGCGCTGTACGGCGGCGGGCCTGCCGAGGCCTGGACTATCGGCATGATCTCGGCGCTGACAAGCGCCGTGGTGGCCCAGCTTGCGGCCTTCCAAGCCCTGTTCATGGCGCAAAGCCAACTGCGCTTCGAGCAGTTGATCTCTGCGGTGGCGGTGGCCACGAAGCAGGAGGGTGTGTCGGCCAATCAGGTGGTTGACGCCACGCGCAATGCGGGACAGACGTTGGTGAACGCTGTGCGTGCGCAGCGCATCAACGATGCCACCGTCAAGGCCTACCTCGACTATTCGCCCACGACAGGGCAAGGCTATGACGCCTGCGGCACCATCGTGCGCAATCGGACGCTGGACAAGGCATTCGATGATGCGCCCGGATCGGCGCGCAGGTTGGTGAGCCAACTCGACGCGGCGCCGGGAACGATGGTGCAGTCACGGGTGTCGGCGATGGCGAACCGACTGGACATGCACCGCAGCAAGTTCTGCACGCCATCGGAGGCATCGGCAGGCCTTTGCACGCTTGGGACGGTTCCTGGCGGCGACACGAACGCGGGCCTCCTGTTCACGGGGGTGAGCGCCGACAGCGACGAAGCGCTGGCACGCAAGGCATTCATCCAGAATGTGGTGGGCGATCCCGACGAAAAGATCAGCAGTGATGCAGGGAAATCTCCTGCCGGACAGGCCTACCTGTTCGAGAAGAACCGCAAGGACTCGCTGTTGTCGATTCCCGCGTATTCCCTGGCGATGATCGACGCGAACAACACGCGCACCGATGAGTTCCAGGGCAAGTCGCCGAACGAGATGATGAAGCTGCGCGTGAACCAGTATTTCGGCGGCAAGGAAGCGCAGCAGTGGTCATCGTCCATGGCCGCGCAAACGACGCGCGGCCTGATCGTTGAGGCTACCAAGATGGCTGGCCTGGAGGTCTGGATGCGTCACAAGCAATACGAGCAGGGCCAGCGCCTTGAGGCGAATCTGGCGGCACTGGTGCTCAGCAGCACGGACGAGATGCAGGCGGATGTGGATCGCAAGCATCAGGCCGTCCTGAAACAGACCGCCGCCCAGGCGGTGAAGCCATAAGGGTCACGGTATGCGTAAGAGAACAAGCTCCCCGGCGAAAACCGGCACCATGTCGCGCGCCCAACGCCGCCTGCTCGTGGGCGTGACGGGCCTGACGGTCGCCGTGACAGCCTATGCGTACTGCCCGCCGC
Source organism: Simplicispira sp. GW247-4R2A (assembly GCF_059424465.1). Taxonomy (NCBI): domain Bacteria; kingdom Pseudomonadati; phylum Pseudomonadota; class Betaproteobacteria; order Burkholderiales; family Comamonadaceae; genus Simplicispira; species Simplicispira sp. GW247-4R2A. Next base: position 42,073 of record NZ_JBWKZM010000017.1, on the reverse strand, counting down.
AGTATCAGGAGGCATGGGTGTATCCGGCCTTCGCGTGGTCGGCAACGACGATCACCGGCACGATCACGGCGCTGGACGCCGCGCTGTCGGCCCAGCTCTGGTTTCAGAGCGAGCGTCTGATTAGCGCGGTCGCCATCTTGACCAAGCAAAAGGCGGTATCGGCCAACCAGATTTCCGATGGCCTGCGCAACACGAACCAGAACATCGCGGTGAGCCTCAACGCACTGTCTCAGGCCGAGCGCGTGAAGAAGGCCCGCTTCGAGTACGGCGGCGACTTCGGGCAGGGCTACTCGCCGTGCTATGTGTTCCAGGGCCGTCTCGGCATTTCGCGTGCCGAGTCCGATTTGAACGGCATGGCGGCGGCTGCGGTGCGCACGGACGTGCAGGCGGCACCGGGCCGCTTCGCCAACCCCGTGTTGGCGCAAAAGGAAATGCTGGAGCAGCACAACGCGCTGTTCTGCACCAAGGATCAGGCTGACTCCGGCCTGTGCGCCGCAGAGGGCAGTTTGCCGGGGGCCAGTTTGTCCGTGGCAACGCTGTTCAAGCCCACGGCGAACGAGGAAGATTTGACCAAGGCGAAGTCGGCCTTTATCAACAACCTGTCGGGCCTGCCGGACGGTGAGGTGCCGCAGGGCGCCGGTAGCTCCGAGGTCGCTGCCTCGTACCAGCAGGCCAAGATGCAGAAGGATGCAGTGCGCAGCAGCGCGCTGGCCTCGCTCAAGCAAATTCAGCTCGAAACCACGAGCGGCCAGGATGGTGAGCACGGCCACGGCGATTTGCCGCTGTCGAAGCAGTACGAAACCGAGGTCAAGCGCTACGCGGGCAACACGCCGGAATACCAGACCTGGGCGCGCGTGATGGCTGCGCAGAACGACCGTGGCGCGATGGTTGAACTGCTCAAGATCAAGGCGCTGGACTTGTCGCTGCAAGAACGCCAGTACCGTCAATGGGAGCGCATGGAGGCGCAGTTGGCGAGTGCGGTTGCCGCCAAGCTCAAGTCGCAGTCCCGCAAGGCGAATGCCGCAGCCGACTCGGCGGTGCGGCAGACGGCGACGAGCAAGCTGGGGTCGTAAGGAGTGGCTATGAAGGCATTCAAGCGGCTTGCTTTTCTTGGGGTGGCTGCGGCTCTTGGTGCCATCGCGGTGCCGCAGGCGGCTTCCGCCGCCTCGTGCGCTATCGACCCTACCAAGGGCGGCGGCGGGATGTCCGCAACAAGCCGCTTTGGCACATGGCGCTCGTACTACAACGGCGGCAAGGGCGGCGGTCACGGCGGGCAGGATTTGCGGGCAGCGGTGGGCACGCAGTTGTATTCGCCTTTCGATGGAACGGTGGCCTACAAGAGCGTCCAGCCGAACGGGGCGGGCAACTTCCTGGCGATCCGCAACGCCGATGGCGATCTGGTCTGGTTCATGCACTTGAGCGGCTACGCCAATGGCATCAACGTGGGCGCCAAGGTGACGGCAGGCCAGTTCGTGGCCTTGTCGGGCAACACAGGCCGCAGCAGCGGGCCACATTTGCACCTTGAATACACGGTAAAGCGAAAGGATGATGCTCGGAATAAGTGGGTTCAGAAGGGGATGACCCGAGAACAGGTATTCCAGGCGCAAAACCATTATTCGCAAAAGAGCGATGGCACATATACGACCGATCCAGCGGGTTATATGTGTGACGCATATACGTTCGTCGGCGACGCGACGAAGGATAACGCTGTACTGGGCAAGGATACAAAGGCGCAATATGCGATTTTGTATGGCAGCGTCCCCAATGGCACACCGCCTAATGCTGAATATACCGATGTTCAGACCATTGCGGCGAACTCGGTAGCGGTGCAGGCAAATGCACAGGGCAAAACGGTAACGGAATTCCTTTCAGACCGGGATGGCTACGGTACTTTGCCTGGAGTGAGATATGAGAAATATGAAAACGTGTCTCCCTCGGAAATGCTTGCGAGGGAATCCAAGCGTCGGATGATTGATGCCGAATGGCAGAAGAATCTGACCCAGGTTTCTTCTCGTGCATTGTGGGTGGATTATCTCCAAACAATTGCTGTTAGCAATTACATGCAGGAAGCCATCTACCGCAAGAAAGAAAAAGTGGAGGGCCTTTTGGCTACTCTGGTTGCGCAAGAGGCCGAAACCCAGCGCAAGACCGTCGATGCGGCGCGGGAGCGCGCTGTGCGGCAGAACGCAGTGCAAACTCTGCGGTAATCACGATAGGAGCGGGCCATGAGCAGTGAAAACGATATGGACATGGACGGTTTGAAGATAAAGAAAGGCCTTAAAAAATTCGGGCCTACGAAAACGGTTGTGAATGACAACGCTCAAATTGAATCTGCGGAGAAGGCTGCAAAACCATCGGAAAAACCGGAAAACGAGGCGGACGGCAAAATTTCCACAAGGTTCAGGATTTTGCCGGGTGGCAAGGCAGAAGTTATTCAGCTTCCTACGCAACCGCAGCCTACAGAACTGAAAGCTGATATTTTCACTAGCTCGAAAAGCTCCAAGAGCTTCGAGGCGAACGTGGGCGTGAGTAATGAAGGAGTGAGCGCGAATGTCGGTATGAGCATGAGCAAGTCCACGGAGGTGAGAACCGGCGTGGCCGCGCAGATCAACAAGGAAGACGTTCTTGCCGAGGTGCAGGCCAAGGGCAAGGATGGCAAGGTGCCTCTGGATGAGCTGTCCAAGGTGCTGCTGCGGCAGATGGGGATCAAGAACGAGGACATTGAGAAACTGGAGGCCATGGACGCGGATGCGCGCGCGAAGGCGGTTTCTCAGATTTCGGAGAAGCTGGCAGTCGCGCTGCGCGAGGAAAAGGGTGCCGAGCTGCGCGCCGGGGTGTCCGTTGGTGGACGTGGCGCTCCAGCCGCCGAGGGCGGTGTGCGCGGCCCAGGTACGGGGACTGTTGCTAACGAGCTGCTTGCCACGGGCGGCGCACTCATCGGTGGTATGGCCGCTCTGGCGGGTGGCTCCGTGAGGCTCGCGGGCGCTGCTGCGGGTGCCCTGGGCCGTGGCGCGGCCACGCTGGGCCAGGGGATCAAGGATGCCAGGGAAGCCAAGCGGTTCGACGCGGTTTCCGTGCTGCCGACGATCTCCGAGTACCGGGTCAAGAAGGTCGAGGAAGCGGCGGAAAACTACGGCAATGCCGTCGATTCCTTTTGGAAGGTGCCGCCGATGGCCGCGATGCGGCACGAGATCGAGGAACGTGCGCGCAAGACGGGGATTTCCGTTCCTGATGCCATGGCGAAGATGAAGCCGGGTGGGGAGTGGGCCGATCTGCACGACAAGTTCGTGAAGGAGGTTGCGGCTTCCCCCGAGGCTACCCAGTCCAAGGTGGCGATGGACAAGGCCCTGTCGAGCTGGATTCGGCAGTACGACCATGGCAACGAGGAATTGCTGGGCGCCGATGTGGACGGGAACCCAAACCACATGAAGGCCAAGAGCCGGATTGATGCGACGAAGGACAAGATGGAAGAAAAGGCTGCGGATTCGCCGGTATTCGGTGGCGAGTCGGAATCGCATGCCGAGCGGTTGAGGGCTGCGGTTCAGGCCATCATCGAGCGCATCAAAGAGGTTTTGCAGGCCGTGCGCCAGAAGGTCTTTGGAGGGGGGGCCGAGCATGCTGCCCCTTGAACAAGACCGTGCGAGGTTCCCTGGCATCGCGTTGTTGCGTGCCAGCGCCGCTGATTTCGGCCTGGGTGGCGACAGTGGGGTTGCCGTTTGCCTGGGCGCCGTCCTTGGCGCTGCGCTGGCATTCGGCAGCGAGGCCGAAGAAGGCGCTTTCAGCAGCATCTTCCTTGTGTACGGCCAGGGCGACGAGCGCGTGCATGTGACCGTCAACGCAGTCCGGGATGGTGGGCATCGCCTTGTTGTTGAGCGCGTGGTTCGTGGCGACAAGAACAGGTACTTGGGCGGGTTGGTGGCCTCCATGAACGAAAACGGCGGTGAATGGCTGGTGGAGGCCGCGCACCTGGGCGGGAAGCCGGTAAGCGCACCGGATTTCCTCGACTCCATCGCCGAGTTGCGCGGCTTGATGCTGGTTGCCAAAGAGGTAAGCGAGCGTCTGACAGCCGTGCTTTAAGGGAGGGGTAGATGAGGTGGTTTGATTTATCCCGCTTTGGTGCCAAGTTGTCTGTGCTGCCCAAGTCGGATGCGCGCTCGCGCACCGTCTTGCGGCTCGAAATGCGGCACTCCAGGGACTGGGCCGCGCAGCGGCGCATTGCGCAGGTTCTCGATCCCTCGGTAGAGGAACGATTCACCCCGGCGCGGTTCTACGCCGCGCTGGCCGATCTCGGGTTCAGCGAGATGAAGCCGACCCGGCTGGCGTCCGGCACGCGCGAGGACTTCGACCAGCACGGTGCCGAGTACCCGACCTTCGCGGCAGAGGCTGTGCGGGACAGCATCAAGCTGTCCGAGTTGCAGGCCGTCATGCCTGGGCTGTCGGCGAGTGATGTGGTGGACATGCCGCTGGATCGCGTTCTTGTGGCCAGCGAGGATTTTCTTGGCTACGAGGCACGCTGGGAACGGCTGCGCAAGGCAATGGTGAACGACTCCATAGGGGCGTGGGTGCCAAACCAGAGCCCATGGGGCCAGGGCGAGAGGCCTGTGCCCATCACGCAGGCCCTTGAAGACGCAGGCCTGGGCCTGAAACGCGAGGACAGGGACAAGACGATTCCTGTGGCCCTCGCGCTCCAGGCGAGCATGTTGGGCTACCGGGATGACGCGCTGGTCACGTACTACGTGTCAGAGGCGGCAGCGCTTGCCGATGGGCTCAAAGAGGGTGAGTACCACCGGGCCGGGTACGCGGCATCCGTGCCGATCATGGTGGCGGGCGAGGGCAAGGTGGTGGCCTTGCGCGACGTGTGGGCCATGCCCGATCTGCGGCGCACGATCTCCCCGGAAAACGCACTCTGGTTGAAGCCAAGCGGCGATCCGCAGTCCCTGGTGGTCGATTACTTGCGCGAGCGCATGGCCTACCGCGACAAACTGAGCGAGTCACTGGGACGGCTGGATGCCTGGATCGCTGATCCGAAGCTGCTGGCCGAGGAATCCTCGGACATGGTGTGGGGCCAGGTGGCGGTTTTCGCCGAGGGGTACGAGCTGGCTGAGCGCCACTCCAACTTGGCCGATGGAGTGTTCGGCGAGACGGAAACGGCCCTGGAGCGCAGCGAGCGCGGCGAATGGCGGCTGCGCAAGCTCGGCGCCATCGACAACGGGGTCTATGAGGCCCTTGCCTTGAGCGCAGAGAAGCTGGGCATCGAGTCCAAGGAAAAGGTGCTTGATACCCTTCTCGGCGCGCGCCTGCTGTGGCAGAAGATGGTCAACGCCGAAGTGGCGGCAGAGCGCGCTGCGGCCATGGCCCAGGCCAAGGCCGTCGATGAGGCCAAGGCGCCTATCAGCTTCGTGAAGCAGGGCGACTACTGGAACTACAGCGGCGCTCGCGCCCGAGAGGTTGCCCAGGCCCTCGAAGTGGCGACGACCACGCGCAACGGCCTGGAAAGCGTGGGCTTCCCCGAGCACGGGCGCGAGCGTGCTGTCCAGGCCCTGGAGGATGCGGGCATCAGTATCGTGCTCGAAGACGGCTCCCTGCGCTTGGATGCCACGGACAAGCGCAAGCATGTGGACGTGGGCGAGAAGATCGGCGGCGCGCGCAAGGACTACGCGAAGCGTGCCTTGGGCCAGGACGATCTGGCAGGGTTGAACGACCTTGAGATCAAGCTGCACGTCAGCAAGCAGAACATCTGGCCGCCCCTGGACTACGCGGCGATGCGCGAGCGCGGCATGGACGCTAAGGTGGCGATGGCGTTGAAGCTGGTCAAGGACAGCATCAACACGGCGCCTGCGCAGCGCCCCGGCCACGATGCGAGAGATTGCGCGGCCAAGTATGTCGAGGCAGTCGGCAGGTTCCGGGACATTTTCGAGGGCGTGACCACGGAAGTCGATTTCGGCAACGCGGTGATCGAGGCGAAGCAGTATGCCGGGGAAGGGGAATCGCAACTGATCTACGGTGGGGATACGTGGTTCCAGCTCGGAAGGGACACCTCGAAGGTGCTTTGGAGCAACGTCATCTGGCAGGCCGAGAAGAAGATCCAGCGTGCGACCAGGGAATGGAATTCGCAGACGCAAAGGATCGAGTACCGGGAACCCTGGACGGCGCTTGTGAAGCAAAGCAAGACCGCCACTGATGCCGAGGTGGCCGAGCGCAAGCGCAAGGCGGAATTGGACAAAGAGTTGCACGTCCCGCATCTCGCCAGCGTCAAGCGGTTTGGCGAGGACTGGCGGGAAGGCCGAGACGTGACTGCCGAGGAACTGCTGGATCAGTTTGGATTCAGGGCCATCGAATACGGCGAGTGGCTTCCACAAAAAGAGCGTCAGGAGGTCATCAACATGGCCTACGACAGCTTTGCGGACTTGGCGCAAGCCTTGAATCTGAGGCCCAAGGACGTGTCTCTCGGCGGCGAGCTGGCCGTGGCCTTCGGCGCTCGTGGAACGGGCGGCAGAGGTGCGGCCCTGGCGCACTTCGAGCCTGGGCGCTTCGTGATGAACATGACCCGGATGAAGGGCGCTGGAAGCCTTGCGCACGAGTGGTTCCATGCCTTCGACCGGAAGATGGCTGTGGACATGGGCACCGGGCTCTATGCGTCTGAGTCCAAGGCGCCGCATCTCAAGGCGCTTGGCGTCCTGGCAACGCGCATGAGCTGGCGGAACGCCACGCCCGAGGAACTGGCCGAGCAGTCGGCCAGAGGCGCGGCCCGCAGCAAGTCCAACGCGGAGTCCTGGCTGGGCAGGATACCTCCCGAGAAGCGTGGCGAGGCCATGGCCGACCTTTCCCATGTTCTGGAGTCGGTGCGCGGGCAGATCGAGCAGCGCGTGAACACCATCGTGGGTGAGGCCGGGAAGAACCCCTACCGTTCGTTCGTGGGGGAGAGCGGCGTAATCGGCTTTCACCTCCTGTCCGACTTGGCGGATGACGTGCGCAGCGAGATGGTTGCGAAGTGGCGCGGCCAGCTCGGCAAGGATGCGCCAAAGGCCTTGCATGGCAATGCGTGGCACTTCGGCAAGCACGAGGGCCTGGGCCAGACGGTCAGGGCCTACGTCGAGCGCAATCTGCCCTTGCCAGAGGAACTGCTGGGGCACCCCGATCTGCGCAAGCCGTCGCGGTTTGCCAAGGATGCCGAGCAACTGGACAAGATGAGATCGTCGCCCTACTGGAACACCACGCGGGAGCTGTTCGCTCGCGCGGGCGCGGCCTATGTGCAGGACAAGATCGAGGAACTGGGCGGGCGTAGCGACTACCTCGTGTACGGAGCTGGTGATGACCGCAGGGTAGGGGACATGACCATGAGCCCAAATCCATCTGGCGAGGATCGGCAGGCATTGCGTGCGTGCTTCGACGCGCTGATGGACGAATACCGGGCCACGTTGATTCATGAGGTCACGGCGACGGAGGACATGAGGCCATGAAGATCGAGAGCTACAAGGCAGTGGTGGCGACGCCGCAGGCTCATACGGAGTTCCTGCGGCATGTCGTCGGCCTGATGGAGCGGGTAGAGGGCACGGGCCAGGAGGCCGCTCGCCAGCTCTACACGTCGATGCGTGATGGCATCGACGTGGGCGGCAATCCGTTCAGTCAGGCAAGGCACTTGCATGCCCTGGAGGACGCCTCGGATTCATGGGATGTGGAAGAAACGCCGCCAGAGGTCTTGCGGGAACTGCTGAGCCTGTCGGAGCAGATTCAGGGGTTCGACACTGGCTACACGGTCTGCGACTTCACCGTGGGATACCACTGGATCAAGGAATTGGCGGGAGATGCAGAAATAGCGCCGCCCCGCTGATTCCTGCCGTTGGAGTCGGTGCTGGGCATTTTGCGCGGCAAGAACATGCCTACCTATGCCCAGCTCGTACACCTTCAAACCATCGCCCAGCGCGCATGCGCAGCGGCCATCCTGGGTGGGTAAAGCCGCAGTGGCTTGCCTGCCAGGATGGCATGTGGGCGGCTCAGGTGTCCAGGCCGTCCAGATTCTGCTGGCTGGCCTTGGCGGTGCGCTCGGCTTCGCGCGAGGCACGCTTTTCCTTCATGGACGTGAGCGCATCGTGGGCTTCCTTGAGGGCGAACAGTGCCTCGGCATCGACCTCGATCTTCTGGCCCTTCGGCATACCGCCCTTTTCCCAGCGGGCGAGGCCTTCCAACACGCGGGAGCGCTTGCTGAAAATCTCGCCGAAGGCACCCGTCACGCTTCCGGCCACCTTGGGCGGTATGCCAGCGCCGCGCACGGCTTGGCGTGTGGCCTTGCCGCCCGATTGCAGGACGCTCAGCAGGTATTCACCAGCATCCTCACCATGGACGCGGACGGCCTCGATAGCGCCGTCTGCGGACACGCGACCTCCCTTGACCAGTGCATGCACGTCGCAGTTGGCATTGGCGAGCAGCAGAAGCTGCTCCACGCGGGCCACGGTGCGGCCCACCTTGGCCGCGATCTCGGTGTTGCTGTAGCCCTTGCGGTGCAGCCGCAGATAGCCCATGGCCGTGTTCAGCGGCTTGAGCTGCAAGCCATCGGCAGAGCGCAGCATGACCTCGACACGCTCAGCGTCGTTGCCCTTGAAATTGACGCACTCGACAAAGGGCAGATCGTGGCCGCGCTCGATGCACAGCAGGGCGCCGCGACGGCGCAGATGGCCCTCGACTGGGCTGATGTTGCCCTTGTCGTCCACCCACACGATCAGAGGCGGCACGTAGCGGCCATTGGCGTAGGCGTCGGCGAACGACTCGATCTGCGCGATCACGTCCGGGTCGTCGTAGTCGCGCAGGTTGAACCCGTCGATTTCAATCAGGCGGCGTGGATCAACTTTCCACAGGTCGGTCTTTTTGACCTGCGAATCGCTGGGATCAGCAGCCATGGCTTTCAGGGATGTTTTGGCGTTCATAGCGATCCTCTCGGTAGGTTACAGGATGGACTATACGCCATCATAACGGCGTATGCAACCACAAAAACGCAAAAACAACGCTTTTTGAAGTTGTCAGAGATTTGTTCATGGCTTATACAACCCTGTAAACGCATCATCGGGTGGTATAGTGGTGCTGTACTCGAAAGGAAACAGCGGCATGTCTGCAAAGAAAACCGAAGGCGACGTTGCGCCATTGGAGCGGATGACACCCAACGAATTTCGCGCCGAACTGGTGCGCAAAGGGTGGACGTTCGTAGAGCTTGGCCAGCGCTGGGATATGTCAGCGAACTGGCTTGCCAAGGTGGCGGGGCGCGTGGATCGACCCAGGTACTGGGACGACGCCGTGCGCGGCCTGCCGGATCGCTTGCGCAGCGGTGGCCGTGCAAAGGAGGACTGACAGTGCAGGTGACATGGGGATATTCGGCCCGCGACTTGAAAAGCGGCAACAGAGTGCCGGTGGTGGCCGACACGGCAACCACGGTGAACGGGCATGCGCTGATCGTCGGCATGACGGGTGCAGGCAAGACGTACACGCTCAAGCGGATGATCCGCGAGATGGCCGCGACGGGCGATCCGGCGCACCCGGCGCGGTTCTACGTCTTTGACATTCACGGTGACATTGATATTGAAGGGGCGAGCACGGTCATGTTCTCCGAGCAGACCGGGTATGGCCTGAACCCCTTGCGCGTCAATCCTGACGTGCATTTTGGAGGGGTGCGCAAGCGTATTCAAGGGTTCATGGCGACCATGAACAGTGTGATGCGCGAGCTGGGGCCGAAGCAGCAGGCCACGCTGCGCAACGTGCTCTATGACGTGTACGAGCGGCATGGTTTCCGCCAGGACGATCCCAGTACGTGGGCGGTCAACGAGGACGAAACGCATCTGCTGTCCAATGGATCGGATGGGCGCCTCTACATCGACGTGCCCATTGCTGAGAAGGACGAGGCGAAGTCCTTGGGCGCGCGCTGGGACGCTGGTGCCCGTTGCTGGTACATCGACTCGCGGGAGTATGAGGGTGCGATCACTCGTTGGCCTCCCAAGACGCTTTCGCGCACGCACCCGTCGATAAAGGACGTGTTGCGCACGGCCCGCTACATCATGCAGCAGAGTTTCTTGGGCAGCGGCCAGGAGGCGATCACATGCCTGGGGGTGGTCAACAAGGCATCAGCGGCTTATCAAAGAAAGCTGCTTGAGGCCTTGCGCCAGGGTGAGCGGGCTTTCCGCGACGAGAAGCTGCAAGCCGAGATCGAGAAGGCCAAGCAGAAGGCCATCGACGCCTACGCAGACTACGTGAGCGCGATCTCCACGGGCCGTGAGGTCGATGACGTGATGCGTTACGACTCCACCGATGTGCTCAAGAGCGTGGTGGATCGGCTGGAGAACCTGAACGCAATCGGCATCTTCAAGGCCAAGCCGCCGCCGTTCGACCGCAACGCCGCCGTTTGGCGTTACGACATTCGTGCGCTGGGCAAGGAAGAACGGAAATTGTTCGTGCTGTTCCGGCTGGAGGAACTGTTCGCCGAGGCCGTGCAGCGCGGCGAGCAGAAGTCGATCCGCGATGTGATCTTTCTCGATGAGGCCCACATCTTTTTCGATGATGACCCGGACAACATCATCAACACCATCGCAAAGGAGGCCAGGAAGTTCGGCGTGGCCCTGATCTGCATTTCGCAGTCGCCTACGCATTTCTCCGAGGACTTCATTGCGGCGGTGTCCACGAAGGTGATCCTCGGGATCGACGAGCTGTACTGGAAGGGTTCTGTGACCAAGATGCGGGTCGAGGAAGCGGCCTTGGCATGGGTGAAGCTCCAAAAGTCCATGCTGGTGCAGATCAAGTCCCGTGGTGCCACCAAGAACGACTGGAACTGGGTCGTGATTCCCGAGGCCTCGCATGCTCATGGATGAGTTGCGACACGCCATTGCGGCAGAGCTGGCACGCATGACGCCAGCCGAGCTGCTGGGCGCGGGGACTGGCATCTTTGGCGCGCTGCTGCTGGCTTGGCGGGGGCGGCTCGCCGCCTGGGCCTGGGTGTTGTGGATCGTCTCCAGCATTGCCTGGATCGTGTATGCGGTCAAGGTCTGGAGCATCCCTTTGCTGACACAGCAGGCGGTATTTGCCGCAATCAACATGCTTGGGGTTTACCGATGGCTTATACGAAAAGAGCGGTGAGCCAAGCAACGGTGGAGCGCGCGAATGCGCTTCGTGCGCTGCCGTTGCTGAAAGCACTGGACGCGGTGGGCGCGTATGCAAAGCTGGACGCGAGCTACCAGCCCATGAAGAACAGGGATTCGAGCAGGTATCACGTCTCAGTGGACAGCCAGGACTATGAACTGCTGATCTGCCGGGAGAAGTGGTACGACACACGCGCTTGCAAGGGCGGCGGCGGGGCCATCGACCTGACCATGCACCTGTTTTCCGAGCCCTTCAACAAGGCGCTGCGCCGACTCGACAGGGCGGTGTCGTGATGAGCTTTGATCCCAGCGCAATGCAGGTTGCTAGGCTGGCCGAGGCCGACCTGGGGGAAGGTGTGTCCGACACTGCCGCCCAGGTAAACCTGATCGCGGACGGCGAAGTGCGTCAGCGCTGCGCGAGCGCGAAGCTGGCCGCGCAGATCGTCACGAGGGCCTACCGGGTGAGTGCCGATCTGGATGAGGGGCAGGTGCTCACCGGCATGGCCGATGTGCTCAAGCGGCTTGCAGCAGTGCGGCAAACATGCTTATCCCTTGTCGGGGTGGTGGACGAACACCCGGACTACGGCACGGTATTCGCCATGGCAACGTCGATTGCCCTGGACACCGTGACCGAGGAATTCAAGTGGCGGCAGATCGGCGGGCGCACGAAGGAGCTGCCGCTGCCGCTCTTTTCCAGGCTGATTGAGGCCGTCAGCAGCAAGCAGCCACGGTTGTTCGCCAAGCCTTCGGGCCAGCTCGACCTGAGCGCAGCGCGAAAGCTCGCCACGTTGCAAGCCATGCCGGTGATGCTGGGCCTTGTGAACCTGTTCGACTACTACGTTATGGATGCAGAGGCCATGTCATGCCGACTGGTCTATGCAGTGGCGGCGCAGGCCGAGTACCACGCGCTGCAAGGCGTGGACGGCCTGAGCGAGTTTGGGCAGGCCCTGATGATCCAGCGCGCCTACGGTGTCAGCGTGGGCGTGATGGTGGAGGTCTATAAGGCCTGCGCGTACAAGGACGTGCAGAAGCTGCGCGACATGCAGGAGATCGACAGGTCGTTTGCCATTGCCAATTACGAGCGCATCGGCGGCATGAGCTATGAGCATGTGCTGTCGGAGCACGACAGGGTGATGCGCAAGACCTATGAAGTGTGTGAGTTGATCGTCAGCGCCCAAGCGGGCAGTTTGGAGAATGGTGATGGGACATGAAACGCAACAGAGCTGGGATTCGCTGAATACCCTGGTTTCGGGCTTGGCTGAGGCTGAGTTTGGACGGGGCGAGCAGTTCGTCTATGACGGGGCAAGGCTCTACCCCGAGGATGTGGCCGACATGCTGCTGCCGTCGATCCTGTGCTTGGCTCAGGGCGTCTCGCGGTATGTTGGCATGGGCGAGTTCGGCTACGACTACGGCCTCAATGTCGAGACGAAAGACGCTTTTCCGCTGTCGGCTTCCCCGGCAGGGAAGATCGCGCCGTTCCACCGGATCGCGCCGTTCGTGGTCGAGGCTTTCGACTCGTATGTGCTCGAAAACCGGGCGGACATTGCGCGGGTCTTCGAGGCGGCGGCGCAGACCATCTACCCGGATTTCACGCTGGAGCGCAACACGCGCGTCGGGCGTGAAAGTCTGGCGGTGGGAGTTCATCAGCAACAGGGGCCGAAGGTGTAACTTACATGAGCAGTACCGATCCACGAAAAAAACAGCCCGCCTCATACCGTGAGCCGGTGCTGGAGAAGCTGGTCTTGAATGACCTGATTCACCTGTCCAACGACAGTCGCTACGACAAGAATGTGCTGCTGTGGATGCAGGACAGGTATGTGAATCAGGCGATCACCGAGAACATGGGCGTTCTGATCGACCTCGTGCGCAAGGGCAAGCAGGAGGGATCATCGCCCGAGGAAATGCAGCGAGAGCGCATTGAAACCCTGGTCAAGCTCACCTGCGAGACGTATTCCTCGGAGAAGTCGTTGGGCCGTGGCGCCGATCTCAAGACCTATCTGGATGCTGCAACCACTTTCTTCGAGGCCGAGTCCGTGCGGTACGCAGGGCATCTCAAGGACGTGTCCGAGCAAATCGCCAAGGCGGTTGCGAACGGCGAGAGCCCGGACATTGACCGGATTGCGCGCACCGTGTACGGGGCGACTTTCAAAATGTCCGGGGCCATTGATTCGCTGGAGCGCATCAACAAAGCGTCTGCCGATGCGGTCGCCAAGATGATGGAGGGGGGGATCAAGAAGATCGAGAGGGTGGCCGTGACCGATGTGGAGCTGAATGTCGGGCGTGTGCTGTTCAAGGCCATCGACCAGATTTCCCAGTCGCCGGAGAAGTACATCCAGTTCACCGACCCACGGCGAATGGAGATGCCTGACTACCAGTTGTGGGACTTCGAGCCGGTGCATCGAGCGCCCGGATTTTGATTTCAAAAAGCGTAATCTCGTTTTTTTATCTATACCTTGCAATTTTGCGTTAGTATTGAAGCCATAATGGCATAGCGCTACGATGGTGGCGCATCATCGAAATGGAGTACGAGATGAGCGGCTTGGAAACGGCGATCAAGGCAAAGAGCAGCGCCTTTGGCAACTACATCGACCCGCAGCGCGAGCTTTTTGATGCGCAGCAACTCGCCCTGGTGCGCGTCGAGCTGCCCGAGTACACGCACAGCGGCCTGGGCCGCGTGCTGTTGAGCGTCATGCGCTACGAATTCACCGATCTGGACGGCAAATTCGGGGTCGAGGGCATGTCGGTCGGGGCCGACAGCAGCCGGGGCATCATGGTGTACCAAGACATGCAGCCCGAGGTGGTGGCCACCAGCCACGCCGAGCTGCATGAGCGCAATCCCGAGCTGGCCGACAAGCTGCGCAAGCACGGGTATCCCCCCGAGCTGATCTCCATCGGCCTGCTGCATGCGGGCGAGACGGACTCGTCGTTGGACGGCCTGTGCCGCTTCATCGACGTGTACCACGCCCGCGCCTCGTGGATCGAGATGCACCCGGTCGAGGTGCGTTTCGCCAATCTGGAGGTGATGGCCGGTGGCATGGGCATCAACTGGGAGCGTGTGCTGCCCAGTGGGCCGAAATTCTGAGGGCTAGGAGGCAGTCATGGCTACGAGCTTCGCTGATGCAATCCGGGATCGTGTTTACGGCTACCTGACGGCTGCGGGCGCGGAGCTTTCGCGCAGCGGCGGCGGCGAGCCGGTACGTGTGTCCTGGCGGGTGTCTGGTTCCGAGCTGGATGGTGTTGCGGCCAGCTTCTCCGACGCGGATGACGTGATCGAGTTCGGCCTGCTCTCCCGTGTGGGCGGCGAGCCGACGAACGTGCTCAACGCGAGCATCGTCGTTGATGGCGACGAGGCCCGGATTTTTTGCGTGTCCGACACGCGAGGCGATATGAATTTCGAGGGCGCAGTAAAGGCCGAGCAAGCTGCCGATGGCTTGTTCATGGCCTGCGACTACTTCGCCCAGGTCGTGGGGTCTGCGGTGCCCGTTTGATGGGGTATCGCTCAAGCCATGGCAGAGTCGCTTGTCATCATAGAGGCACCCGGCAAGCGAGCAGGCTTGTCGGATGTGCTCTGGCGGGCGGGCATGCGTGGCTTCGAGGTTCTGGCAACGGCGGGCCACATTGCCACCAACCCGGCGCGGCTGACTCCCCTGGGCATCACACGCAGCTTTCGTGAGACGGCCTACGCGATCCGGGAGGATCGGCAGGCCGCGTGCGAGCGCATACGCGAGGCGGCTCAGAACACGGCAGGCCGCATCTACCTCGCCACCGATGACGATCAAGAGGGCGATGTGATCGCCCGCGACGTGTGGCGAATGGTCATCGCTCCAGAGGATAGGGCCAGGGTGCTCCGGGTGCGATTGCGGGCGCTGTCGCCAGCCGAGGTGCAATCGGCTTTCGAGGCGGCGGCGCCGTTCGATCCACTTTCTGCCGCCAAGGGCGATGCCCGCCGCGTGCTGGATCGCCTTGTGGGTGCGTTGTCCAGTGCCGAGGGGGCGGTGGGCCGTGTGCAAGGTTCGTTGCTGCTGGCATTGGCCCAGCAGCGGCCCGTTGTGGGTGTCGCAACCTTCATGGCTACTGCTGATGACGGCGGCGAGCCGTGGATCGCTCAGCAGGCCGTGCATGCCGGTGAGGCGCCGCCCGCATCGGAGCTGCTGGACGTGGGTTTGTCGGTGGGCAGCAGCGTGGAATCGACCGTGGGCGCACGTCCTATGAACCATGGCGAGATCGTGCTGTCTGCGAGCGTCGAGACGGGAGCCGAGATCGCCGATGTGGCAAAGGCCATGCAGACGCTCTACGAGCGCGGGCAGATGACCTATCCACGCTCGTCAGCGCAGGCGCTGAGCGTGGATTCGGCGCGGCGGCTGGAGGTGATCGCCAAGATGAACGGCGCAGCCTTCGATGCCGAGCGGTTCACCGCCGTGCGGGCCATGGGCCTGGAAGTGGAGCACGGGCACGAGGCACCCAATCCGGCTGCGTTCGATATTCCCCTGAATCGGGACGCCATGCTGCTCTCGCTGCCCGAGCAGGTACTGGTTCACATCGCCCGGAATCTGGTGGATTGCGGTGTGCGTTGCACCGTCGAACAGCCTGCCCTGGGTAGCTTGCAGAAGCTGCCGGATGGGCTGGCCGGACTTCCATGGCATCGCAAGACGGAGGTGGGCATGCGTCTGTATCCGGTCGTGGTGCCAGAGGCTGGGTTCAAGCAGTGGACGCAGGAGCAAAGCCTGCTGCACCTCATGCACAAGAACGGCCTGGGCCGTCCTTCTACCGTGGTGGAGCACGTCAACAAGTTCGTGGCGCGCGGCCTTGTCGATGCGGACTTCGAGTTGACGGCAAAAGGGCGCGACTGGTGCGCCAATGTCGGCCAGTTGTTCCAGCATCAGAACCTCGCCCGATTGGTCGAGGAATATCTGGAAACGCACCGTGATCCAGCGGCCTTGATGGTTGCGGACATGGTGGAGCAATTCGGCATCCCCGTTGGAACGAGCGATGGGATGCCGTTCGATCAGGAGTATGAAGATGGACAAGAAAACACGTTTCAAGCCAGCTAGTTTCTTAGAGGTCGATGACCTTTACGGGGGGCGCAAGATCGTCATGGTCGGCGCCGATGGCATTACCTACTGGGATGCGCTGGACGTGGAGGCGGTCACGCCTATCGTGATCCACCCGATTTTCAAGCCCGTGGAGATCGGGCCGCTGATCGAGTTCGCGCGCCGCAACGATCTTCTGGATGCGCTGCGCATGATGACCCAGCACATCAACAGCACCCAGGCCGAGCGGGCGCAGCGTGACCCGCTGTACGTGATGCGCGTTCTCGTGGCGTATTCCAAGGGGGCCTGCGACAGCTCGGCTGGAGCCATCGAGAAAGCCGTGGAAGCGGCGAACGAGGAAGAAAAGCGGGCCATGGGCGCCCAGGCCATCTACGAAAAGTTCGCCGACGAGACAGAGCAAGACGGCCACGCGCATTGAGCGCCTTCGCAACATCCAAGGGAGAGCGTAGATGGGTAAAACGCTGATCGTTGCCGAGAAGCCATCGGTGGCTGGTGACATTGCAAAGGCGCTGGGTGGTTTCAGCAAGGGCAACGGCCATTACGAGCGCAGCGATGCCATCGTGTCGAATGCACGCGGCCACCTGATCGAGATTTTCTCGAAGGAGGCCGACGAGGGTGGCAAGAGCCTGAACGATCTGCCGGTGATCCCGGCGCGGTTCGGCCTGCGGCCTACCAAGGACGCGGGGCCGCAACTCCGGCATCTGGTGTCGCTGATGAAAGACCCTTCGATCACCGAAGTGGTCAATGCCTGTGACGCGGGCCGCGAGGGTGAGCTGATTTTTCGACTGATCTACGACTACGCGGAGTGCCGCAAGCCCATGCGGCGCATGTGGCTCCAGTCGATGACGCAGGATGCCATTCGTGATGCCTGGAAGAACATGCGCCCTGGCGCTGACTTCCAAGGCCTTGCCGATTCGGCCTACTGCCGTAGCGAGGCCGATTGGATCATGGGCATCAACGGAACCCGTGGGGTGACGCGGCTCTATGAGCGCCAGAGTGGCGCCTACGAGCTGATGAGCGTAGGGCGTGTGCAAACACCTACGCTGTCCCTGGTCGTGGAGCGGGAGCGGGCGATCAGGAACTTTGTGCCCAAGGACTATTGGGAGGTGCGAGGCACCTTTGGCGTAGCTGCTGGCACCTATGTCGGGACATGGTTTGATGCCAATGCGAAGGCTGATCCTGCCGACAAGCAAGACGATGATGATTCGGGCGATGCGCCCGAGGCCTCGGCGAGCGGCCAGCGCATTTTCGACAAGGCGCGTGCCGATGCCCTGGTGGCGAAGTGCCTGGGCGTTTCGCCGTCGAAGGTCACAGAAGAATCCAAGCGCTCGGAAGAACAGCCGCAGCGCTTGTTTGACCTGACCTCGCTGCAACGCGAGGCCAACAAGCGCTTCAAGTTCTCGGCCAAGAGGACACTGGACATTGCCCAGGCGCTCTACGAAACCCACAAGGTCACTACCTATCCCCGAACGGATGCCAAGGCGCTGCCCGAGGACTATGTGGCAACTGCTACCGAGCTGATGGAGGGTTTCATGAAGGCGACGGGAACGGCCTACTGCCAATGGGCGCAGCCCGTGGTGGACGGCGGTTGGGTTAAGCCGAACAAGCGAATCTTCGACAACAGCGAGATTTCAGACCACTTCGCCATCATTCCGACAGGCACGCAGCCCAATGGACTGTCTGATGACGAGCAGCGTGTCTATGACTTGATTGTGCGCAGGTTCATCGCCGCCTTCTACCCGAACGCGGTGTACCAGACCACCACGCGCATCACGGTCGTGGCCGACGAGGGCTTCCGCACGTCCGGTCGCGTGATGCTCGAAGCGGGTTGGCGCGTGGTGTGGGGCGGTGATCGGCCCAAGGGCGATGCGCCGACCTTGTGCGCTTATGGCCAGGGTGAGCCTGTGCGCAATGATGGTGTCGCGGCGGTGGGCTTGAAGACCAAGCCGCCCGCCCGCTACACGGAAAGCAGCTTGCTGGGTGCAATGGAGAAGGCTGGAAAAACCATCTCTGACTCCGAGCTTCGCGCGGCGATCCGGGAATCGGGCCTGGGCACGCCTGCTACACGCGCTTCCATCATCGAAGGCCTGTTGTTCGCAGGAACGCGGGAGAAGCCCAGGCAGCCCTACATGCTGCGTGAAGGCAAAGAGCAGTTTCTGATGCCCACGGAAAAGGGCGAGGGCCTGTACGAGTTCCTGACCCGCAATTCGCTGTCCGCACTGACCTCGGCGGTCATGACCGCTGAGTGGGAAACCAAGCTGCTCGATGTGCAGAAGGGGCAGCTTGCGCGCCGTGACTTCATGGCCGGTATCAGCACGAGCGCCCACGGGATGATCGACGTGCTCAAGGGGAAGGCATCGACCATGCCGGAGCCTACACAGCGCGTCTTTGCTACCCCCTGCCCGAAGTGCGGCGGCGAGCTGCGCGGCAACCGCAAGCTGGAGTGCAGTTGCGGATTCGGCATCTGGACGACGGTATCCGAGCGTGTGATCTCGCCCGAGGAAATGACGGAATTGCTGACGAAGCGGCGCACGGGCGTGCTCAAGGGATTTTTCAGCAACAAGTCCAAACGCAAGTTCGATGCAACGCTTATTCTCAAGGACGATTTCACCTTGGGGTTCGAGTTCCCCGAGTCTGGCTCGGGCGGCGGTGCGGCCACCGCCGCAAAGGCGCTGGGCGTGCCATGTCCGAAGTGCAAGGGCGAGGTGCGGCACATCGGCGGCGACTACCCGCGCTACGCATGTGCCAATGGCGACTTCAAGCTGTGGGCGGTTATCGCAGGCCGTCAACTGTCGGAGGCGGAAGCGGTGGAACTGATCCGCGATGGCGCGCTGTCGTCGCGGCAGGGGTTCGTCTCCAGCAAGACGAAGAAGAAGTTCGCCGCAGGCCTGCGGCTGTCCCCGGATTTCAGCAAGACGGAATTCGTCTTTGACAACAACTGAGGTGAGCTATGACCGATGAAATAGACGTGACCATCGCGGATCGTGAAGACCAAGTGCCGATGGAACTGTTCGATGAGATCGTGGCCGAGTACCAGCGCAACGTGTTGTGCGATGGCCTGCGGCTTGTGGTCACGGAGGGGTAGTCGATGGAAGCGAAGCAACCGCGCCGCCCGAACTACACGCAAGATGTGACCAACAAGGTCATCGCCTTGATGGAAGGCGAGGGCCTGAAACCATGGGATGTGAGCTGGGATAAAGGGCTGACCAAGGCCTTTAATCCCTATACCCGCGAGAAGGGCAGGCAGGGCCGTGAGTATCGCGGTGCAAACGCCTTGAACTTGCTCATGGCCCAGCTCGAACGCGACTCTGCCGACCCACGTTGGCTGACCTTCAATCAGGCCAAAGACGCCGGGTTCTCGATCCGCAAAGGCGCCCGTGCGGAGTCGGTCATGTACTGGCAGTTTCCCAACCAAAAAGACAAGGAGGTCGAGTGGAACTCCGGTGCCAACCGGCCTTCTGGAAGCGGTGTATTCCAGCTCAAGGACGGCAAGTACGCGGCCTTTGGTGCCCAGGGCTGGATGAAGGAGGCAGACACCTTCGATGAAGCCCGTGACATGACGATCAAGGGAAGCCGGTTCAGGAATGCAGAGCGCTTCCAGTGGGCGGCTGTCGATGAGGTAGAGGCCACAGCCAATAACGGGCGCCCGAAGCCGATCTTCGCTCTGGTCTTCAACGGCGCCGACATTGTGGGCATGCCGCCCATGAAGGAGCGCCGCGTGTTCGATGCCAACGAGCGTGCCGAGCGGCTGATCCAGGCAACGGGTGCGGTGATCGAGCATCGTGAGCTGGCCCGCGTGGGCAAGGGCTTCACGGTCAACAGCGCCTACTACGATTCCGCGGTGGATCGGATCACGGTGCCGCCGCGTGGGCACTTCAAGTCCGAGGGCGACTACTACCGCACGGTGATCCACGAGATCGCGCACTGGACGGGCCACGAGTCCCGACTGAACCGGGGTCTGGATGAGGCCAAGCGCGGGACGCCGGAATACGCCTGGGAGGAACTGCGGGCAGAGATGGCGTCAGCCATGATCTGCTCGGCCCTGGGCGTTGATGGTGGCCTGGAGGATCATGCGGCCTACCTTGACGAGTACGTCAAGCTGCTGAAAGAGGATCGCTCCGCGATCTTCAAGGCAGCGCGAGACGCCGAGAAAATCTACAACGCCGTGTTCGACTTCGACCCCGAGCTGCGGGCCGAGGTTGAGGGCCATCTGGCCGACAACGCGATCAGCACCGCTGACCCCAATGCGAAGCGGCAGCAGGTCGTTGATTTCAAGAAGATCATCAAGGCCGACCTCCCGAACTTCGCACCGATCAAACCCGCAGCGGCGCCGGTGGCTGCTCCTGTGCCGCAGTCGCCCGTGGTGTCGCAGCCGGAGGCCTCGCCACCGGCCACGGCGCCCATGCCAGTGGCCGAGGTGGATATTGAAATCGACTTTAGCGGCCTGCGCCTGAATGGCGAGGCCGAAACGCGCGTGGTCGCGGGCGGTGCCCTGGAGTCGGATGACGAAATCGGCTTGGATGGCTTCGATATGGATGCTGCGCTGGACGGTGAGTTCAGCGACATTGAGGTGGGCGGGCCAGCGCCGTGAGCGCGGCCCAGCAGGAGTGAAAGATGGCTTCAATCAAGGAAACAAAGGCCACGATCAAGGCGCTCCCCGGCATGACCGGGATGCGTGCCGAGGATGGCGAATGGCGCGTCACCGTCAACCTGTACCGGCTTTCCGACCGATACCCCGACAAGGACGTGAACTGGTGTGAGGAAAAGCAGGAGGCCCTGGCCTACTACACCAGCGATGCTGATGACGCGATCAGGACGGCCCGCGATATGTCCATCCGATGGATGGACGAAGGAGTCGCGCTTGGCATGTCCGCACGGGAACGCGAGGGCCATGTGCAGGATGCACTCAGGGCCGGGGCATCGGTGCCGCTCAAAGATGGCCGCTGGCTCGCTCTCGGCGTTGCGCCTGATGGGGGTAAGTGCGTAGAGATCAAGGACGCCGCTGGCAGCGCGATGGTCGAGCGCAGTGCCAGCTTCATTGTGGAGAGCGCTGCGGCCCGAGCTGCGACCCGGCTCCATGGGGAGCGCATCGACTTCGAGAAGCAGGAACGGCTCTGGAAGGTGATGCCGCGACAGCAGGCCATGGCGGCTGCGGATGAGGCTTTCCAGCGTGAGCTGGAGCGGGTCTATGGCAAGAACGCGGGCGATGCTCGCTACCAGCAGCGCCATGACGATCCTGGCGTCGAACGGGCGCGCAGCGCCTATCAAAAGGCCTCCGAGGAATGGAATGCCGCAGCGAGTGCGGCTCGCAATCAAGAAACGCAGCAATTCATTGCTGACATGAAAGCTCAAAAGATGGACAAGGAAACCCCTGCGCGTGAGCGCGTGTACGACATTCATAACGCTGAGGCGGCTGAAACAATGTTCCGCCGCCTTCAGCATCAGGGACTCTCACCTCAGTGGGACACGGGGGTGCGTGACGGTATTCATATGCACGGGGTCACGCTCCCACAGGCCGAGGTGTCGAAGTTGAGGGAGTTGCAGACGAGCAACCCGGCGACGTGGGGCAACCACCCGGACGTGCAAAAGATGCTCGATGAGAGCAAGAAGGACATGGAGGCGTCGGCGGCACGCCGGAATGAGCGCCTGGATGCACTGACGCCGGAGCAGCGTGAATTCATCGAAGTCCTGCACTACCAGTCCAAGGGGACGCTGCATGTTGATGCAGCGCTTGATGTGAACGACCGACTGCATGAGCTGTCCGTGCAGCATCATCGCCTTGCTCAAATCAGCCTGAGCGAAAGCGGCTTGAGCAAGATGCAGGAGCGTGTGCAGGGTGACGTAGAGACAAAGATCATCTTGCTGTCGCACGAGATTCCCGGCGTGCTGGAGCCGAAGTTCATGTACGACCCGCGTGGCACGACGGTGGGCCTGATGTTCGAGTCGGGAGCGCACGACAGCCTCAACGGCAGCTACAAGGTGCCGTTGAACCCGGCGCGCGTGAAGGAGCTGGCCAACGAGAATTTTCAAGCTGCTGTCGAGGCTCTGGAGCGAGCAGATCAGGAGCGAGGGCCTGTGCGGTACATGGAACTGCTGATCGAAAACACCACCAATGCAGCCTTCGCGGACACTGGCCGCGAACAGGAGGTGGCCCGCATCATCGAAGAAGCGGCGGACAAGCTCGATGACTGGTGGGGTCAAGACGATGGCGAGCGCCACCGGCTGCGCGATCTCAACGGCAACACCGTTGGGCATCTGGTGCTCACGAGCGAGGAACCTCCACGCAGGCCTACCGTTGAGGGCGAGGTGAAGCTGTCCTTCTGGTGCGAGCTGGACAACGATGCCTATGGTGATGACCCCGCGCATGAAGCTGCGCAGCATCTGCGCGAGGGGGCACACCAGATCACGAAGGGCAACACGGATTTCCCGATCTACGACACCAACGGGAACCATGTTGGCGACGGGACGATCCGCGAGCTGCCCTCTCTGGAGAAAGAGGGCGTGATCGACATGAGTGCGGCCCTTGGCGACGTGTATCTCGCCGAGGACGGTTATTCCGGCATCGCCGATGGCGAGTACCGCTATGTCGTGCCGACCAACGGCTTTGAGCCGGGATACCACCAGGGCGAGGGTGATGCGTGGCTGGTCAACGCCAAGGGCGAGAAGGCTCCTGGCTACGAGGAACCGCAGACCGTGCGCGAGACGGATTTCCGTGAACTGAAATCGGATGAGCGTGCGGCCCTGCGAGATGTGGTCGAGGGCCGCGTGACGTTCGAGGACTTCGAGCGCCGCTTTGAAGACGCCGATCCAGCTCCGTGAAGGCGAACAGATGAACGAATTACGGGAGCAGTGGTTTGTCCTCGACGGCTTGGTGTTCACGCCCGGAACGGGTGATCGGTGGAACTGCATCGCGGAAGATGGAGTGGCGGTTTCGGTTAGACCTGTAGCTGGCGGCGCCGCGTGGGATTGGAGCGCAGAGTTTGATTCATGGTTTGGAGTCGGGACAGGGCAAGCTGAAACAAGAGACGATGCTATACGCGCTGCGGTGCAATGTCTTGTTGATGGCGGGTATGGGTTGGCCGGACTCCCTCGCACGGATAACGAGGCTGCGTATGGGCTCGCGCAGCGCATTCGGGCCGAGCTTGATGGAAACCCCGGTCAGCCCTTCCACCTGTCCGATCCAACCATCGACGCGACATTTCGGTGCTGGACAGCCAGTGCAGCGATGGCCCAGGCCGATGAGCGCGGCGCCACCCGCTTTGCCTACAGGGAAGGGGACGGCTACAAGCAAGTGGACAAGGTGGACGGCCAGTGGTGGGTGCGCGGAGAAACAACCCCGCCGTGGGATGCTGGCAAAGAACCAGGCCCTTCCGATAAGACGATTTCGAGCCTACAGGAAGAAATGGATCGTGACTCCTTGAAAGGCATCCAAGCGCGTGCAGAGCAGCGCTGGTTTGCGGGGCGCGTGGGCGCTGTTGATGCCGACCTTGATGTGAAGATGGCGCGGGCTGACGCCAACGCCTTTCTGCGCATAGAGAACCTTGACACCCGCGAAGAAGCCGCCATTGACATTGCCGACAATGCGCGGCAGTACCCAGCCTACAAGCAAAGCCTGGACGAATGGGGCCGGATCAAGCTGCCGCATGGGCCGCTGGCCGAGGTGATCTACGGCCTCGATGCGGAGAACAACAAGAAGATCGCAGCCAAGGAGGTGCGCAAGGCGGCGGACTTCGCTGCGATGAAGCAGGACATGCGCGAGCGGGCCGCAGCATGGTCGCCTCAGCAGGCCGAGGCGCACGCCCGCTCTGACGTGGACGCATTCCGCGCCGAGGCCGAAAAGACCGAGCGGTATTACAAGGCCAGTGACATGGCGTTGAACGCCGCTGCGAATCCACATTACATGAAGGCGCTGGGCGCGGTTGCGCCTGAAATTGTCCAGGAGGTCGCCATGGAAAAAACCAAGTCGCTTGCCAGTGATCTGAGCAAGATCGCCATGGGCGAGATGTACTCAGACCGCGTTTTGCGGGAGAGCGTAGAGCGCCTGGAAGCATTGCGGGATCAGCCCGAGCATGCCAATCCTGAGATCACGAAAGACCGGATCAATCAGGCCCTGGTGCATTGCAAGCTGGCCTTGCATGGAGTGCGCGATACGCATCACCGGCTGCAAGATGCGTCGTGGCTGATTGCTGTGGCCGATGGCCTGGAGGCTGAGCATGGCAAATCGGTGCCTGCGAATGAAGACCCGCGTTGGAAGGCGCAGATGGAAGACCTGAAAAACGTGACGGCTTCGATCAATGCCGCTATGGCGCCAGAAGCCATCAAGGCCGAGTTTGACCCGGCCAAACTCCGAGAGTACGCCGAGGACGTGGGCATGGAGTTTTCGGGCAAGGTCGAGCAATTCGATGATGGCTCCATGGGCGCGAGCTTCACACGAGACGCCCAGGACGGCATGAAGTACCACGTTGCGTTGATGGTGCCTGCGGGGGGCGCCCAGGTAACAGCACATGCTGCGCTATGCAAGGGCGAGCAAGTGCTGGCCGAAAGCGCTCCCATGCCCCGCCAGTCGGCGCTGGGTGCGCTCGATGCGGCAGTGGCATCACTGGACGATCTCAAGGTGGGGCCAGCGGCCCAGGCGACGACGCAGGCCGAGGCGCGAGCGCTGGCCGAGCGTGTGGCGGGTGAGATGGGCGCAACGCTGGACGACTGGGTGCAAAGCCAAGCCAAAGAGTGGGTTCGTACCGTCATGACAACCGAGGATGGCAAGGCCATTCGCTTGGGTGCGTCCACGGGGGGCGTGGTGAGCATCGAGGGCGACCCATTCACCCCTGGCGCGGATCGCGCGCTCAATGTCACGCATGAGGCCGTTTCGCTGTCCATGCAAGCCGCCGTGGCCCGTGCCTTGACCCCTCATAGCCCGATCAAGACCGACCGCGTTTTCGTGGATGCTCCTGGCGAGCTGGGCGCAGCCTGGAGGAATCTGTGCGAGGAAGAAAACCGGCTTGCGGGCTACCTGACCGTATTGGAAGATGGTACGGCGGTCGTGCTTGGCGACGAGGCTTGGTATCTGGAAAAGGGCGATGACGGCAAGCTCATCTTGATGCATGGCGAAGTGGGCGACGGCAAGATCAAGAACCCTGATTCTCGCTTTGATTTCGGCCTGGACTGGGTGGACGTGGAGCTGGACGAGGTGCGCAACTACACCCAGCGCGTCAGCAGCGTTGCAGACGATTTCCTGATTGACCAAGCGCTTTGGAAGACCATGAAGGTCGAGGCCGAGGCCTCGCCCAGCATGGGCATGTGAGCTGCTTGCATTGGCTTATTAGTGTGTAATAATAAGCCGTCAAACAGACGGAGTACGGACGTGCAGCAAGCGGCTTTGAATGTGAAGGACGGTCTTCAACTCGATGCAGAAAAGATCGCGGAGCGAATTGGGGTGAGCCTGGGCGAGTGGCCTGGAAACTGCTACGCGATAGCGTGCAAGATGGTCAAGAGCAAGGTGGTCAAGGGCCGTCCTGCCTACGGAAACTACCACGGCCCCATTGATCCAGAGAGCATTTTTGCTCGCAAGGTCATCGTTCGCCACGGCTGGATCGAACGGCCTGACGGGATGATCGTTGATCCAACCCGTTGGGTGTTCGAGTGCGTGAAGCCCTATATCTACGTGGGCCTGCCAACAATGGAGTACGACGAAGGCGCGAACTTTCTCCGTGCCCGCTACGCACGGCCCGCGCCACTGTTCGATCCCAACAAGCAGGTTGTGGCAATCCCTAATGGTGAAGCCAGGGAATTGATGTGCGGGTTGCTTGGCATGTCCGAAGTGCGCTCTGAGATCAACACAGAGCAGGCATTTTGGCTTGGGAACATGACGCTCCAGGCCCTCGGCGGCCATGCCAAGCTGGTGTACCAGACCTTGATGGAGATGGGCCTGAAAGTCTTTGTGCCCGTCGATAACTACGAGCGCGCGATGAGCCGCTGAACCGGAGGACAATCATGAGC
The DNA here is from genome assembly GCF_059424465.1 of Simplicispira sp. GW247-4R2A. Lineage (NCBI taxonomy): Bacteria > Pseudomonadati > Pseudomonadota > Betaproteobacteria > Burkholderiales > Comamonadaceae > Simplicispira > Simplicispira sp. GW247-4R2A. The sequence continues at coordinate 15,912 of NZ_JBWKZM010000017.1, read as the reverse complement.
AATACCTACAATGTTTCCGTGACCTATGAGGTCATTACGGACGAGTCCGCAGAGTGTGGCGATGTGGCCGAGCGCGGCTACGAGCGCGAGCGCGAGGATTTTGACGAGGACGAGCTGCAACGGCTCGTGCGGGACTATGGGTTTTCCCAGCCTTCTTCGACTCGCCTGGATGATCGGATGTGGTTCTCGACCGAGAGCCCGCGCGAAGACCGCGCCTACTTCGAGGATGGTGAGCGCCGGTTTTTCTCCTTGCACTTGCACTCGGTCAACGGCGAGGAGCCGACGCTGGAGGACTATGCCGACATTGCGCGAATGGCCCGCATCAAAATGCCCGAGCTGGACACGGTGGGCACCCGGATTCAGCCGGAAGATGATGAGCCATCGGTCAGCCCTGGCATGTAGCGCATTTCCCGTGGCGCAGGCCATGCCAATGGCACGCGCAGGAGTGCTCTAGGGCCTGTTAACACAAACCGCGAAGACCATCAGCCACCAGCACGAAGCTGAGAAAGCCAAGGAACATCGCATCGAGCTTCTCGAACCGCGAGAAGATTCGACGGTAGCCCTTCAACCGCCGAAACAGCCTCTCGACTTCGTTGCGGCGCTTGTACATCGCCCGGTCGTATTCCCAAGGCTCGATCCGGGTCCTCAGCGGGGGCACGACCGGGATAAATCCCAGATCAAGGGCCAGCTGGCGCGTCTCGTTGCCTTCGTAGGCGCGGTCCATGAGCAAGTGAATTGGGCGGCTCGCAGGCCCCAGGCTTTGCAGCAGGCGTCTGCCCTCGGGTGCATCGTGGGCCTGTCCAGGCGACAGGCAGAACGTCACGGCCGTTCGAGCATCCGCGGCAACCATATGAATCTTGGTGTTCCATCCGCCTCGGGACTTGCCGATGGCCTGAGGACCGTTTTTTTTAGAGCGCCGGTTCCATCGGGGTGCACCTTGATGCTCGTGGAGTCCAGCGACACCGCCTCGATCTTCACGCGCACCAGCTGCTCGCGCTGCAGCTCCTCGAACATCTTGTCCAGCACACCCGCCTTGGTCCAGCGACGCATGCGCGTGTAGATCGTGTGCCAATTGCCGAATCGCTTGGGTAGACCGCGCCATTTGCAGCCGTGTTCGGCAACATACAACATGGCGTTGACCACTTGCAGGTTGCTCAGGCTGACGTTGCCGCGCTGCACGGGCAAGCAGTGTTCGATGCGTTTGAATTGCTCGGGTGTGATCTCCATGCCTGCAGTTTCACATCCGATGACCTTCATTGCAATTAGTGTTAACACGCCCTAGGCCGCACGGCCTTACACCGCCAACCTTCGGTTGAAGCGGCGCTTTTTTTGGGGGGAGGATTGGGAATGGCTCGCAGAAGAAGAAAAGACAGCGGCATCAGCGTGTTCGTGGAGCTGCTGGCGATGCTGCCGTGGTGGCTGTGTCTGGTATTGGGTGTGGTTTCGTATTTCGTTTTTGACCACCTTGCGGCACCGCTGCAACCGACTGCACTTCCACCGGGAAGCGATCCGCTCAAGGCGCTTCCTACGGTCATGGTTGGCAGCGTGATGATGGGCTTTGCCGTGGTCTTGAAGCTCCTTGCTCCGTCAGTTTGCGTCATCGCGGCCATGGCCTCCTTCTTCGCTCGATCCAAGCGCAAAAAGCTGCTGGCCCAGGCTCAGGAAATGGGCGCCGTGTCATCCGTGAGCGATATGACGTGGCGCGAGTTCGAGATGCTGATCGGGGAGGCTTACCGCAGGCAGGGGTACACCGTGTACGAGACTTCACCGGGGCCGGATGGCGGTGTTGATCTGGCGATGACAAAAGGCGGGGAAAAGTACATCGTGCAATGCAAGCACTGGCGCGCTTACAAGGTCGGCGTGCCTGTCGTGCGCGAGCTGTATGGGGCGATGGCCGCACGAGGCGCGGCAGGAGCTATGGTGGTCACATCGGGCGCATTCACGCCAGAGGCCAAGAGTTTTGCTCAAGGCCGAAACATCAGCCTGATTGATGGGAAGGCGCTGGACAAGCTGATCCAGTCGGCCCGGACTGAGCTGCCATCCCAAGGGCAGCGAAAGGCCGCTACACCCACTGGCGAGTCACGATCCGAGATTGCACCAGCATGCCCGCAATGCAGTGCAGCGATGGTCAAGCGTGAAGCCAAGCGCGGCGCCAATGCGGGGCAGCAGTTTTGGGGATGCACCAACTATCCAGGCTGTAGAGGGACGGCGCCAATAGGCAAATGATGGCCTTGCACATGGCCTTATTAGTGTGTAATAATAAGCCATACACCATACGGAGGCTCCCCATGTCTAATTCACAAGTGGCATTCACCCAAGGACACCCCCCTCTGGAAACCTCGGTCGCATGGCTTTTGATGCGTTCCGATGATGGCGAGGGAGGCGTGTCTGACAAAACCGTTTTGGCCCTTCGTGAAGGCGATGATTGGCACGAGGCGGGCGATTGGAAAGCCGAGTCCACGTTGGACTCCGTTCACGCTGACGGGTGTTGGATCGTAGGCTGGTTGCCCTATGTCGTACCCAAGCCTGTTCTGGCAGTGCTGAAAAATGTTGAATTGCCCAATCAGCAGACGACATGGGAAGCGCTCAGCTCGAACGTCGAAGAATTTGCGGATTGGAAAAAACGAACGGGCGACAAATACGCCAGTGAGGATGCGGAGCTGCTGGCCTACTTGTCAGACCAACTGAAAACGGAGGGCGCCGAGCCTGGGTGCGGGAATTTCAACCATCCAGTATTGGGCCTGCTTAGCTACATGAGCGAGAGCAACAACCGCATGCGTGAGTTGCTGTTCGCCTATCTCGCCCTCTCCGTGGCGAATAACGATGAGCCCGCCAGGAAGCTCGTGGCTGGGCAGCGGCTCACCACCGGCCTCCATCCCGACTACGTGGCCGAGACTCGCTGCTACGGGGTCAAGGGCTCCCTTTAACTTCGCAGGAAAGAGATGCTTGTGGCGCGCATGAAACGGGTCATTCAGATTGATGGTGCGATGTTGAGCGTGCCCCAGTACGTGAATAGAACCGTATCGGGCTGGCAAGCGCGCGTGCGGGGTTTGCCATCGCAGCACTTTGCGGATTTGCACCACGGCGGGCCGAGCGGCGCGCTCGATGCCGCAGCCCGTGCTGCTCGCGTGTTGGTGAAGGCCCGTGGTCATGAAAGGAATGCAGATGCTGATTGAAAACAATCTGGCCGCGCTGTGGCGGCAACTCGACAAGGCCGAGCAGAAGCTGGCCGAGAAGAACAAGGAGCTTCGCAGCGCGGAGCGCAAGGCGAATCGCGCCAGTGCGGTGGTGAGCAATCTGCGCGAGGAAATCTCCATGGAGCAGCTACGCTTGTGGGGGGGTAATCCCAATCTGGTTGAGCTGATGGCCTCTGGTGGCACCATGGTGTTCTACCGTGCGTTGGAGGCTATTGCCGAATCATGGGGGTTTGGCATAGGCGGCATGTGGGCAGACACCAAGCAAACCGTGTTGCGCTTCGGCCTGAACCGGAGCGAGATCGGGGGAGTCGAACGGGTGGCGGACGGCATTCGTTATTTCGCACCGGCCATGAAAACCATCAAGGGTGGCTGGGTGAGATTTGGTGTTAGCACTCCCAACGATCCAGACTGTGCCTGGAGCTTGCGGTACTCCAAGGTGCGCGGCAATGCTCAGGTGGTGCGCGAGGTGTATTGCCACGAGGACAAGGTGCTGGACTTCAACACGCTGGATGAGGCTTTGCGATACGTTGAGGCCAATCTGTGGGTCGAGGACATTATCGACGCGGAGCCCGCTGCGGCGCTGGAGCACGCTGCATGAGGAAGTCGCAACTGGACGCCGCCTGGGGCAAGGTCTTTGAGGCTCCAGGCGTCATCAACGGGAGCGCCAGGGTGCGCTTTATGGGCGTCTGGCCCAGCGGCAATGTGGCGGTGAAGCGTGGGGGCGATCCTGACAGCTTCGGCCCGCTGACCGTCTCGCCGGAGAAGGCCAAGCCGCTGATGCAGGCCATCGAGAGCCGATACCCGGCAAGGGCATGAAAGGGCCGTGAGATGCAAAAACCCATTGAGGAAACCATCGTGGAAATGACGCGCGAGCTGGCCGAGCTGCGCGGCCAGAGTGACCCCGAGATCGACACGCGCCGCGATGAGCTATACGCCCGCATGCCCCTGATCGGCGCAACAGCAGCGTTCTATGGTGGCTATGACGCCATGAAGAAACTGCACGATGCGGCGGAACGGCTGGTGGGCAACAGCAACAAGGCCGGGTACTACATCAGCCTTGCTTGGGACATGATCGGCGAATGGGCGGATTGATGAGCAGCGCAGACGACGAGCTGGTCTGGTCGATCCCGAGCGGGAGCGTCCTGATGTGCGCACAAGACTTGGTGATGGAAGGCACCGGCGAGGTCGCCTACACGGCGGGCCGAAGCTACAGGGTCGAGTCGATGCACCCAATTGCCGATCCCCCTTTCGTGAAGACGCTGGATAACCAGGGCCAGTCGCACGCTCTCAGGGCGGGTGATCTGAGGGATTATTTTGGAAAGTGAACATGGCGAGTAGTTATCTGGATTTCATCGCATTGCCAAGCATTCAAAGCGTGAGCGTGAAAGAGCCAACACTGAGAATGTGGCACCACATTTTCATGTGGGTGGAAAAGTATGGCTATGCTGATATAGCAGATAGCCCGGAATTTATTGGCTATGTTCAGGGGTGGCGGAAAGTCAGTTCTGCAACTATCGGTTCGCACCTTGCAAAAATGGCGGCAGCAGGCCTGTTGAAGCGGCATGTCCTAAGACGCAAACTGTCAGCCGGGGCGAAGGATGAATTGTTGAATCCTATTCTCGGTATGTTTACTGGTACGAGTTTGCCTACCACGTTGGTTCGCTATACCCTGCCTAATGTGGCTTGCCCTCTTGAGCTTAAAGCTGCTGTGCGCAAAGCCGAGAAAATTGACCAATTTTGGTCAGCAGCGGCAGAAAGCACGCAAACCTGATTTGGGGAGTTCTATGTCAGTAGCTCGAATTTATCCGTTCGCAGAGAATGTCGAAGTCGATGAAAGCTGCTTGTCTGACTGGCAGAGCGGCCAGGACAAGCCGAGTGAGGATGGTCACTACCTCCGCGAATTCGTGGAGGGCGAAGGCATTTCAGAATTCAGGGATGGGCAGTGGCTTTTCGACGGATTTTTCCCCTCGGACATTCAGGATGCGCCGTGGCGCGGACTTCGCCAGCCGCTCGACCTCGCCCAAATGCCGCCGACTCTGGAGGACTACGCCGACATTGCCCGGATGGCGCGCATCAGCATGCCGGATTTGGACAAGGTGGGCACCAGAATCCAGCCCGAGGACGACGAGCCCTCGGCAGGCCCTGGCATCTAAGGAAGCCAGTGCCGAGTATGAAAGCAGTCATCATCTCGATTTTCGCTTTATCTATCGTCTCGACGATACTGCGAGCGGTTGTGCTCAGCCGTCACGCTCATAGGCTATTGGCGCACGACATCTGGAAATACGACGTAGGCGCACGCCTTGCGTGGGTTGCTATCGGCCTTTTTGTATTAGTGGTTGCGATCCATTGGGGAGCATCGTGCGCGGAGTGGGTGGGGATCGCCTGTTCATGGGCGATTGCATTTGCCGCTGTCCAATGGTTGCCGCCTTACATGGCACGGCTGTTCTGACAAGTAAAAGGCCACCACGGGCCGATTCTATGTGGGCGCGCGCACGGCGGCGGCGGCGATAGCGTGCGCGAAGGACAACTTGGTGATGGAGGGCACTGTATTACATGACCGACTGGGATGACCGTTCTCCCAAAAGCTAACCCCCATGGTTTTGTGCCAGAGGTGCAAAACCGTGGGGGCGGCAAGCGAAGCGCGGCAGTGTGCGAGGGTGGCGGGGCGTTCTATTTGACCATCACCGGGTTGGAAGGTAATTCTTCCCCTTGAGCCTGCGCACGCGCCCTGGAGCGGCTTTCAGGGCAGGCTTGCGCTTCGCGGCGACGGGAGCTGGCCGCGCATCCTTCTTCACCAGCTCGCTGAGCTTGGCATTCCTCGACTCCAGATCGCTACAGCGCTTCTGCCAGCGGAAGACTTCAAGGGTCTGATCCGCGATCTCGCTGCGTAGCTGCGTCTCCAGCTTCGCCATCTTCTGCTCGCTTTCTCGGTAGGCCTGCTGGCGGGCCAGCTCGACTTGCTGGCGGGCCTGCTCGATCTGCATGAGCGAGCGGCGGCGCTCGTCTTCCAGGCGGGCGGTCAGCGTGCGCAACTCGGCGGTGTTGGCCTCGACTGCCTTGGTCATGTCGTCGCGCTGCTGGGTGAGGTCGGCGATGTGCTTTTCGGCCATGCGCTCGGCCTGCTCACGCGCGGCGCGCTCGGTGTTGGCGCGCTCGCGTTCCTGCTCCACGGTGGCTTGCAGACCCGCTACCTTTTCGGTGGCAACGGCGAGGTTGGAACCCATGGTGTCGCGCTCTTGCAGCGCATCGGCAACGATGCGCTCGGCCTCTGCCTGCTGAGCCTCGAAGTCCTGCCGCTGCTGGTCGAAAGCGGCAGTGGCCTCGTCCAATGCCGCTTGCCAGAGCAACTGCATGGGCTGGGCCAGCTTGCCAGGAATCCCTTCTGGCAGGCCGTCCATGCGCTGGAGCAGTTCGGCGTGCTCCGAACGGTAGTCCTTGACGCCTCGGTTTATGTCGCCAGAGCTGCCCTTGCCGATGTGCTCCCGCAGCACCATCCAAGACGGGATCGGCTCGCCGAGCTTCGTGAGCACGTCGCACAGGATTTTGGTGCGTGTGTAGGCTGAGCCAGCTTCGTACTGAGGGTGCTGGGAGCACAGCGCGCGGAGCTGTTCGGTTTTTGTGGTCATGAAGGTTCTCCCGGTAGGGCGGTGATGAACGCCAGCTTCGCAAGCCGGGGAAGCTGCTTGATGTGCCATTCGGCCTTGGACGCGGAAGCTCTGTCCGGGTACGGACGGGCGCCCACGAGATGCCTGGGTGGATTGGCCCGCGTGTACTTGGCACCGCGCCCACAGGCATGGGCCGCGAGCCTTGCGGGCAGGTCGTTCGTGATGCCTGCGTAGTAAGCGCCGTTGGCGCATTCCAGCAGGTACAGAACCCATTCCTTCGCGTGTTCAATCGGTGTTGACATGGGACTATGTAGGGTTGAATCGGTGCCGCCAAGGCGCTGCGTTGGAGCGTAGCGGAGATGTATGGATGCTATGCGCCTTTTTCTCTCTTGTCAATCCATATACGAACGTATTTCATCCAAAAATGAACGAAAGTGCTTGACGAAGTGCCGATAACTGCTATTATCGGAACTACAGCAGGGCAGAGCGGGGCTCCGAATCGGCGATGCTGTAGATTGTTGGGAATCGTTTTAAATCAAGGAGTTGTCATGCCAGAAAGCACCCAGCAGGCGGTCGCCGCCGCCGATGAAGTGGAGGCAAAGGCCGATGCTGAGTCCCGCGCCAGGGCCGAGGCGGATGCCGCATTCGAGGAAGAACAGCGAAAGTCCGTCCGTGAGGTCGGCACCATCGAGCTGACGCCGACCTGGGGCGAGATCGGCCTGCTGTTCTGGCGACTTGCCCTGTCGGGCGAGGACGCGGCCATCCGGGAGATGCGCGGCGAGTTCGCCAAGGCCTTCGCTGGCATGGAGGTGCTGTCGAAAATCATGAGTACGCTGACGCCTGAGCAGCGTGCGGTATTCGATGCGGTGTGGAAGGTCGAGCAGGCGAAAGTGCTGCGGTAAGGAGAGCACCATGAGCCTGACCCTTGAGAAATTCCCTCTCCTGCGTGCTGCCGCGCGGAGCCCTTCGCGCTTCGAGGTCGCCGTTGAGCGGGTGCTTGCCGGGATCGAGGCGGGGTCTATCCGCAACGTGGACTATCAGGATGTGAAATACGAGGTGGGACAGGCTGCTGCGGATGCCTGGAACAACCATGTTGCAAGTCCCTTTTTCCACGGCGGGAAATGGGAGAAGTTGCCGCTCGACGTGAACGAGCTGTACGACAGCATCATGATCCTGAGCCTTCATGATGTGATCGCCACGGCCAAGAAGGTCGCCAGAAGCAAGGCCCAAGGGCCTGTCGTTGATGCGATGCGGGCCGTCTGCGCCGAGGCGCTGCCGCTGGCCGAGGCTGTGGCATCCCTCAAGGGCAAGGTGGTCAAGGGCCGTGCGCCGAGCGCAGGCCCGTCGAAGCCGGTGAACCCGAACAAGGTGGTTAAGACGTGCCCGGTGTGCTTCCGGGCTATCGCCGTGGTTGGCGGGACGATGGCGCACCACGGCTACACGCGCCCTGAGATGGGCTGGCAGACTGCAAGCTGCCAGGGGATTCGCTTCAAGCCGCTGGAGGTATCCAGCGAGGGGTTGCAGTGGCTGATCGCCGCGCTGCGCGAACGCCTGGGGATGCGCGAGCAGGCATACGCCAAGCGGGCGACGCACCCCGAGTTCTTGATGAGTCGGCAGGGACGCAACGGCGCTGCCGTGAAAGTCATGCGGGACGATCCCTTGTGGCCGCAGCTCTTTGCCCGCCATGTGGCCGAGCTGAGGTCGGAGATCGCCGCCATCGAGCACGATTTACCGAGGCTGGACAAGATGCTGGCCGACTGGAAGCCGGAGGCCGAGCGATGACCTCCCCTGCCCTTGATGACCTGTCGGTTTGCGGTAGAGGGTCGGATGACTGTCTTGACCACTACACGGTGTCGAGCTGGCTGACGCGCGGGCGGTGCGCGGAGGTGGCGGTGTCGCGCAGCGATCCGACGCGCTTTCACATCAGGCCTTTCCTGATTCCCAGCTACATGCAGGGGATCACGGACGGCCTGATCCGTGAGGCTGTACTGGCTTTTCGGGCGAAGGGCGATAAGCCCTGTCAGTCTGTTTAGAAATCGAAGCGATGCGTTTTTGCGATTCGTCGTAAAAATGCGTTGATAGCACGAAAAGAACGTGAAAGACGTATATGGTGGTATGCTGCCGAGGTCAAGATGAACCTGCCACAAATACATGAACCAGCGGTACATGAACCAGCCACTTTGCCCGCCTCGAATGATGGCGGGCTGTCGGTGCTGGGGGTGGGAAACGATGCAGACGCCGTGGCGATGTGGTTGCGCGCGCGTGGCGCGCGCTCGGAGAACACGGCCAGGACGTATGCGCGGTGCAGCGACAGGCTGCTCCAGTGGTGTCAGGAGCGCGAGATGACCCTGGCGGAAATGAGCGTCGCCGATGCTCAGGCTCACCTCGACACGCTGCGCAATCCCGACAGCCGGTGGCTGATCCCGAGAGATGAGAAGGGGAAGCTGCTCGCGCCGCTCTACAAGAGCCAGACGCTCAAGCAGCCGATGACGGACAAGGGGGTGGCTTTTGCCCGCACGGTGCTGGGGCAGCTATTCCATTACCTGCTGACCGCAGGCTACGTGCGGCGCAATGTTTTCTTCCTCACTGAGATACCTCCGACTATCGAGGATGATCTTGCAGACAAGGTGCTGTCCCAGCCTGCGCGCAAGTATCTATGGGACTGGCTGAGTGCCCAGCAGGCAGACGAGCAACAGAAAAAGCCGCTTGAGGCTGCTCGTGATCGTTGGATTTGTGCCCTACTCTACTATACAGGTATCCGAACCCAAGAGGCCATTGCTGGAAGCATGGCCGATTTCGTGCGGGACTCCGAGGGGTGGCAGCTCCGGGTGACTGGCAAGGGCTCCAAGGTTCGTCGCGTGACCGTGACCGAGGCCCTGGCGCGGGAGCTGCTGCGCTTCCGGGAGGCTATGGGCGTGCGTGGGTGGCCCCCGCCGACCGACACGATGCCTTTGATCCCTCATACCCGCAACACCAAAGGGCCACGCCTGCCGGTGTCGGATCGCATGCTGCGAAAGATCGTGTCCGCCTTGTGCAAGGCCGCTGCCAGGGACTGCGACGATCTGCACATCGCCGCCGAGCTGGAGCGCACGAGCCCGCACTGGTTCCGGCACACCTCAGCCACGCACCGCCAGGAGGCGGGTGCGCGGCTGGAGACGACCCAGCAGGAGCTTGGCCACGTCAACCCCAAGACCACTCTGCGCTACGCCAAGATCGCGGCGCGCGCGCGGCGTGAGGATGCGGAGCGCTTCGCATCAGCAGCCGCGACATACCGACAGGAGAAAGATGAATGACTCGAAGGATCAACAGGCGCCCCGCCGCTGCACGCACGCGCGTGAGGCAGCCCGTAGCAGGCTATGGGGTGCCCTCGGCCCGAGGGCCGATCAGCCCGAGGGCCGTGATGCTGCTGCTGCTCTGCGGCGGGCCGGTGCTGCTGATCTGCATCTCGTTCTTCTTCGGCGTGGGCCTCCAGGCCCTGGGCCTCGTGGGCGCGGCCAAGCACAGCAGCGTCTTGGGCAGCATGGGCGGGATTGCCTTGACCGTGCTGGTGGCGGCTTTTTTCTGTGTCCCAGGCTATCTGGTGGCCGTTATCTGGTTTGGCATCAAGTCGAAGATGTTCCCCGACGATATTGAATTGCTCAAAAAGAAAACCATGCGGATACCGCTGGTCGCCCTGATTATGTTTTGGGTTCCTGCGGTATTGGTTCCGAATATCAGCATTGGCGTCCGTGCCCAGGTGGCAATTCTGACGGTGGTAGTGATGCTCATATTTGGCTACATCTGGATAGCGCTCGTTCGCATTGCTATCGGATTATTCATGAAGATTGGTGTCATTCAACATTCCTACTAGGAGGATTTCAGATGAAGTATCGGCTCATTGCGCTTGCGGCCATTGCGGTTGCTGGGCATCAGAATCTGATGGCCGGGTATCGTGTCATCGACGGTAAGCCCGAGATGCCCTACACGGCGCCGGTGGCGCCTGCGGCAGTGGCGCCTGCTGTCACCTACCAGCAAGACCAGTCCGACCGCATCCGCGCGCTGGAGGCCGAGAATGCACAACTGCGGGAGCGGTTGCGTGAAGCCGAGTGGCAGCTCGGCAAGCGCCGCTCGTTGTCCAGCGAAGGGGTCGAGACGACTTCGCTCGGTTTCGAGCTGGGCAGCACCAAGCTGAACCAGCCCACATCCAAGAAGGCCGAAATTTTGGCGCGGGCGCGCACGGCCTCTGCCATCGAGATCGTCGGGTACACCGACAACACCGGCAGCGATGCCATCAACAAGCGCATTGCGCTGGCCCGCGCCCAGCTCGTGAAGGACATGCTGGTGCGCAGCGGCATTTCGCCCGCCATCATCAAAGTGCGGGAACAGGCGGGCGTGTACTACGCGACGAACGACACCGCAGAGGGTCGCGCTGCGAACCGCCGCGCCATCGTCACGTTCAAGTAAGCGAGCAAGGGAGCGGAGATGAAGATCAAGCGGTTGGTGATCCTGGCAGGTGTTCTGGCGTCCTTTGGCGCCTCGGCGCAGATGCCCGTCCCGTTGCTGGACAGTGCCGACGCGGGCGGGAAGGCGGCTGTCCAGGCTCAAGCGGGCAAGCAGCTCGAAGCGCTGTTGCAGTGCAAGGCTGGTATGACCTTCACGGCCCAGGCCGTGGAGGCTCAGTTCCAGGCTCTGGGTCTGGTCAAGAGCGTGGACGGCTTTTTCCTGCCGCTACTCAAAGGCGTGCAGCCGTCGCTGTTCGGCGATCAAGTCCTGGCCGCGCTGGTCAGCGATGCGGACGGGGAAAAAAAGGCGGTTGTTTACCTGAAAACACAGACAGGCAAGCAATTGGCGAAGAAACTGGGCGTCACGAAGATTGACGAACAGGCGGATACCGATGAGCCGTCCTATTTCAAGCAGACCAGCAAGAAAACCACGCTGCTGGTCGGCTCGGCTTCTGAGGTATTCCTAGCTAATACCAGCATCAAATATCAATCGGCTGTTACCTGCCAGTTGATTAAGTGATTTGACTATGCCAGAAAATAGTAGGCTTCAAGATGCTCTGAAAATACTGGGCTATGAAAATGCCAGGGAGCCGCATCATCGAAGCAATCTGGTGCTCTCAATTCAGTTGTTTGCCGGTATTCAACAAGACGACGCGCTGGAAACTGAGTGCGAGATGGAAATCAAGAGAATTCGCGCAGAAATCGCGGAGCGTAACTCGAAGATAACGGTTTGAAATCTTTCTAATGGAGGTAATGATGGCGAAAATTTTGAAAGCGGCTGCTGTTGTGGCGTCATTCTCGGTGCTCGCGGGCTGCGCGGGCTATGACCAGTGGGCCGAGAGCACGAACCGCAAGATGAATTCCGGCTGGACGGAGATGCTGTACGGCAAGCAGACCGTGGACGCCTCGGCGCTGCCCAAGGGCATGACGGTCAACCTCTCCTACGGCAAGGGCGAGGGCAGCGGCATCCCCGGCCCCGCCGCGTCGAAGTTCTACGACAAGCTGATCGGCGATGTGACCTATACCAAGAGCTGCAAGAACATGCTGACCTTCAACGTGGCCATGTTCAACGATGCTGGCGGCGCGATCCGCACCGAGCCTGTCGTGATCGGGCCGTACACAGCGGGCACGAAGGCGCTCATCAGCAAGGACGTGATCGCCGACCCGCAGATGCAGAAGTCCAATCAGGTCACAAAGCTGGTGCTCTCCAGCGCCAAGTGCATCTGATGGCCGATTCCATGCAGGCCGTGGCGATCCGGTCTGTGATCGCTTCCCTGACGGATGCCGCCATGTGCGGCGACTGGCAGGGAAGCGACGCGGCCTCGGTTTTGCGGGTGATGGGCCGCAACCCGCTGCAAGCGCGGGATGTGCCCGTGGCAATGGAGATGATCGCCCTGCTCCAGCATTTCGCTACCCGACTCGACGTGCGCGACGTGCCTGGGCTGGGCGAGGAAGGCAAGGAAGATGTGGAGCTGGCCCCAGGCATCGTGTGGGGAGGCTCCAAGCTGCTTGTGCTGCTGGATGTTCCTGCGGGCGCTTTCGAGGACATGGCGCACTGGGTGGCCGACAGCCTACCAAGCGCCAAGATCAAGGCGATGCCCGGTGTGCTCGCCCTGCCCTTCACCATCGAGAGCACGGGCGAGGGCGATGAGGCCCAGGCCGTGCTCTTTCCCGACTGGGTGGCCGTGTTCTATCCACACGGGCGCCAAGAGCATGCGTTCCCGATCCTCGCCTTGCGCTCCGTGCTGTCGAACGAAGCGTTTGGTGGCGACTGGGTGGATGCCGCCGTAGGGCGCATGGGCTTCTACGGCCTACCCCGGAAGCTCGCTGAGCATTTTGTGGCACGGGGCATGGAACCTTTGTAGGGTGCGTGCGGTTATTAGTGTGTAATAATTGAGGGCGCCATTTGATGGCTCAAGACTACTCATATTCGAGGTGGATTGTGAAAAGTGCTGTTGCGCGCTCCCCGATCACGCTGCCCGCTACGTCACGGCTTTGCTACCTCGGCGGCATGGCCGCGCTCAACCTGCCATCGCCGACAGGTACTGGCGACTGGCACACGGAACAGACCTTCTTTCGGCAGCGGGAGAAGCGCTCTCGCTCGTTTATTTCGGGTGTGGGGTGTCCAACGGACACGACCCCGATGCTTGGTGACACTGGGGTCTATGACTGCACGGCCACGCTCGATGAACTTGGCATCCCCCATGAGAGCGCCGTCGCCTTCGCCGCAAGTCACGCGCGTGCGTGTGCCGATCTCGTGCTTGCGTCAGTGATGCGCGGCGTCTCGCCTGATTTTGTGGCCTTAGATGACTGGATGCCGCGCGACAGCGACAAGCAGCAGGTATTCGATCTGCTGGAGATGGCTCTCGGCCACCTCACCGCAGAGCAAAAAGACAAGGTGCTCGGATGGTGGAAAAAATACCAGCAATCGGAGAATTGAAATGGCTCAAATTGATATTGGCGAATTTCTGAAACTTGTCGATAAAAGGAAGTCCGAATTAGACGGTTATCGGCCATTGCCACAATCTGTGGTTGCTTCGCTTCGGAATAAATTGGCATTGGATTGGATATATAACTCAAATGCCATTGAAGGCAATACGCTGTCCCTGCGAGAAACAAAAGCAGTTCTTGAAGATGGGATCACCATCGGAAAAAAAACAATGCGCGAGCATTTCGAGGCCATCAACCATAGGGATGCGATTTTATTTGTTGAAAAGCTGGTTTCTGGCGATGAGGCAATAAACTCATGGAATATAAGAAATATTCATGCGTTGGTTCTAAAGAACATTGACGATGCCAATGCCGGAAGATTTCGCGGGTGGAATGTCCTAATAACTGGCGCGAGCCACATTCCACCAAGTCACTTGCATCTAAATGAAGAAATGCGAGGATTGGAAAATTGGTATGCCACTGACGCTCAAACCTTGCATCCGATTGATCGGGCCGCACAACTGCATACAAGGTTTGTTGGAATACATCCGTTTGATGATGGCAACGGTCGAACGTCTCGACTGTTATTGAACATGGAGCTAATGAAAAATGGATACCCTATTGCCATTATCAGAAAGGAGGATCGAGCTGCTTATTATGACGCTCTGGATAAGTCTTGCGCACAAAATGATTTCATGGATTTCACGCGCATGGTGGCAGAAGCCGTTGCAAGAAGCCAAGACTTATATCTTGAGGTGATAACTGGCAAAAAACCAGCGCCTCTCAACCTTGAGCAACAACAACTCCCCTGTATTGCCGAAATCGGCAACAAGCACACTTACAAGCAAGTCATGACCCCGGCATCGCCCGTCTGGAGCGCGGAACAGGAGCACAGGGCCGCAGGCCTGGAAGGCATCAAGTCCACGGCGACCGGCGCGCTGCTGACCTTTGCGGAGATCGGTGCCGATGCGGTCAAGAAGGCAGGCAGCTCGGCCCAGGTGGACTGGCGACAGGTAGAGGATGCCGCGATTGCCAAGAGCCTCAAGGACGATCAGCAGCCCGCCGACGATGTGTACCGGGCCATCGTCAGTGCCAGCCCTGGCGCGCTGACGGATCAGCAGCAAGCGGCTTTGCGAGAGCGCATCGACAGCGCCGCGCGAGCCGCGCAGAGCATGGAGCACGTCGCCCAGCGCGCCTTGGAGACGCTGGTGGACGGCTACCTCTCCACGGGTCAAGTCCTGGCCCATGCCCATGATGCGCTGGCTGCTGGGCAATTCGTGGCTGGCCTGGATGGACTCGGCCAGCTCGACGCCTGGGAGGAAACGAGCGGGCTGTTGAAGCGGCAGTTCTACGTCGCAGGGCAAGAGGACGGCGAAGCAGCGGTTCTGCGCAACGCCTATTTCGGGCAGTTCGAGGGCCATGCGGGATACCAGCTCTTGATCTCCGATGAACAGGATCGAGAGATTGCGATGGTGCCGGTGGCTGTAGAGGGTCTTGATGTTGACCATGGCCCACAAGGAGGAATGCCATGACCACTGAAAGCAGCGATCAATCGACCTATCGGGTGTGGCCCGATGGAACGGTGCAGGCCACGGAGGATGGCGATCCGTACTCATGGATGAGCGACGATTTCATGCAAGTCCATGCCATGGATGAAGACGAAGCGCGTTCACTTGCCGGGGTCTAATTAGTGTGGAATAATTAGGACACAGCAACTGTCATGAGGTGCATGGTCATGCCGAGTCAAATGCAACGGATACAAATCGGGAAAGCCAACTACAGCGGCTCTGCCCTGGCGACGCGCAACGCCGCGCTGCGGCGTGCATCCTTGCTTGGCGCCGTCCTGATCGGCGCCAAGGGCGTAGGCCTGGAGCGGCTGCAAAACTCCGAGCGCCTACTGACGGTGCTGGACTACTGCCAGTCTGGCGTGTTGTCGGGTGCCCAGGTGGACGAGGGGCGGGAGCCCCATCTGCTCGTTCCCGACCTCTACAACCCCGGTGAGTTTCGAGTCGAGCCGATCTACGACTCGCGGGTGGACTGGCAAGAGAGAAGGACGGGCAAGTGCTGGATCGACGTGCATGCCGGTGAACTGCTGGTGGACGGCGGCACCGCCGTGTACTGGAGATGAGGGGACTGTCGGAATGAGTATGGAGTGGGTGCGCAAGAACTACAGAGTCCCAGCCAAGCGCGGCGGCAGGA
>NZ_JBWKZM010000016.1:0-100934 GCF_059424465.1 Simplicispira sp. GW247-4R2A | reverse complement strand
GCTTGGGGGGTGTCGGCGGTGTGGGAGGGGTAGGAGGCGTAGGCGGTTGCTCTGCGCGTGGCGCCGCCTGCTGTGGTAGGGCGGACCAGAGTTCGGCGACCACTGCCGGCTGGTCGCTCCCGTTCTTCCAGGCAACGCCCCAGGTTAGCGCGGCAAGCAAAAGCAAGTGCGCCAGTACGGCAAGCGTCACCGCGCGCGCCCGGCCTGGGGGCTGGGGGGGCGTAAATTGATCGCGGTCGTCGTGGGCGTGCATGCGGTTGTCTAAAACGGGTAGGGCGTGGTCAACCGCCTTGTTTTACGGACAGGCCCACGCGCTGCACGCCGGCCTTCTGCAGTGCGGCCATGGCCTTGACCACGGAATCGTATTGCACGCCCTTGTCGGCGACGATGACGACTGCCGTGTCCTTGCTCTGGTCTTTTTGCCAGGCGAGTGCGGCGTCACCGATTTCGCGCGTGTTCATGCTGCGCGTCGCCGCCGGGGTCTTGAGCTGCAGCGAACCATCCTTGTTCACGATGATTTGCGCGATCACCGGCGGCATGTTCTTGCTCTTGCCCACGCTGGGTACGTCGATCATGCCCGGCGTCAGCATGGGTGCCGTCACCATGAAGATGATGAGCAGCACCAGCATCACGTCGATGAACGGCACCATGTTGATCTCGTTGATGGTGCGGCGGCCGCGGCCGCGCGAGGCAATGGCAGGCATGGCGCAGCTCCTTTAATGGGCCGAGGCTGGTACCGCAGGGTGCGCGCCCAGGTTGCGCTGCAAGATGTTGGAGAACTCTTCGATGAAGGTCTCCTGGTAGTTCGCCACGCGGTCGATATCGCGCGCGAAGCGGTTGTAGGCCACCACGGCAGGAATGGCGGCAAACAGGCCAATGGCCGTCGCCACCAGCGCTTCGGCGATGCCAGGGGCCACGGTGGCCAACGTCACCTGCTGCATACCGGCAAAGCCGGTGAAAGCGTGCATGATGCCCCACACCGTGCCGAACAGGCCCACGTAGGGCGATACCGAGCCCACCGAGGCAAGGAACGACAGGCTGGATTCGATGACATCCATCTCGCGCTGAAAACTGGCGCGCATGGCACGGCGCGCACCATCGAGCAGGGTGCCTGCGTCTTGAATATGGCGTTCGCGCAGCTTCTGGAACTCACGCATGCCGCTGGCGAAAATGCGTTCCATGGGGCCGATATCCTGGGTACTGCTGGCGGCGCTGGCATACAGGTCGTTCAGACTGGTGCCCGACCAGAATTCGCGCTCGAAGTTCTCGTTCAGTGCCTTGACGCGCTTCAAGGCGAAGAGTTTGCGAATAATGGCGGCCCAGCTGGCGACCGACACGCTGAGCAGCAGCAGCATGACGAACTGCACCACCCAGCTTGCGTGCAGCACCAGGGTGACGATGGACATGTCTTGCGAATTCATGAAAGGATTTCCAGAAGGGCAGAAGGGATACGCGCTGGGCGCAGGCTGGTGGCGTCCACCCAACCGAGGCGCACCTGGCCTGCACAGAGAAGACTTCTCTGTGCACCAGAATGCTCATTATTCAATAGCGCTTGGTGTCGGATTGTCAGGGATGCCCGGCCTTTGTCCATGAGTTCAGCAGTAACAATGAGTGCATCGTCGAGGCGCGCTGGTGCGTGGTAGCTCAGGCGCGCTTCACTTACGACAAACATACCGCCGCTTTGTTCCCGCAAACCGTGCTGGCCGATGCCCAGGGCACGCAGCCACTCGGTACGGGCACGCTCAAAGAACTTGAGGTAATTGGCGTAGAACACGATGCCGCCGGCATCCGTGTCTTCCCAGTAAACCCGCACAGGGAGCTCGAACACCATGCCTGTCAGCCCAGCAAGGCCCGCAGCCGGCGCACGGCTTCTTGCAGGTGGTCCATGGAGCTGGCGGTGGAAAAGCGCAGAAAGCGCTCGGGCTCGTGCGTGCCGAAGTCGCGCCCTGGCGTGACGGCCAGGTGGGCGCGGTCCATCAGCGCATAGGCCAGGTCCCAGCTGCCTTGCACCCCCAGCCGCGTGGCGGCCTGCGTGCCATCGGCCCAGGCGTAGAAGGCGCCGTCGGGCAGCACGGGTACGTCGAGGCCCAGGCGCTGCAGCTCAGGAATGAAGTAATCGCGCCGGGCCTTGAATTCGGTGCGGCGGCGCTCGTATTCGGCGATGCTGGCGGGCTCGAAGCAGGCCAGCGCGGCATGCTGCGCGACCGTGCTGGCACAGATGAACAGGTTTTGCGCCAGCCGCTCGACGACTGGCACGAGTTGCTCGGGCACCACCATCCAGCCCAGGCGCCAGCCTGTCATGTTGAAGTACTTGCTGAAGCTGTTGATGCTGATGATGTCGTCGGCAATGGCCAGCGCGGTGTGGCCGAACTGCGCTTCGTACGACAGGCCCAGGTAGATCTCGTCGATCAGCGTGATACCGCCGTGCTCCTGTACCACGCCGTGGATGCGGCGCAGTTCATCGGGCGCAATTGAAGTGCCGGTGGGGTTCGATGGGGACGCCAGCAGCACGCCGCGGGTCTGTGCGGTCCAGGCGGCGCGTACCTTGTCGGCGCTGAGCTGGTAGCGTTCGCTGGCCGTGGTGGGGATCAGCACCGCCGTTCCCTCGGCAGCACTGACGAAATGGCGGTTGCAGGGGTAGCTCGGGTCGGGCATGAGGATTTCGTCGCCCGATTCGATCAGCGCCAGGCACGCCAACTGCAAAGCCGCCGACGCGCCGGCGGTGACGACAATGCGCCGCGCCGGTATGTGGGCGCCGAAGCGCTCGGCGTACCAGCCGCTGATGCGTTCGCGCAGCGCCGGCATGCCCAGCGCCTGGGTGTATTGGGTGGCGCCATCGGCAATGGCGCGGGTGGCGGCCTCTTGCACCAGCGGCGGCGCGGTGAAATCGGGCTCGCCGATGTTGAGGAAGATCATCGGCTCGGGGCCGCCCGCCACAGCATGCGCCAGCGTTTGCGCCGCCTTGGCTACTTCCATCACGTAGAACGGCTCGATGCGCTGCGCGCGCGCAGAGACCCTCATGGCGCGGCCCTGGACGTGCGCACGCTCCCCTGGTCCTTGGCCACTTCGGCCGCACGCAGTTGGGGTGCAAGGCCGCCGAGCACGCCGTTGACGTACTTGTAGCCGTCGGTGCCGCCGAAATCCTTGGACAGCTCGATGTATTCGTTGAGCACCACGCGCCAGGGCACATCGAGGCAGTGCTGGAACTCGTAAGCCCCCATCCACATCACGGCGCGCTCGATGGGCGAAATCTCAGCCAGTTTGCGGTCGAGCAGCGGCACGATGAGCGCGTCGAGTTGCTCGGCGCCTTCCACACAGCCATGCAAGAGCGCATCGTAGTGCACCGAGTCGCATTTGTTAAAACCGGCCAGATCGCGCGTAAAGCTGTCGATGGCCGCCGCGTCGTTGCGCCCGACCAGGTGCTGGTACAGCGCCTGCAGTGCGAATTCACGGGCACGGCTGCGGGTTGATTTGGTTGACGCGCGGCGCCCACCGGTGCCGGCAGCGCTTTTGCGTGCGGACACGGCATTTTCGGGCAAGGCATCGCTCATTCGAGGGTCTCCATCAGGTTGGCCATTTCCACGGCCACGCGGGCGGCGTCGCGCCCCTTTTCGTGCTGGCGTGCGATGGCTTGTTCCAGGTTTTCAGTGGTCAGGATGGCATTCGCCACCGGCAGGTGGTAGTCCAGCGCAATGCGCGAGACGCCTGCGCCGGATTCGTTGGCCACCAGCTCGAAATGGTAGGTTTCGCCGCGAATAATGCAGCCGAGCGCAATCAGCGCGTCGTATTCGTCCTGCTCGGCCAGTGCCTGCAAGGCGGTGGGCACTTCCAGCGCGCCCGGCACGGTGATGTGGCGAATGTGCTTTTCCTGCACCCCAAGCGCCAGCAACTCGGCGCGGCAGGCCTCGGCCAGCGCGTTGGTGATGCCTTCGTTGAAGCGTGCCTGCACCATGGCGACGTGCAGCTTGCTGCCGTCCTGCCTGTCTGCGGTTCCTTTGTCTGCGCCGAACATTGCTTATTCCTTAGGGATGTAACCAGTGATTTCGAGCCCGTAGCCCGCCATGCTGGGCATGCGGCGCGGCTGGCCCATGAGCTGCATGCGCGCCACGCCGCATTCGCGCAGGATTTGCGCGCCAATGCCGTAGGTGCGCAGGTCCATGCGGCCGCGCTCGGGCGCATGCGCCGCGCGCGCTGTGCCGTCGAACTGCGCCAGCAATTGCTCGGCACTTTCGCCGCAGTTGAGCAGCACCGCCACGCCGCAGCCCTGGCGGGCGATGTAGGCCAGGCTGGTGTCCAGCCCCCAGGTGTGCATGGCCCGGTTGACTTCCAGCGCGTCCAGCACCGAGAGCGGCTCGTGCACGCGCACGGGCACCGAATCGCTCGCTTGCCACTGGCCGCGCACCAGGGCGATGTGCAGCGACTGGCTGGGAATGTCGCGAAAGGCGTGTGCAACGAATTCACCGGCCGCTGTCTGCAAGGTGCGCGTGCCGACTTTTTGCACCAGCGATTCGGTGCGGCTGCGGTGCTCGATGAGATCGGCAATGGTGCCGATCTTGATGCCGTGCTCGGCTGCGAACAGTTGCAGGTCGGGCAGGCGCGCCATGGTGCCGTCGTCCTTCATCACCTCGCAGATCACTGCGGCGGGGCTGCAGCCGGCCATGGCCGACAGGTCGCAGCCGGCCTCCGTGTGGCCCGCGCGCATCAGTACGCCGCCGTCCACCGCCTGCAGCGGGAAAATATGGCCGGGTTGGACCAGATCTTCGGCCTTTGCATGGCGCGCGACAGCCGCTTGCACCGTGCGTGCGCGGTCGGCGGCCGAGATGCCGGTGGTGACACCTTCGGCGGCCTCGATGGACACGGTGAAAGCGGTGCTGTAGACCGCACCATTGCGTGCGGCCATCGGCGGGAGCTTCAGAAATTCACAGCGCTCACGCGTCAGCGTCAGGCAGATCAGGCCGCGGCCAAAGCGCGCCATGAAGTTGATGGCTTCGGGCGTGACATGGTCGGCAGCAAGCACCAGGTCACCTTCGTTTTCGCGGTCCTCCTCGTCGACGAGGATGACCATGCGCCCGGCGCGGATTTCCGCCACGATGTCTTCTACCGGCGAAATGGAGGCTGTAGCGGCGGCAGATGCGGGAAGGGGTGCGTTCATGGGATGCTTTCAGCAGATGAGGCGTAGCGGTGCGCGCTGCACACTCCTGGCGGGCCGGGTGCCACGCCCGCCAGCCATCCAAAGAACATGCGCTGCGGCGCTGCCGCAACCGGGCCGCACTGTGCGGCCGGGAAAACCCGTGATTTTACGGGAAGGGCTCGCCCGGCTGTAGTTCCACGTCGGATGTCGGGTAGGCCACGCAGGGCAGCACGCAGCCGGCCTGCATTTCTTCGGTGGTAATGCCCGGCCACTCGATGGCGTAACGCACCTCGCCGGAGATGAGCCGGCCAATGCAGGTGCGGCAGGTGCCGTTGCGGCAGGAGCTTTCCCAGTCGATGCCGCCCTGCTCCATGGAAAGCAGCAGGGGCTGCTCGGGCCAGGCGTCGCAAGTGAGCCCTTCCGGCTGAATGAGGGCGGTGAAGAAAGGGGGAATGGTTGGCGGTGTGGTCATGGGAGCGGGAACAGGGTAGGGCTTTCAAAGCGATCGGCCAAACACCAGCAGCAGATTGTTGGCGGGCATGGCGCGGCGCTCCCGCAACTGCAGGCCGGCGCTTTGCGCCTGCACTTGCACGGCCGCGAGAGCGCGCAGCCCCCAGGCAGGATGGCGCTCGCGCAGGCTCTGATCGAAGGCCAGGTTGCTGGCGGCAGTGGGCACCCCGTCTTCCAGATAAGGGCCATAGGTCACGAGCAGGCCCTGCGATGCCAGGTGCCGGGCCGCGCCTTGCATCAGCCCTGCGCAGCATTCCCACGGCGCGATGTGCAGCATGTTGGCGCAATAGATCAGATCGAACGGGTGCCCAAAGGGGGGCCCGTCCGCCGGCCAACTGGCGGCGCGCACGTCGAGCAGCACGGGGGCGCGGACGTTGTAGGCGCCGGATTGGCTCGTCCAGGCGGCGATGGAATCGAAGGCCTCGGCCTGCCAATCGCTGGGCTGCCAATGCCAGCCGGGCAGAGCCGCTGCGAAGGTGGCAGCATGCTGGCCGGTACCGCTGGCGATTTCCAGGGCCTCGCCGGTGCTGCCTAGGAGCGCGCGCAGCTGCTCAAGAATGGCCGCGCTGTTGCGTTCGGCGGCCGGGCTGTGCTGGAGGGGGGTCAAAATTTATAAAGAAATAAGGCTCTAGCGCAGTATCCATAAGCGCTTACAGCTATGAAAAGTATAGTTTAGAGCACGAATACCTGGATGGCGCTGGGGATGCGGAGCTGGTCAAAAAGCAGGCACTGGGTAGCAAACCCTTGTGTACCAGTCACTTGCGCCGGCCGTACAGGGCTTAGCAGAAGTTATCCCCAGCATTGTCCAGTGTCTGGCGGGATAACTGCGTTGCAAGCGCATGTGGCAAGCTGCAAAAAATTTAAGCGATGCAATAAAAACTATTGTAGATCAATGACTTGCGGTTGCCATACCGATGCTTCCCCGGCTTATCCACATGATTGTCCAGTTTTTGCGGGGACAACGCGTGCCGACATTGCATGGCCTCAAGGCGCCACGGTGACGCCCTTCCAAAAGGCTACGCGGCCACGAATCTGCTCGGCTTCGGGCTTGGGATCGGCGTAGGTCCAGGCAGCGTCCGGGTTCATCTCGCCGTCCACCAGCAGCGAGAAATACGTTGCCTGACCTTTCCACGGGCACATGGTCTTGTGGTTGCTGAAAGTGAAAAATTCGCGTTTGAGCGCGTTCTCGGGGAAATAGTGGTTGCCTTCGACGACGACGGTGTCGTCGCTCTCGGCGACGGTGATGCCATTCCAGACGGCTTTCATGGTGCTTCCTTATGGGCAGCGCGTGGCTGCATGGAGGGGGTTTCAGAGTACACAGCTCTGCGGGTCACCCGCAGCTTGCTGAAACGGCCAGAATAGCCGCATGACGACAGCACCTGATTATTCCCAAGGCGTGGCGTATGTGCGCGGCCAGTACGTGCCCATTGCCGATGCAGCCATCCCCCTGACCGATTGGGGCTTTTTGCGTTCCGACGCCACCTACGATGTAGTGACCGTCTGGGAGGGCGCTTTCTTTCGGCTCGACGCACACCTTGAACGCTTCGCACGCAGCTGCGCGAGCTTTCGCCTCGATCCTGGGCGCTCGCCAGAGCAGATCACCGAGGTGCTTGAACAGTGCGTGCGCCTTTCGGGGCTGCGCAACAGCTACGTCGAAATGATTGCCACGCGTGGCCAGCCGCCCTGGGGCTCGCGCGACCCACGCCAAGCGGTTAACCAGTTCTACGCCTTTGCCGTGCCGTTTGTCTGGATTGCCGACGAGGCCCAGCGCGCGCGCGGCCTGAACCTCATGGTGAGCGATGTGCAGCGTATTCCCGCGAGCAGCGTCGATCCCCGCGCCAAGAATTACCACTGGAACGACCTGACCATGGGCCTGCTTGGCGCACTGGATGCGGGTGGCGACACGGTGGTTCTGACCGACGGTGCGGGCCATGTGGTCGAAGGCCCGGGCTTCAATGTGTTCTGCCTCAATGTGCAAGGGGTTCTGGTCACGCCCGATCAGGGGGTGCTCGAAGGCATCACGCGCCGCACGGTGCTTGAGATGGCGCAGGCTCTCGGGGTGCCGCTGGAGCAGCGGGCCTTGCCGGTTCAGGAACTGCAAGAGGCCCGTGAGGCATTCGTCTCCAGTTTGGGCGGCGGTTTGCTCCCGGTCACGCGGATCAATGGCAAAGCCGTGGGCGACGGGTGTGTGGGGCCGGTGACGCGACAACTCACCGCCACTTATTGGGCGTGGCACCATGACCCGCGCTACCGCCGCGCGGTTCCGTACGCGCTGTGAGGTTTATTCAAACAAGGCATCGAACCCGCGTTCTGGATAGAAGCGGTGCTCGCGGTACAACAAGCGCGTTGGGCCAGGCATGGCACGCTCGCGCACCGCATGGCGCTCGTCGCCGGGGTAGCAGATGACACGGCTGCCGTGGTCGTCAAAAGCCTGCGGCAGGATGGTGGGCGGGCGCTGGCGCAGCGCTGCTTCGAGCACCTGCGCCACGCTGGCGTGCCGTGCCAGGTGGGCCAGCGTCATGATTTGCGGTGGTGCCAGGTCGATGGCGCCATCGCGGTACTGCTCCAGCGCGGTGCGCGGCGCCACCCACAGCGTGTCGACCGTTTCCTGGTTGTCGTGGCGCGCCACCTGGCCCTGGGGTGCGCGGGCGACGAAAAATCGGGTGTCGAAGCGCCGGCTCGCCATGCTCGGCGCCACTGGCGTGATCCAGCGCGACCACGGCACCAGGGCCCTGGTCTGCAGGCGCAGCGCCAGGGACTGCAGCATGGACGTAAAGGTTTCTCCGCCGCGCAGCCGCGCCCGGGCCGCCCCGGCATCCAGGGGCTGGCCACCAGCGGTGGGTTCAGCGAGCAGCAGGCCGCATTCCTCTACCGCTTCGCGCAGGGCCGCAACGTACAGCGCCGCAGCCCGCTCGGGCGGCGTGCCTGGCTCGGCCAGCGCGCTGGCGAGTGTCTGGCGGGTCTGGTCCAGTTGTGGCGCCCCATCGTCCCACTGGTCCTCGGGGTCAAGTTTGCCGCCCGGAAACACGTACACGCCCGCCATGTTGGATGCCTTGGCATGGCGGCGCAGCAGCAAGACCTGCATCCCCACTGGTGCATCCTGCAACAGCATGATGCTGGCCGAGTCGCGCGGGGTTTCCTGGCTGGTGGGGGCAGCAGCTTGCATGGTTGGTGGCGAGTAAAGCGCACAGTCTCGCACGGCAACCGCCGACTTGCTATGTCCCGCTACAGTACCCGCGGTCAAGTTTTTTACTGGAGTTGAAAAATGGAATTGGATTTCAAAGGCCGCGTGGCCATCGTGACCGGTGCGGGTGGCGGCTTGGGCCGGGCGCACGCACTGGCTTTGGCAGCGCGCGGCGCTCGGGTGCTGGTCAATGACTTGGGCGGCGGCGTGCATGGCGAGGGCGGCTCGGTCAGCGCTGCACAGAAAGTGGTCGATGAAATTCGCGCTGCCGGTGGCGAGGCGCTGGCCAATGGTGCTTCGGTGACCGACTTCGCCGCCGTGCAGGCCATGGTGCAGCAGGTGGTGGACGCCTGGGGCCGGGTCGATGTGCTGGTGAACAACGCTGGCATCCTGCGCGACAAGAGCTTCGCCAAGATGGACATGGCGGACTTTCGCACCGTGGTCGATGTGCACCTGATGGGCGCGGCGCACTGCTGCAAGGCGGTCTGGCCGCACATGGTGGCGCAGGAATACGGTCGCATTGTGATGACGACGTCCTCCACCGGCCTGTATGGCAACTTCGGCCAGAGCAACTACGGCGCCGCCAAGCTGGCGCTGGTCGGGCTGATGCAGACGCTGGCCATCGAAGGCGCCAAGCACCACATCCACGTCAACGCACTGGCGCCCACGGCTGCCACGCGCATGACCGAAGGGCTGATGCCGGCCGAAGTGCTGGCGATGCTGAAGCCCGAGGCCGTGGTGCCGGCCATGCTGGTGCTGGCGCATGAGAGTGCACCCACCCGGACCACCTTGTGTGCGGGCGCAGGCAGTTTCGAGGCGGCGCACGTCACCATGACGCAAGGCGTTTACATCGGCACAGGGCCAGATGCGCCCGAGCAACTCGCTGCCCGTCTGGCCGAAGTCACTGCGCGCGAGGGTGAGCAGGTGCCGGCCAACGGAGGCGCCCAGGGTGCGCTCGAAGTGCAGAAGGCCATGGCCGCGCGCCGCTGATGGCGCGAGAGGGGCGCAGCCGAATTTCCCTGCGCTGCGCACGGCTGCGGGCCGCGTGCTAAGTTCCGCGAACCCAAAAACACGCCATCGGCCCGCCATTCATGAGCTTCCTGCAGGACACCCTTCGTGCGCAACCCCTCCTGGGCATCCGCCGCGGCATTGAAAAAGAGGGATTGCGCGTACAGCCTGCGGGCGATCTGGCCCTGACGCCGCACCCCGCAGCGCTGGGATCGGCGCTGACGCACCCGCACATCACCACCGACTACAGCGAATCGCAGATCGAGCTGGTCACTGGCGCGCACCTGGCGATTGACGATTGTCTGGACGAGCTCACGCGTATCCACCAATTTGTGCACCGGACGCTGGCGGCCCAGGGCGACGAGCGCGTGTGGGCGTCGAGCATGCCGTGCCGATTGCCGACCGACGAGACGATTCCGCTGGCGCGCTTTGGCAGTTCGAACGTCGGTCGCGCCAAGAGTATTTACCGCATGGGTCTGGGCCACCGTTACGGTAGGCGCATGCAGACCATTTGCGGCATCCACTACAACTGGTCGATGCCCGGCGTCACCAGCGAGCAGTATTTCGCGTTGATTCGCAATTTCCGGCGCCACGCCTTTGTGCTGCTGTACCTGTTTGGCGCCTCGCCCGCACTGTGTTCGTGCTTTGCCCAGGGACGGCCGCATGCCTTGCAAACGCTCGGGCCGGACGCGTTGTACCTGCCGCATGCCACTTCGCTGCGCATGGGGCGCCTGGGCTACCAGAGCGACGCGCAGGCTACGCTGGCGGTGAGCTACAACGGACTTGATGGCTACGCGCAATCGCTTCACCAAGCACTGACCCAGCCCTACCCCGCCTACGAAGCGGTGGGCATACGCAACCCGGGGGGCGATTACAACCAGCTAGGCACCAGCCTGCTGCAGATCGAGAACGAGTTCTACGGCACCATCCGACCCAAGCGGGTGATTCGCCTTGGCGAGCGCCCGCTGCACGCGCTGCGTGAGCGTGGCGTCGAATACGTGGAAGTGCGGCTCATGGATCTGGACCCGTTCGTCCCGGTGGGCATCACGGCTGAGACCATGCGGGTGCTGGACGTGTTTTTGCTGCATTGCCTCCTTTCCGATAGCCCACACGATACGCCGGACGAGATCACGGAAATCAAGCACAACCAGCACCTGACGGCTGCCCGGGGGCGTGAACCCGGTCTGCACCTGCTGCGTCGGGGGCGCTCCGTGCCATTGACCGAATGGGCAGCGCAAGTGCTGGAGGAATGCGTGCCCTACGCCCAGGCGCTGGACACCGCGCATGGCGGTGATGGGTTTGCAAAAGCCCTGTCCGCTGCGCGCGGCACGCTCGCTGCAGCGCACACCACTCCCTCTGCCCGCGTGCTTGATGCCATGGCGAGTGAACACCACAACAGCTATGTGCGCTTTGCGGCGCAATGCTCTGGCAAGGCCCAAGAGGCGCTGCTGGCCACGCCCTGGCCGGCCCAAGAACAGGCCCGTTTCGAGCACATGGCGGCGCAGTCCTGGGAAGAGCAAAAAACCATTGAGTCAGCCGACAGCCAACCGTTTGAAGAGTGGCGGGTTGCCTATATGTCGCCTGAAAATCTGGGTTGAGCAGTTGTTTCCAGGCTCAACGCCCGTCAAAACTACCGGGCCCGGTGCGCGGGTAGCGCTTGCCGTTGCTGTCGGTGCAGGTAAATGAAGTGCATCCCTTGATATACGGGCGATCCGCACGATTGGGCTGATGGGGCGGCCGGGGGTGCACGGGCCAGGCGGGCGGTTGCACCACCACGACCTGCGGCCGATTGGCACGTGCAGCTTCGGCGCGCGCATAGCCCTCTGGGCCTAGGCAGGAGAGTTCCATCTGGCGCTGCGCGGTGTCCAGCCGGGCCGACTGATCCTCTGCACTCCCCGCCACGCTGGCGGCGACGGCATCGAGCGCGCGGCGGGCGTTGGCGCAAGCAGCGCTGTTGGCATAGTCGGCTGCGCTGGTACCTCGCTGTGCGCGCCGTGCCTCGCGCTCTTCACGGGCCTGCTGCGCTTCACGCTGCTGGGTGGCGGCTGCCTCGGCGGCCAGGCGCTCGCGCATGCGCTGCGCTGCCTCTTCGCCTTGTGCACGTTCCTGCGCCAGCTCTTCTGGGCTCTTGCGCGGCTGCACTTCCCGACTCTGCGTACCGCTGTCGCAGGCGGAGTCGGTGTAGGTGACTTTGCCCGTGCGCGCGTCGGTGCAGCGCAGAACCTGGGCGGACGCCGCCTCAAAGGGCGACAGCGCGCCCAGAGCGACCCAAAACACAGACGCCAGCGGGACAAGGAACTTGTGGAACTTGTGCGCGTGGGTCAAGTAAACCTCCTGGATGGGCGCGTTGCGCTGACTGGACTGACTGGAGTCTTTCAGCCTGGCTGGAACGTGTGTTCAGGGCATGTCTTCCGAACGCGGCATCCAGGCCCCTGTCGATGGGTTGTAGCGGTCGTAGTCGGTGCGCGGGCTGCCGTCGGAGTTGCGGTCGTTGCGAGTGGCGCGGGAACGCTGTTCGCGCTGGCGTTGCGCAAGGTCGCGCTCGCGTTGTTGCCGCGCCCATTGGTCGCGTTGGTCATGTTGGCGTTCAAGGTCGCGCCGTGCCTGTTCGTCGCGCGCCCGCTGTACGCGTTCGCGCTCTGCCTGGCGCTCGCGCCAGGCACGCCGCTCGCGATCGTTGCGCATATCTTCCCAGCGGTCTTCGCGATCGTGGCCCGCATAAGCGGGATACGCCGGGTAGGCGCCTGATTCATAGACGGTGGTTGCCCCGTACACCGGGGTGGGCGGGTACCCACCCGAGTAATACGGGTCGCCTGGTACGGCGCAGCCGGTGGCGGCTGCCAGCAGCACGGCAGTTGCGGCAAGTTTGGAAACGTGGTTTGACGTCATATCGGTGCTCCGGTAGCGAGGCTGCCCATGGGTAGTGGATTCCACGGCACAAACGCTGTGCGGCGGGACTCATCCCTGCTTATACGCCGTTGCGAGGCCTGTGGTTGACGGCCAAAACCTACATTGCACAGTCTTTGCCTGCGCTTGCCAGATGTTGCAGCATGTCTGCGCATTGCTGCTTGAGCGTTCGATCAGGAAAGAAGGACCTTACGCAGCGCATTGGCAAGGTCTTCGGCGACGAACTTGGCCACGTAGCCATCGGCGCCCACGCTGCGCACATGGTCCTCATTGGCTGAACCGGAGAGCGAAGAGTGGATGATCACGGGCAGGCCGCTCAGACGCGCGCTCTGCTTGATGTTGCGTGTGAGGGTGAACCCATCCATTTCCGGCATTTCCAGGTCGGTGAGCACCAGGGCGACCTTGTCGAGCACTGTTTTGCCTTCGGCCTCGGCGGCATCCGCCAGCATATTGAGCCGGTCCCAGGCCTCCTTGCCAGATTTGGTCATCTCGTAGGGCGCCTGCAGCACCGTGAGCTCCTGCTCGATGAGCGAGCGCGCGACGAAGGAGTCGTCGGCTGCCAGCACGATGGTGCCAGGCCTGAGCAACAGTTTGGCGCCTACCTTCTGTGGGTCCACCTGGTGCTCGTCGGATGGCGAGACCATTTGCAGGATGGCTTCGACGTCGAGCACCTGCGCCAGGCGCGTGTTGTCGGTGTTGCCGTCCAGCCGCGCAATGCTGGTGACGAGTTTTCCGGCCGCGCCGCTCGACTCGGCCGACATCACCTGGTTCCAGTCGAGACGGGCAATGTCTTCCACCGACTCCACCGCAAAGGCCTGGGTGGTGCGCGCAAATTCGGTCACCAGCATGATGTTCAGGCCCGTTTTCGGTGTGCAGCCGACGATGGAAGGCAGATCGAGCACCGGAATCACTTGCCCACGCAGGTTGACCACCCCCAGCGAATGCGGTGAACCCCCCACGATGGGCGTGATGACCGGCATGGCGACGATTTCGCGGATCTTGAAGACGTTGATACCAAAGAGCTCCGACTGGCCCAGCGCACTGTCGGTGCCCAGGCGAAACAGCAACAGCTCGAATTTGTTGCTGCCGGTGAGGTTGGTCCGCTCGTCGATTTCTTGCTGGGCTGTTTTCATGGAAGAGGTCCTTTGCGCGCTATGGACGCGAATAGGCAAATTCTAGGGGCGCCAGCCGAGCACGGCGCGGGAGATTCTCAGGCAATACCCGCGTGTGCCGGAGCCCACGCACGTGACCACGGTGGCGCTGCAGACGGTTTCTATGGTGATTTGATAGCGCTGAAACCATATGGAGTAAGCGCTGGATGCTGATTTTGCCTACTTATTCCGTAAGCATGGTTACGGCGCCGGCTGGTAGACCGGTTCACAGCGCACCTCGGTCTTGACCGAGTTGGCAATGAAGCAGGCTTCGTGGGCCTTGTGGTGCAGGGTGTCGATTTGGTCGCGCGTGGGTAGGGTAGCGCCGGAAAACCTGACCTCGGGGCGCAGCGTGACGACGGTCATGGCCATTCTGCCCTCGGCGTTCTTCTGCATGACGCCGCGGGCAGCGTCGGCATAGCGGTCCACGCAGAAGCCGTGCTGGGCGGCGATCGAGAGGAACCACAGCATGTGGCAACTCGACAGAGACGCCACAAAGGCTTCCTCAGGGTCTACCGCCGATGCGTCGGACCAGGGCAGCGGCACTACATGGGGGGACGACGAGCCGGCGATCTCGGCACCCCCATCGAAACGGATGTGGTGCCGGCGGCTGTAGCGCTGGCCCAAAAAGTCCTGTTCGCCCCGTTCCCACAGGATGTCGGCCCCATGTTCTGCCATGCAGTTCTCCATTTGCTATTGAAAAAATAGCTGCAACCGTAGGTTGACATTGCGCTAGAGGCTATTTTCAATCATATTTTCAGCCTGCGGAAGGCCCTTGTCTACTTCGCGGCGCCGGCCAGCGGCGTGAAGCGCGCCTGCTCGGGCGCCTTGCCGGCCAATGTGACCGACACCACGGCCTTGAGCCCGGGGGTGGAGGCGTAGGTGCCGGCGCCCTTCAGGCGGTTGTCCCCGTCGGGTGTGAGCGCTACGGTGGCGCGGGTCTTGCCCGAGAGCAGCGTGGCGGTGCCGGTGGCGCCCGCCGTGCTGATCTTCTGGCCCGCATGGTCGGTCAGGTAAACCAGCACCGGCTTGTCCTTGGCTTCGGGGCTGCCATGGTCCAGCACCAGTTCAAAGTGGTACATGCCCGCCATGCGCAGTTGGCCGCCATGGGGGGCCTGCTGGGTGTCGAGGTAGGCGTCGTCGTGCGCCAGGGCGCCGCCGGCGGCAAGCAGACTGGCCATGGCCAGGGTGGGGAACCAGAAGATCTTTTTCATGGGTTGCTCCTTGTAGAAGGCGGGGGTCGAAGAATCAGAAACTCTCTTGCGGGCCATCGGTGTTGCGCGCGGCGAGCAGACGTGCCAGGGGTTTTTGGCCCCAGCGCCAGAACATCAGCGGCGTGAGGAAGGTGTCGAGCAGCGTGGAGCTGACCAGGCCGCCGAAGATCACGACGGCCACTGGGTGCAGCACCTCCTTGCCGGGCGCGTCGGCCGAGACCAGGAGCGGCACCAGCGCGAACGCGGCCACCAGCGCGGTCATCAGCACCGGCGTCAGGCGCTCAAGCGAGCCGCGCACGATGAGCGCCCGGCCAAAGTGTTCGCCTTCGAAGGCACACAGGTTGATGTAGTGGCTGATCTTGAGAATGCCGTTGCGCGTGGCAATGCCGGTGAGCGTGATGAAGCCCACCAGCGCCGCCACCGACAGCGGCTGGCCGGAAATCCACAGCGCGATCACGCTGCCAACCAGTGCCAGCGGAATGTTGCCCATGATGATGAGGGTGAGCGCCGTCGAACGGTACCGGCTGTACAGCACCAGGAAGACCATAGTCAGCGACAGCAGTGCCAGCAGGGCAATCAGCCGTGAGGCCTGCTCCTGCGCTTGGAACTGGCCTTCAAGTGCTACCGAATAGCCTTCGGGAAGCACCTTGGCGGCGATTTCCGCGCGAATGCCGGCGACCACGCGCGCCATGTCGCTGCCGTCGGTGTTGGCCGAGAGCACGATGCGGCGGCGCGCGTTCTCGCGGCTGACCTGGTTGGGGCCGTCGCCGTCCTCCATCGTCGCGAGCTTGGCGAGCGGCACAGCGCCCATGGGGGTTTCGATGAGCAGGTTTTGCAACGCCATCAGGCCCCGACCGCTTTCGGGCAGGCGCACCACCAGGTCGAAACGCCGGTTGCCTTCGACGATCTGCGTGATGCGTTCGCCTTCGACCATTTGCTGGAGTGAGCGCAGGAGCGTGCCCGGCGCCACGCCGTAGCGCGCGGCCTGGTCGTAATCCACATGGATCTTGATCTCAGGGATCAGCACCTGCTTCTCGATCTGCAGATCGGTCAGGCCCGGCACGCTGGCCAGGCGCGTGCGCAGCTCGGCCGCCAGCGTGCGCAGGGTGGCCAGGTCGTCGCCGTACACCTTGAGCGCGATCTGCGCCCGCACCCCCGAGAGCAGGTGGTCAAGCCGGTGCGAGATGGGCTGGCCGACGTTGCTTGCCGCCGGCAGAACGCCCAGGCGCGTGCGGATGTCCTGGATGATGGCGCTGCGGCTGCGTGCCGAGGGCTTGAGATCCACGTCCATCTCGGTGTAGTGCACCCCCTCGGCGTGTTCGTCGAGTTCGGCGCGGCCGGTGCGCCGGCCCACCTGCGTGACTTCGGGGACGCCGGCCACGATCTCCTCGGCCAGCGCGCCGATGCGGTTGGATTCGGCCAGCGAGGTGCCGGGGTTGAGCACCACGTTCACCGTCAGCGTGCCCTCGTTGAAATCGGGCAGGAAGGCGCGCGGAAAGAAGGGCACCGTGGCGGTCGCCAGCACCACGGCCAGCAGCGCCGCGGCCAGCAGCATGCCCGAGTGGCCGAAAGACCAGTGCAGCAGCCGTGCGTCCCAGCGCTTGAGATGGGCCACCAGGGCGCTGTCGCCATGGCCCATCTGCTTCATGCGCGGCAGCAGGTAGTACGCCATCACTGGCGTGAGTGTGACGGACACCACCATGCTCGCCAGGATCGAGACGATGTAGGCCACGCCCAGCGGGGTGAACAAGCGCCCCTCGATGCCCGGGAGCACGAACAGTGGGACGAACACCAGCACGATGATGGCGGTGGCATAGACGATGGCCGAGCGCACTTCCAGCGTGGCGCTGGCGATCACCGCCGCTGCGGGGCGCGGCTGGGGCAGGGCGCTGTTGAGCTTGAGCCGGCGCAGCACGTTTTCCACCCCGACCACCGCGTCGTCCACCAGCTCGCCAATGGCAATGGCCAGGCCGCCCAGCGTCATGGTGTTGATGGACAGGCCGAAGTAGTGGAACACCAGCGCCGTCGCCAGCAGGGACACCGGAATCGCGGTCAGCGAGATCAGCGTGGTGCGCACGTTGAGCAGGAACAGGAACAGCACCACCGCCACCAGGATGGCGCCGTCGCGCAGGGCTTCCTGGACGTTGCGCACCGAGTGTTCGATGAAATCGGCCTGCTTGAACAGGAACTTCGGAGCCTCGATGCCAGCGGGCTGGTTTTTTTTCAGTTCGCCCAGCGCCTGCTCGACCTCGCGCGTCAGCGTCACGCTGTCGGCGCCGGGCTGCTTCTGTACCGACAGGATGACCGCCGGCTTGCCGTTGTAGCCGCCGTCACCACGCTTGGCGGCCGGTGCTATCTTCACATCGGCCAGTTGGTGCAGCAGGATGGCTTGGCCGTTCTTGACGGCGACCACCACGTTCTGCAGGTCCCGCAGACGGCTGGTGCGGCCGATCTGGCGGATCAGGTATTCGCGTCCCTCGGACTCCAGAAAACCGCCGCTGGTGTTGGCACCAAAGTCGCGCAGCGCGGCTTCGAGTTTTTCGCGCTCCACGCCCAGTGCCTGGAGCTGCGCTTGCTTTATTTCGACCCGGTACTGGCGCACCTCGCCGCCTATGGGCGTGACCTGGGCAATGCCCGGAATCGTCAGCAGGCGCGGGCGCATCACCCAGTCGGCGTACTCGCGCACCTGCATGGCGCTGACCTTGGCGGGGTCGGCGGGCAAGGCGATGAGCAGGATTTCGCCCATGATGGACGAGATCGGCCCCATTTGCGCCACCACGCCAGGTGGCAATTGTTCGCGCACCAGGTTCAGGCGCTCGGCGATCTGCTGGCGGTTCTTGTAGATGTCCGAGCCCCATTCAAACTCGACGTAGACGATGGACAGGCCGACGCCCGAGACCGAGCGCACCCGCGTCACGCCCGGCATGCCGTTCATGCCCGACTCGATGGGGAAGGTGACGAGCTGCTCGACCTCTTCGGGGGCCATGCCGCCGGCTTCGATCATCAGCGTCACGGTAGGCTTGTTCAGGTCGGGGAATACGTCCACCGGCATTTGGCGCACGGTGAGCACGCCGTAGACCACCAGCAGCAGCGAGACCCCGAGCACGATCAGCCGCTGGCGCAGGCTGGTCTGGATCAGAAAGGCGAACATGTCAGCGCACCTGGGCCAGCAGCGCGGCCCCATCGGTCACCACACGCTCGCCTTGGGCCAGGCCCTGGGTGACGGCAAGCTCCAGGGCGCCCAGCGCCTGCGCTGTCACCGGGCGTTGCACGAAGCGCTCGGCCGCGGTGTGCACCCACACGGCGGCCCCTCCGGTGGCGGTCTTGACGAGCGCACTGCGCGGAACCGCCACGCCGTGTACGCGCCCTGCCGTGGTGGCGAGCACCGTCAGCGGCTGCCCCACCGCCACGGCCGGGCCACCCGGCTGCACGCGAAACAGCAGCACCTGGGCCTGCTCGCGCAGTTGCTGCCCGCTGCCCACGTAGGCCAGATCGAGTGCGCCGCCGGGCACGGCGGCGCTGGCCCGGGCCACACCGCTGGCCGGCAGGGGGTCATAGGCCAGGGCTTCGACCGACAGCCGCGCCGGGTCAACCACCTCGAACAGCACGTCTTTTGCGTCCACCACCTGGCCGGCGACGGCGTGGGCGGCGCTCACCACGCCCGAAATGGGCGCGCGCAGGGCTTCGGCCTGGTCCAGACCGCTGCCCAGCGCGCTGCGGCGCTGGCGCAGGGCGTCGCGTTCCAGGCGTGCCGCGTCTATGGTGGCCTGCGGCACAGCGCCTTCGAGTTGCGCGTAGCGCGCCACCTTGCGCTCGGCAATCGCGAGTTGGGCCGTGATCTCGGCGATCTGCGCCAGATTGCTGCCGCGCTCCATGCTGCTGAGCACCGGCCGCAGTTGCGCCAGCAGTTCGCCTTTGTGCACGGCCTGGCCCAGTACCGGCAGGCCGGCACTGGTGGCCTCCACGCGCCCGGCCTGGCCCGCCTGCACCAGGCCCCCGGCACGTGCGTCGGCCACGACCTTGCCGGCCAATTCCACTGTGACCGCCAGCTCCTGCACCACCGCCACGCGGGTGCGCAGACCCAGTTGCCGCTGCACCGCCTTGGGGACGAACAAGCTGCCATCCTCCAGGCGCTGGGGCGCGGTAGATGTTCCGGGCATCGCGGCGGCGGTGGTCACGGTGGCGATGGCGGCGGGCGGCGTGCTCTGGTTGTGGTCTTCGTCGCCGTGGGCCCCAGCGTGGCCGGTGAGCACGAGCAGTGCGCTGCCCGCCATGAGGGCGAGGTGGGGGTTCTTCATGGGATGTCCTGCGTCAGGAAGAGGTGGAGGTGCGGCGGCGCAGCCAGGTGAAACCGCCCAGCGCAGCCAGTGCCAGTGCTCCGGCAAGCGCCCAGAGGCTGCGCTTGGTGGTCGCGGGCGAGCCAACGGCCAGGGGTGCCGCGGGCGCGGCGGCCGCCGCAGCGGGAACGTCCAGCGTGGCGCTGAGCAGGTCTGCGGTGTCGCCGGCCTGCACCGACACAGTGAGCGCGTGGCGACCTGGCTGGGTCCAGGGGCCAGCCGCCACGCGGTAGACGCCTGGCGCCGTCTCGGCAGCCATGGTCGGCGGGCCACCACCGTCTACCTCCACCTGGGCTCCGACGACAGGTGCGTTGCTGTCAAATCGGTCCAGAAACAGCACCAGTGCTTGTCCCTGCCCCTGCACTTCGGCGACCAGTTCAAAGTCTTCCGACTGTGCCTGGGCGCGTGGGGCGGCCGAGGCCACTGGGGCCGGTGCCGGGGCGTTGCCGTGGTCCTCACCGCCATGGGCATGGCTTGTGAGGGGTGGGACCGCCAGGGCCACGGCGACACAAAAGATGCGCAAAAACTTCACGGAAGAACTCCCAGGGACTGGTTCAAACGGGACTGCGAGGCGGCCAGCGCGATCTCCTCGCGCTGCAGGCTTGCCTCGGCTTCCTGCGCCACGGCGCGGGCGCGCAGCAAGGCCACGAGATCAGATTCACCCAGGTGAAAGCTCTTTTCGGCCAGCGCCAGGCTGTCCGCCGTGAGCGCC
Source organism: Simplicispira sp. GW247-4R2A (assembly GCF_059424465.1). Lineage (NCBI taxonomy): Bacteria > Pseudomonadati > Pseudomonadota > Betaproteobacteria > Burkholderiales > Comamonadaceae > Simplicispira > Simplicispira sp. GW247-4R2A. Next base: position 80,780 of record NZ_JBWKZM010000016.1, on the reverse strand, counting down.
AGGCGCTCGCGGGCCATGCCCAGTTGCTGTTGGGCCACCGCCCGCTCGCGGTGGGCCTTGGCCGTCTCCTGGGTCAGCTTGCGCTCCTGCAGCGCCACCTGGGCTTCGGCCTGTACAAGTTCGGCGCGCGCGGCCGCACTTTCCTGGCGGGCGCGCGGGCCCAGCGAAAAGGGGATGGTGAGCTTGATGCCCAGCGCATTCGCATACGGGTCGCTGCGGGCACTGCGCTCGCGCAGCACGCGCAGCGCCAGTTCGGGCGCTTCCCGCGGTGTCGCGTCGGCTACCACCAACCGGGCGCGCGCCAGTTGCACAGCGGCCCGGTCGACAGCGAGTTGGGGATGTATCGCCGCAGGGGCGACGCCCACTGTCGGCGCTGGTTCGGGCGCCAGCACGGCGGGCGCGGCTATGCCGCTCAAGGTGTGGAAAACCTGCTCGGCCTGCAGACGCTCTGAGCGGGCCGTGGCCAATGCGGCTTGGGCGTCCAGGTTTTCACTCTGTGCCAGGTTGGCGTCCACGCGCGCGAGCTCACCTGCCTGAAAGCGGCGCTGCACGTCCGCCTCCAGGCTGGCGGCGGTGTGCGCACGGCGCTGTGCCAGTTGCTCGCCGTTGCGCGCGGCCGCCACCGCCCACCAGGCTTCGCGCAGCTCGCCGGCCAGTTGCAGGCGCAGCAGTTGCTGGCTGGCGCGCAGCGCGTCGCGGGCGCTTGCGGCAAGTGCTGCCTGGCTGGCCTTCTGGCCCGGCAGCCACAGCGGGGCGGCAAGTTCCAGCTCCCATTCCTGCCTTCCGTAGTGGGAGCCCAGGCGGTCGCTGAGCGTGGCCAGCGAGGCGGACGGCGGGCGCGGTGTCAGGCTGTCTGCCGCTTCGACGAGCAGATCGGCAGCTTCGGCACGCGCCGCGCCGGCAACGGCCGCAGGGTGGCTGGCCAGCGCGTTGGACAAGGCATCGCCCAGGGTCTGCGCGCCCAGCGGTAGGGAGACAAGGACGGCCACCAGGCCAAGGGCCAGGGCGCTCGCAGTTTTCATAAGGGTTCCTGGCTCGTTGTTCTTGGTGGCATCAGCGGGCGCTGGGCCGGCGATGCCACGGGTTTCAAGGCGAACGCGATGGTGCCGGGGCGACCCCCACGGCCAGATTTCCGCCGCATTACAAATTGGTAAGGTGGCGCCGCTTGCCGCCGCGGACCGGCACAATCTGGCGCATGAAAGTGCTGATCGTCGAAGACGAGACCAAAACCGGGGACTACCTGCGCCAGGGACTGTCCGAAGCCGGCTTCCTGGTCGATCTGGCGCGCACCGGCACCGATGGCCTGCACCTGGCACTCACGGGCGATCACGACCTTTTGATCCTCGATGTCATGCTGCCCGGCCTGAACGGCTGGCAACTGCTCGAAGCCCTGCGGCGCAGCGGCAGCGAGCTGCCGGTGTTGTTTCTGACGGCGCGTGACCAGGTGGAGGACCGCGTCAAGGGACTGGAGCTGGGCGCAGACGACTATCTCGTCAAGCCGTTTGCATTTTCCGAGTTCCTGGCGCGGGTGCGTACGCTGCTGCGGCGCGGCAAGGCCGGGCTCGAAGCCACGGTGCTGCGCATCGCCGATCTGGAGCTGGACCTGCGGCGCCGACGCGCCCAGCGTGCCGGGCACCGCATTGATTTGACAGCCAAGGAATTCGCGCTGCTTGAATTGCTGCTGCGCCGGCAGGGCGAAGTGCTGCCGCGTTCGCTGATTGCCTCGCAGGTCTGGGACATGAATTTCGACAGCGACACCAACGTGATCGAGGTGGCCATGCGGCGCCTGCGCGCCAAGATGGACGACGCCTTTGAGCCCAAGCTGATCCGCACCGTGCGCGGCATGGGCTATGTGCTGGAGGTGCCTGCCTGATGCGCTTGCGCGTTCCACTGACGGTGCGCCTGACGCTGCTGTTCACCCTGGGCTCGGGCGCGGTGCTGCTGGCGCTGGGTTGGCTGGTGGCCAGCACCATCGCCTCGCATTTCGAGGACCTCGACCGCGAAGAGGTGGCGGGCAAGATCGAGCATGCCGCGCATGTCATCGCGGCGATGGAGCAGCCCCTGCGGCGCGAGGTGGTGGCCGAGCGCCTTTCGGCGACGTTTGCGGGCCACAGCGAGCTGGTGATGCAGGTGCGCGGGCCGCAGGGCCGCCTGTGGTTGGCTTCGCCTGGCGTCCAATTCCCGTCCCCGTTGGGCGATGCCGCCGAGGTTTTGCGCTGGAACGCCGGGGGCCGCAGCTTCCACGGCTTGGCCAGGGTGCTGCCGGGTGCTGGCGATGGGCCCATCGAACTGATTCTTGCCGTCGATACCGCGCACCACGACAGGTTCATGCGCAGCTTCCGGCGTACGCTCTGGCGCTTCATTGCCGGGGCCATGCTCTTGATGGGGCTGCTCGGCTGGGTGGCCGCGCGGCGCGGGCTGGCGCCTTTGCGCGCCATGCGCGAGCAGGCTGCTGCTGTCACGGCACAAAGCCTGGACCGGCGGCTGCCGACCCAGGCCGTACCGGCCGAGCTGGCCGACCTGGCCACCACGCTGAACGAGATGCTCGAACGCCTGGAGGATGCCTTTCGGCGGCTGTCCGATTTTTCTTCGGATCTGGCGCACGAGTTGCGCACCCCCATCAGCAACCTGATGATGCAGACCCAGGTGGCATTGAGCCGGCCACGTGACGCGGACAGCTACCGCGACATCCTGGAGTCGAATGCAGAGGAGCATGAGCGCCTGGCCCGGATGATTTCCGACATGTTGTTTCTGGCCAAGGCCGAGAACGGCCTGGCCATCGTGCACCGCGAGCCGGTGGATTTGGCCCGTGAGGTGCATGACCTGTTTGACTTCTACGAGGCGCTGGCCGACGAAAGAACGATTCGGCTGGAAATGCAAGGCGCGGGCGTGGTGCAGGGCGACCGGCTCATGCTGCGCAGGGCGCTGAACAACCTGCTGTCCAACGCGCTGCGCCATACCCCAGCCGGGGGGCATGTTGCCGTGACCATCGTTCGGCAAGAAGGCCGGCTGTCGCTCACGGTGGAGAACACCGGTGAGATGATTCCCGCGCAGCACCTGGCCCGGCTGTTCGAGCGCTTTTACCGGGCCGATCCGTCGCGCCAGCACGCCTCGGGCGAGGGAACCGGGCTGGGCCTGGCCATCACGCAGGCGATCCTGCGTGCGCACAGGGGCGATGTAGCGGTCGCCTCGCAGCCGGGCAGCACTTCTTTTAGCCTGCGCTTTCCGTTCTGACGGCGGGTTGACCGGGCGGCGCAGGATTTTGAGAAATAACCTGCACCAGGCAGTTGCTGGAAATAGCGGTGCAGGGCGGCAATGGCCATGCGGACCTTGGCCGGTTGGGCGTCGCGCTGGGGCGTCACGGCCCAGATGGCGAGCGTGCCAAACGACCAATCGGGCAGCAGCCGCACCAGCCGGCCGGCCTGCAGCGCCTCTTGCACGTCCATGCTGCCCATCAGTGCCAGGCCCAGCCCGGCCTCGCACATCTGCTGGATCGACAACTGGTTGTTGCTGGCAATGCGTGGCTCCACGCGCAGCGCCCGTGGTTCACCTGTGGGGCTGTGCAGATCCATCACCAGCCCTCTGTCCTCGCGCGCAAAGCCCAGCCAGCTTTGTGAGAGCAGCGCGTCCGGGTGCTGCGGCAGGCCGTGCGTGGCCACCCAGGCGGGTGCTGCGCACAGCCACCACTGCATACCGCCCAGACGCCGGGCTGCCCAGGTGGAGTCCTGCAGGCGGCCAAAGCGCACGGCCAGGTCAATGCGGGTGTTGATGAGGTCGATCGGCGCGTCGTCCACCAGCAGCCGCAGTCGCAGGGCTGGGTGGGCTGCCAGCAGAGCGCCCAGTGCGGGAGCCACGTGGCGCGCAAAACCCACCGTGGCCGACAGGCGCAGCTCGCCGCTGGGTGCGTCGCGCGAGGCTGCCAGCTCGGCCCGTGCCTGCTCGGCCGCCGCCCACATGGCTGCGCAGCCTGCGTGGTAGCGCTGGCCGGCGTCGGTCAGCGCCAGCTTGCGCGTGGAGCGGTGCAGCAGCGTGACGCCGCCATCGTGCTCGAGCTTGCGTACTTGCTGGCTCACGGCCGACGTGCTCATGCCCAGTGCCCGGGCGGCGCCACTCATCGAACCGTGCTGCACCACGGCCGCAAAAACGGCCATGCGTTTGAGGTCATCCATGGTGTTGGTGCGTTGATTGTGAAGTTCAGCTTCAAACAAAAGGTGTTTTTAGCCGTCTACCGCCGGCTTTGACAAGCTCTTATTCTCACGCATCAGCACTTTTTGATGAATGAGGAACCTCTATGAACATCGCCTTGATTGGTGCCACCGGCTTTGTCGGCACGGCCGTACTCACGGAGTTGCTGCAACGCGGCCACCGCGTGACCGTGCTGGCGCGCAACCCCGCCAAGCTCTCCGCCCGCGAGGGCCTTTCCGTGGTGGCCGCCGATGCGCAAGACACCGCCCAGGTCGCCAAGGCCGTGGCGGGCCACGATGCCGTCGTCAGCGCTTACAACCCGGGCTGGGGCCGCCCCGACATTTATGACGAGTTTCTCAAGGGCACGCGCGCCATTTACGCGGGCACCCGGCAGTCGGGCGTGCGCCGCCTGCTGGTGGTGGGCGGTGCGGGCAGCCTGTTTGTGGCGCCTGGTGTGCAGTTGGTGGACACACCGGATTTCCCGGCTGAGTACAAGCAGGGCGCGCTTGCGGCGCGCGAAGCGCTGAACCTGATCCGCAGCGAGAGCACCCTAGCCTGGACGTTTCTCTCGCCTCCCATCCTGCTGGCCCCGGGCGAGCGCACGGGCCAGTACCGTCTGGGTGTTGACGCGCCCCTGATGAACGGCGACCAGCCCGGTGGCATCAGCGTGGCGGATCTTGCGGTGGCCATCGCCGATGAACTGGAAACGCCCCGCCACGTGCAGCAGCGGTTTACCGTGGCCAGCTGAGCCACGGGCGCCCGGCGACAGGGTGGGCGCTGCGGTGGTGCGTATGCTCTGCACCTTTGCCCCGTTCTGCGCGCCTTTTCTTTTCTTATGCCCGATACCCCCCACGACACACCGCCCCCCATCCAGGAAGCCCGCCAGTGGAGCGATGGGCGCTGGACGGCGCGGGTCATCAAGAACGAAGACGACGACGGCTGGGCCGTGGCCATGACCTTGCAGGGAGAAGACGAACCTGCGCTGGTGGGTCCCTGGACCATGGGGCGCGACAAGAAAAACCCCAAGCCGCTGGATGTGAATGCCTTCAACACGCTGGTCAAGACGGCCAGCGAAGTGCTGCGCCGCCACGAGCAACAGTTGCATGCGCAGCTGAACAAGAACGTCACGGTCACGTTCGGGGGCGAGCGTGTCCGGGTGCTGCTCGCGATCGTGCCCGACGAAGAGGGCGCCACGGCCACGCTGAGCGCGGAGGACGCCTTGGGCTTGGAGCTGGCGCGGGTAGCCGTCCCGCCCACCTTCAAGCTGACGGTAGACAGTGCCTTGCAGTGGGCGCAAAGCGGGTTTGAGCGCCCGCGCTGAGCGCCAGGATTTACGCGATTTTCTTCAACGCTGCGCCCTTGTGCGCGGCGATGTGGTCTGTCTTGTCGCTCTTGATTTCGTACTGCGGCTCATCTTCGCTGGCGCGGTGCGTGTGGCCTTTGTAGTTGAAGTCCTTTGTGTGCACCTTGGTGATGTGGCCGCTGACATGCCCGGCTTCGGAATTCCAGGTGACGTGGTCACCCACTTTGAAGCTTGAAGGCATGGCGTGGTCCTGGCGTTGGGGGAGAGCGCGACATGATGGCTCAAATCACCCCGCTGGTGCGCAATTGTGCAATGCGTGCGGCATCCAGCCCCAGCTCCCGCAGCACTTCCTCGGTGTGCTGGCCCAGCGCCGGCGGTGCGTTGCGCAGCACCGGCGGGTTGCCGGAGAGGCGCAGCGGGCTGGCCACGCCGGTGATCGTTGCCACGCCGTCAGGTGCATCGCCATTGGGCCAGCGGGGCAGCGCAACGGCCAGGCCGCGCGCTTGCACTTGGGGGTCGGCAAACGCCTGGGCGATGTCGTTGATGGGGCCGCAGGGAACGGCAATGCCCTCCAGCAGCGCCACCCAGTCGGCGGTGCTGCGGGTGCGCGTGACCGCTTCCATCGCGGGGATCAGGTCGCCGCGGTGGCGCACGCGCAAGGTGTTGCTGGCAAAGCGGGGGTCTTTGGCCCATTCCGGGTGGCCGGCGGCCTGGCAGAAACGGGCGAATTGGCCGTCGTTGCCGATGGCCAGCAGCATGGCGCCGTCCAGCGTGGCGAAGTCCTGATAGGGCGCCAGGCTGGGGTGGCTGTTGCCCTGGCGCATGGGGGCCACGCCCGTAGCCAAAAAGCCGGATGCCTGGTTGGCAAGGATGGCCATGCCCACGTCGAGCAAGGCCATATCGATGTGCTGCCCCTGCCCGGTGCTGTGGCGCACGTGGATGGCGGCCAGGATGGCGCTGCTGGCATAGACGCCGGTGAATAGGTCCGTCAGCGCCACGCCGACCCGCAGTGGCCCGCCGCCACTCTCGCTGTCCGGGCGGCCGGTGATGCTCATCATCCCGGTCATGGCCTGGATCATCAGGTCGTAGCCGGCGCGCTCGGCATAGGGCCCATCCTGGCCGAAGCCGGTGACCGAGCAGTAGATCAGGCGCGGGTTCAGCGCCATCAGGCTGGCGTGGTCCAGGCCGTACTGCGCCAGCCCGCCCACCTTGAAGTTCTCCACCAGCACGTCGGCCTGCAGTGCCATCTGGCGGATCAGCGCCTGGCCCTCGGGCGTCGCGATGTCCAGCGTGACCGAGCGCTTGTTGCGGTTGCAGGCGGTGTAGTAGCTGGCCTGGTCGGTGTCGTGGCCGTCGGCGTCCTTCAGAAAGGGCGGGCCCCAGTGGCGCGTGTCGTCCCCGGCGCCGGGCCGCTCGATCTTGACCACGTCGGCGCCCAGGTCCGCCAGTATTTGCGTGCACCAGGGGCCGGCCAGCACGCGTGAGAGGTCGAGCACGCGGATGCCGTCCAGGGCGCCTGCGGGGTTGGAAGTAGGGCTCATGATGCTTTTAAAAAGATAGCTTACTGCGCTTATGGGGTAAGCGCTAGAGGCCAATTTCTCTTAAAGTTTTAATTCGCAAAGGCGGCAATGCCCGTGATAGCGCGGCCCAGGATCAGCGCGTGCACATCGTGCGTGCCCTCGTAGGTGTTGACCACTTCCAGGTTCACCAGATGCCGCGCCACGCCGAACTCGTCGCTGATGCCGTTGCCGCCCATCATGTCGCGCGCCATGCGGGCAATGTCGAGCGCCTTGCCGCAGCTGTTGCGCTTGATGATCGAAGTGGCTTCGACGGCGGCCGTGCCTTCGTCCTTCATGCGCCCCAGGCGCAGGCAGCCTTGCAGGCCCAGGGCGATTTCGGTCTGCATGTCGGCGAGCTTTTTCTGGATCAGCTGGTTGGCGGCAAGGGGCCGGCCGAACTGTTTGCGGTCCAGCGTGTACTGGCGCGAGGTGTGCCAGCAGAACTCTGCCGCTCCCAATGCGCCCCAGGCGATGCCGTAGCGCGCACTATTAAGGCAGGTGAAAGGGCCCTTCAAACCCTGCACCTCAGGGAAGGCGTTGTCGTCAGGCACAAACACCTTGTCCATGACGATCTCACCCGTCACGCTGGCCCGCAAGCCCACCTTGCCGTGGATGGCGGGGGCTGAGAGGCCTTTCATGCCTTTGTCGAGAATGAAGCCGCGAATCGGCCCGACGCTGCCGGCCTCGCTCACTTCCTTGGCCCAAACGACAAACACGTCGGCCACCGGGCTGTTGGTGATCCACATCTTGCTGCCCGAAAGCTCATAGCCGCCCGCCACCTTCTTCGCGCGGCTGGCCATGCTGCCAGGGTCCGAGCCGTGGTCGGGCTCGGTCAGGCCGAAGCAGCCGATCCATTCGCCGCTGGCCAGTTTGGGCAGGTATTTCTGGCGCTGCGCCTCGGTGCCGAATTCAAATATTGGCACCATCACCAATGAACTCTGCACGCTGGCCATGGAGCGGTAGCCTGAATCGATGCGCTCGATCTCACGTGCAATCAGGCCATAGGCCACGTAATTCAGCCCCGGGCCGCCGTACTGCTCGGGGATGGTGGGGCCGAGCAGGCCGACTTCGCCCATCTCGCGAAAGATGCCGGTGTCCATGCGTTCGTGGCGGAAGGCTTCGAGCACGCGCGGTGCCAGCTTGTCCTGGCAGTAGGCGGCAGCGGCATTGCGCACCATGCGCTCGTCGTCGCTCAGTTGCTGGTCGAGCAAGAAGGGGTCGTCCCAATGAAAAGTGGCGTGGGCCATGGTGGTCTCCGGTGGGTTTTGGGTGAATGGGTTGATGTGCAAAAAACGCATTAAATGCGAATGGTGCGCCATGGTAGAAGCCTTGTGCCATACGCAGCAAGCGAGAATATGGAACTCAGTTATGCGGTTGTGTCATACAGGCGGCCTGTTTGCCTCAGAATATGGTCCGCCAAACCCTCGTTGCTCGCCCATGCGCCGTACCCTTCCCTCTACCCAGGCACTGGCCTGTCTCGATGCCGCTGCGCGCCACGAGAGCTACACCCGCGCTGCCGACGAGCTTGCGCTCACGCAAAGCGCCGTGTCGCGCCAGATTCTCGGCCTGGAGGCTTTTCTGGGCGTGGCGCTGTTTCGCCGCACCCGCCACGGCGTGGCCTTGACGCCCGCCGGCCGCAGCTACGCCCGCCAGGTCGGCCCGCGCCTGCAGGCGCTTGAGCGCGACACGCTCGACGTGATGGCGCACCAGGGCCATGGCGGCGCGCTCACGCTGGCGGCGGTGCCGACCTTTGCCACCCGCTGGCTTATTCCACGCTTGCCGGAATTTGCCGCCGTGCACCCCGACATCGTGGTGCATATCGACACCCGCACCCGCCCCTTTTTGTTTGCCGATACCGGTTTTGACGCCGCGCTCTATGCCGGCACGCCCGAGCAGGTCGCCCACTGGCCGGGCACGCAGGCGCATTGGCTGATGCACGAGGACGTGCTGCCCGTCTGCAGCCCCAGGCTGCTGGAAGCCGCTGAGCAGCGCGGCCGTGGGCGCGCCCACCAAGGCGTCTCACCGCAGGTGCTGGCCGAACTGCCGCTGCTTCAGCAAAGCACGCGCCCCTACGGCTGGCGCCAGTGGTTCGAAGCCATGGGCGTGCCGGCACCACGCGCGCTGGAAGGCCCGCGCTACGAGCTGTTCTCCATGCTCGCCGTCGCCGCCACGCATGGCCTGGGGGTGGCGCTCATGCCTGCCATGCTGATCGAAGCCGAATTGGCGCGCGGTGAGTTGGTGGTGGCATGCCCGCAGCCGCTGCGCGGTGAGCGTGGCTACTACCTCGTGACCCCAGCCCAGGCAAGCACCCCGGCACTCGGTGCGTTTCTGCAGTGGCTGCAGGGGCAGGCGTAGCCGTACGCATTAGCTCGCGGTCGGCTGCTCTTCCTACACCGACGTTCGGGCGAGCCGCGTAGGCTGCGTCTGGTTCCAAAGACCAAGGGAAGGAAGCGAATGTACGGAATCACGGCAGTGCGTTTTGAACCTTCGGGCGCACCGCGTATCGATCAGGTGTTGATGGGCTTGTTGGCCCGCGATGGCAGTGGATGGGACCTGCCGCCAGCCTCCGTTCCGCTCGCGGCAGTGATTGACCGGTTGCTCGAAGGCGATGAAATAGTGGCGGTGTGCGAGGCGTCTGGTGGCAAACTGGTGCACAGCGGGCCTGCGGCTTTGCAAGTGCAAGACAGCCTGCACGGCGGCTGGGAAGAAAGTATTGCCTTTCCAGACGATGCAAAGGCCCCGGGTCTGCGCGATCTGCCTCGCTTTTGATTGGTCAGGTATCTACAAGGAGAAAACATGCCGCACACACAAACCCCCGTACACGACGACCCCACGGTCGATGAGCTCGAAGCCCTCAAGCGCCTGGAAATGGGCGAGGCCCTGAGCATTCCTGAGGCTTTGCACCGGCATTTGTCGGGGCGCCTGCTGGAATACGGTTACGTGGCACGCGATACGCGCAATGAGTTTGTCATCACGCCCAAGGGCCGAACGCTGATCCGGCGCCAGGACAGCTAAGCACCCCGCTGTAGTCAACAAAAAAAGGCCAGCACTTGGAAAAGTGCTGGCCTTATTCAATTTGGTGCCCGGGGCCGGAATCGAACCGGCACGCCTTGCGGCGGGGGATTTTGAGTCCCCTGCGTCTACCAATTTCACCACCCGGGCAAATGTATGCAGCCGCAAATTATGGCACAGTAGGGCGCATGCAATACCCAACAATTGAGGACACGGTAGGAAAAACGCCCTTGGTGGCACTGCAGCGCATTGGTGTGCAAGACAACGCCGAGCGGCGCAACGTGGTGCTGGCCAAGCTCGAAGGCAACAACCCTGCCGGTTCGGTCAAGGATCGGCCGGCGCTCTCGATGATCCGGCGTGCCGAGGAGCGCGGCGATATTCGCCCTGGCGACACGCTGATCGAGGCGACCTCGGGCAATACCGGCATTGCCCTGGCCATGGCGGCGGCGATTCGCGGTTACCGCATGGTGCTGGTCATGCCCGAAGATGGTTCGGCCGAGCGTGCCCAGGCCATGAAGGCGTTTGGCGCCGAGCTGATCCTCACGCCCAAGAGCGGCGGCATGGAATATGCGCGCGATCTGGCGGTCGGCATGCAAAAGCAAGGCAAGGGACGCGTGCTGGACCAATTTGCCAACCCCGACAACCCCCGCATTCACTATGAGACCACCGGGCCAGAGCTGTGGGAGCAGACCGAAGGCCGCATCACGCACTTCGTCAGCGCCATGGGGACGACAGGCACCATCACCGGGGTGTCGCGCTTTCTCAAAGAAAAAAACCCGAAGATTCTGGTGATCGGCGCGCAGCCGCAAGAGGGCTCGCGGATTCCCGGCATCCGCAAGTGGCCCGAGGCCTACATGCCTGCCATCTACGACGCCAAAGCCATTGACGAGCTGGTACTGGTCAGCCAGGACGACGCCGAAGACATGTGCCGCCGCATGGCGCGCGAAGAGGGCATTTTTGCGGGCATCTCAGCGGCCGGTGCCTGCTGGGTGGCGCAGCAGATTGCGCTGCGCGAGCACGATGCGACGATTGCCTTTGTGGTGTGCGATCGGGGTGATCGCTACCTCTCCACGGGCGTCTTTCCCGCCTAGAATTTTAGTCAAATCGGCCTCTAGCGCTTAATCCATAAGCGCTACCAGCTATCAAAAAGGAAGCGATGCAGTACGAAACGCGCTTTTGCACCCACTGCGCCACGCCGTTGGCTCTGATCACCCAGGCAGAAGACAGCGGCGATGTGGAGCGCCTGCGCTGCCCGGCCTGCGGCTGGACGCACTGGAACAACCCCACGCCGGTGCTCGCTGCCATCGTCGAGATCGACGGCAAGGTGCTGCTGGCGCGCAACGCTGCCTGGCCGGGCAAGATGTTTGCGCTGATCACCGGTTTCATGGAGGCGGGTGAATCGCCACAAGCCGGTATCGCGCGCGAGGTCAAGGAGGAAACCAATCTCGACGTGCAGAGCAGCACCTTGGTCGGTTCCTATGAATTTCTGCGCATGAACCAGGTCATCATTGCCTACCACGTGGTGGCCACGGGGCAGGTGCGGCTGTCGCCCGAACTGGTGGACTACCGGCTGTACGATCTGCAGGATCTCAAATGCTGGCCCGCCGGCACGGGGTACGCGCTGGCCGACTGGCTGCGCACCCGCGGGCATGAGCCGGTATTTTTCACGGACGAAGAAAATGCAGAGCGGCGCCGTGGGCTCGATCTGCCGCCAAAGGACTGAATACGATGAACATCGACAAGGAAATCGATACCCGGGGCCTCAATTGCCCGCTGCCCATCCTCAAGGCCAAAAAGGCTTTGGCCGATATGGACAGCGGCCAGGTGCTCAAGGTGGTGGCGACCGACAGCGGCTCGGTGCGCGACTTCCAGGCCTTTGCCAAGCAAACCGGCAACGAGCTGGTGGGGCAGGAGACGGTGGGCGACGAATACATCCACCTGCTGCGGCGGCGGTAGATTTTCCTTGGCTTCGCTGAAGAAAATATTAAGCCAAATAGGCTTTCAGCGCTTTGTGTACAAGCGTTAGAAGCTATCAAAAAAGTAGCAAACCGCCCAGCCTCAAAGCGTTAGCGTCTTGAGGTAGCTGCGAAACGAAGCCCCCACTTCCGGGTGCTCCAGCGCCAGTTCCACCGTGGCCTGCAAGAAGCCTTCCTTGCTGCCGCAGTCGTAGCGCTTGCCTTCGTACTGGAAGGCATACACCGCCTCATGCTCCATCAGGCGCCCGATGGCGTCGGTGAGCTGGATCTCGCCGCCCGCGCCTGTGGGCTGGGAGCGGATCTGATCGAAGATGGCTGGTGTGAGGATGTAGCGGCCCGCCACGCCCATGCGGGATGGCGCATCTTTTGGAGCAGGTTTTTCCACGATGCGGTCGATCCGGATCAGTGGGCCGCCGGCCGGCTCACCGGCCACGATGCCGTAGCGGTTGACTTGCTCTTGCGGCACTTCCTGCACCGCAATCACCGAGCGGCCCTGCTGGCGAAAGGCCTGCACCATTTGCGCCAGCACGGGCATGCCGCCCACCGGGCCGCGCATCAGGTCGTCGGCCAGCAGCACGGCAAAGGGTTCGTTGCCGATGAGCGGTTCGGCGCACAGCACGGCGTGGCCCAGGCCGAGCGAGCGTGGCTGGCGCACAAAGGCGCAGTCCATGTCACGGGGCTGTACCGAGCGCACGAGTTCGAGCAGATCGGTCTTTCCGGCGGTCTCCAGCTCGTTTTCCAACTCATAGGCGGTGTCGAAATGGTCTTCAATGGCGCGCTTGCTGCGCCCGGTGACGAAGACCATGTGGCGGATGCCGGCGGCGTAGGCCTCTTCCACCGCGTACTGAATCAGCGGCTTGTCCACCACCGGCAGCATTTCCTTCGGGCTGGCCTTGGTGGCCGGCAGAAAGCGGGTGCCCAGGCCGGCGACGGGGAAGACGGCTTTGCGAACGGTGGCGTGTGGGGTGGAGGCCATGACAATCCTTTGCGGGTTCTTCAATGCAATGCCTAGCCCAGTCGCTGCAATTGCTCCTGCAGGCGATCAAGCGTGCTGGTGAAGTCGGCCATGCGGCGCCTTTCCTGGTCGAGCACGGCAGCGGGCGCCTTGGCGACGAAGGCTTCGTTGGCCAGTTTGGCACGCGCCTTGCCCAGTTCGCCTGCGATGCGAGCGGCTTCTTTTGTCAGACGCGCGCGCTCGGCCGTGACATCAATTTCCATGTGCAGGCACAGGCGCGCGCTGCCGACCACCGCCACCGGCGCCGCCTGGGCGGCGGCTTGCCAGGTGGCCTCCTGGTCAAACACCCGCACTTCGGAGAGCTTGGCCAGGGCTTGCAGCACGGGGGCCGACATGCGCAGGAACTCTGCGTCGCCCAGCGCATACAGCGGCAGGCGCGTGGCGGGCGAGACGTTCATTTCGCCACGCAGTGTCCGGCAGGCGTCCACCAAGGCTTTCAGGCGCGCGACATAGGCATCGGCCTCCTGGTCGATTTTTTCGCTCTGGCTCTCAGGGTAGCGGGCGATGGAGACCGATTCACCCGCCAGGCCGGCGACAGGCGCTACCTTCTGCCAGAGCTCCTCGGTAATGAAAGGGATGACGGGGTGGGCGAGGCGCAGGATGGCTTCGAGCACCCGAATCAGCGTGCGCCGCGTGGCGCGCTGCTGCGCTGCATCGCCGGTCTGGATCTGCACCTTGGCGATTTCCAGGTACCAGTCGCAGAACTCGTTCCAGACGAAGTCGTAAATCGTGTTGGCAACGTTGTCGAGGCGGTATTCGGCAAAGCCCTTGGCGACGTCGCTCTCGGTTTTTTGCAGGGCCGAGACGATCCAGCGATCGCACGGGCTGAAGTGCAGGTAGTCCTCGGTGCAGCCGTGGCTGGTGTCCAGCCCGCAATCCTGGCCTTCGCAGTTCATCAGCACGAAGCGGCTGGCGTTCCAGAGCTTGTTGCAGAAATTGCGGTAGCCCTCGCAGCGCTTGCTGTCGAAGTTGATGCTGCGGCCCAGGCTGGCCAGCGCGGCAAAGGTGAAGCGCAGCGCGTCGGCGCCGTAGGCCGGAATGCCCTCGGGGAATTCCTTTTGCGTGTTCTTGCGCACGGTGGGCGCGGTCTCGGGCCTGCGCAGGCCGGTGGTGCGTTTGCCCAGCAGGGGTTCGAGGGCAATGCCGTCGATCAGGTCCACCGGGTCGAGCACGTTGCCCTCGCTCTTGCTCATCTTCTTGCCCTGCGCGTCGCGCACCAGGCCGTGGATGTACACGTGCTTGAATGGCACGCGGCCGGTGAAATGCGTGGTCATCATGATCATCCTGGCCACCCAGAAGAAGATGATGTCGTAGCCGGTCACCAGCACGCTGCTGGGCAGGTACAGGTCGTAGTCCTTGGTCTTGCTGGGCTCGGGCACGGCGTCCGGCCAGCCCATGGTGGAAAACGGCACGAGGGCCGACGAGTACCAGGTGTCGAGCACGTCGTCGTCGCGGCGCAGCGTTTTGCCGGGCGCCTTGGCTTGCGCTTCGGCTGCGCTGCGCGCCACGATCACGTTGCCGTCCTCGTCGTACCAGGCCGGAATCTGGTGGCCCCACCAGAGCTGGCGGCTGATGCACCAGTCCTGGATGTTGTTCATCCACTGGTTGTAGGTGTTGACCCAGTTTTCGGGCACGAACTGCACTTCGCCCGAAGCGACGGCGTCGATGGCCTTTTGCGCGATGCTTTTGCCGGTGGCATCGCCTTCGCCCACCTTGCTCATGGCGACAAACCATTGGTCGGTCAGCATGGGTTCCACCACCTGGCCGGTGCGCGTGCAGATGGGGACCATGAGCTTGTGCTTCTTCACCTCGACCAGCGCGCCAATGGCTTCGAGGTCGGCCACCACGGCTTTGCGGGCGACGAAGCGGTCCATGCCTCGGTACTTTTCCGGGGCGTTTTCGTTGATGGTGGCGGCCAGGGTCAGCACGCAAATCATGGGCAGCTTGTGGCGCTGGCCCACGGCGTAGTCGTTCTGGTCGTGCGCGGGCGTGACCTTGACCACGCCGGTGCCGAATGCCTTGTCCACGTACTCGTCGGCAATCACGGGAATCTCGCGGCCTACCAGGGGCAGCGTCACCATCTTGCCAATCAGGTGCTGGTAGCGCTCGTCCTCGGGGTGCACCATCACCGCCACGTCGCCCAGCATGGTCTCGGGCCGCGTGGTGGCCACGGTCAGGCTGCCCGAGCCATCGGCCAGCGGGTAGGCGATGTGCCACAGCGAGCCGTCTTTTTCCTCGTTTTCCACTTCGAGGTCGGACACGGCGGACTGCAGCTTGGGGTCCCAGTTCACCAGGCGCTTGCCGCGGTAGATCAGGCCTTGCTCATACAGCTTCACAAAGGTGTCGGTCACCACCTTGGAGAGCTTGTCGTCCATGGTGAAGTATTCGCGGCTCCAGTCCACGCTGTCGCCCATGCGGCGCATCTGCGTGGTGATGGTGTTGCCGCTGTGCTCCTTCCACTCCCACACCTTGGCGACGAAGTTCTTGCGCGCCACATCCGGCGTCGGGCCCATGGCGTGGCGGCTGATGCCTTGTTCTTGCAACTGGCGCTCGACGACGATCTGCGTGGCAATGCCCGCATGGTCGGTGCCCGGCACCCACACGGTGTTGAAGCCCCGCATGCGGTGGTAGCGGGTCAGGCTGTCCATGATGGTCTGGTTGAACGCGTGCCCCATGTGCAGCGTGCCCGTCACATTGGGCGGCGGCAACTGGATGGCAAACGAGGGCGCGTCGGCCTGTGGCACGCCGGTGCCGCGCACGCCGGCCCTACCGTAGCCGCGCTTTTCCCATTCGGGGCCCCAGTGCGCTTCCAGCGCAGCGGGCTCGAAGGATTTGGACAGGGATTGCAGGCCGGGTTGGCGGGCGGGGTCGGTCATGGCTGGGGCTGTCTTCAGAAAAACACAACGGCATCCCTCGGGATGCCGCTGGGCCACAGGGCGTGGCAGTGTAGGGGGAGGAGCGGGCAATTTTATGCGAATGCAGTGGCGTCAGGCCCGCATGCGGCGCAGTTGGGGCATTGCCAGCGCGGCCAGCAATGCCACACCCGCCAGGCCCACGCCCGCCATGGCGATGGCGCTTGTGACACCGGTGGTGCGCACCAGCGCACCGGCTGCCACGCCCGAGGCGGCTGGAACCACCTGTGAAATGATGGAATAAATGCCCATGATGCGCCCGCGCAGGGCATCGGGCGCCTGGCCCTGGATGCCGGCGATGACGAAGCTGATGACCATGCCGCCCAGCAGGCCCATGCCGCCCAGCGCCGTGGCCGATGCGGCGGTGCTGCTCCAGTGGCTGAGCGACGCAAAGAGCAGGCTGGCCGTGACGGTGCCGACGAAGATGGCAGCGCCGTGGTGCAGGTGCTTGCTGAGAAGCAAGGCCGTGACGCCCCCGGCAATCAGCGTCAGCGCCATCAGGCCCAGGTAGCCGCCGCGCTGCAGTTCCGACAGGCCGAGCACTTCACGCGCCAATTTGGGCAGCAGAATCTGCATGGGGCCGGTCATGGCATAGGCCACGATGGCGGCCACGATGAGCTGTGCCAGCAAGGGGTTGGCGCCCACGGCGGCAAAACCTTCGCGCATTTCCTGCGCTACACCCAGGCGGGGGCGGTCGCTGCCGTGGGTGCGGGTGCCCAGCAGCAACAGAGAAGAGGCGACAAACAAGCCCATGCCCGTGGCAAACACGGCGGGCCAGCCAAAGTGGCTGCGCACCACGCCAATCACCACAGGCGCCAGGCCAAACCCCAGCAGCACCTGCAGGTTGAAGACGATGGTCGCGGGCTTGAGCTTGTCCGCCGGGGCAATCTGCCCCAGAGTGGCCAGCCGGGCCGGGCCGACAAAAGACCAGGCGAGGCCGCCCAGAAATGCCGAGAACAGGGTCCAGGCCAAGCGGCTCTGGCCGGTGGTGCCGGCGTCGGTCCACCACAGACCGGCCAGACACAGCAGAAACAGGGCCTGGGCGCCGTGGATCACCCGCGCCGGCGCCATGCGGTCGCACAAAACCCCGGCAAACCAGCCAAACACGAGCGAGCTGCCGAACGACAGGCCAAACCCCACGCCGGAGAGCCAGTCCGAACCCACCTTCTCCTGCAGGTACAGGATGACGGTGTAGTTGACCATGTGCCCGCCGGTAAACGCCAGCAGGCACGAGAGGTAAAAGCGCCGCAGGGAGATTGGCATGCTCGCAACTCAGCGCCTATTGCGGGGTGATTTCGATCAGGGTGGGCTGGCCATCCTCGATCTGCCAGCTGGGAAATGAGGCGCTGGTGACATAGACCTTTCCGGCCGGTGAGATTTCCACGTCGCGGGTAAAGGTGACGTGGCGCTGCATGGGGAACATGCTCCAGGTCTGTGTGGCGATGTCGTAGCGGTAGACCGAATCGGAGTTGGTGCCGTTGACCCATACCTGGTTGCGCACCCGGTCCACATTGAGCGCGTACGGGGTGTCGCTGCCCTTGGGAACGACCGGCAGGTCCAGGCGCATGAACGCACCGGTGCTGGGGGTGTAGCGCACGATTTGCGATTCGTTGAAGGCCGTGATCCACAGGTTGCCCTCCCGATCACTGCGCAGGCGCCGGGGCGCGCTGAACGGGGTTTTGACCATGGTCACTTTGCCGGTATCGGGGTCCACCGAGGCGATCTCGTCGGTGTGCAGCCGGGCAATCCAGGCCTTGCCGTCTGGGGTGATGTCAATGCCGTAGGGCAGGGGGACGCCGGTGGAAACGTGGTCCACGTTGACGTAGTTGGCAATCGGGATGCCCCAGCCCAGCAGCTTGAAGATGAACGGCGTGAGCTTGACGGTGATGCGTTCCATCAGGCTGCGAAATGGCAGATCGTAGAAGGTGAACTTGTCCGCTGCACGGTCGTACATGCCGACCTGGTTGCTGAGCGCCAGCGTGAACCAGACACGGTTCTTGGCGTCGAAACGCACGGTGTGCGGGTAAAAGCCGCCGTCCATGTCGTGGTAAATGAATGCCTTGGTCTTTGGGTCGAATTCGATCAGGCGCCGCTGGTACGAGGGTGTGATGAAGATGTGCCCGTCCTTGGGGGACTCTGCCAGCGAGTGGATGCCCTGGTAGGTTTCGTGCTTGGGGAAATCGCGCAGGCGACCCGCCAGCAGGCCGCCGAGCTTGTCGCCCGGCCGTGGAGGGATCTTGTAGACGGTGTACCGGCCCGTGGCGGGGTCCACTTCGTAGACCCGGTCCTGCAGGTTGTCCCCTACATACACCATGCCGTTGGAATGCAGCAGCAAATCGTGCATTTGCGACATGCTGTCGCCAATGGGCAGTTCGCGGATGGTGGCTTTGGCCAGGGATGCCCCCCAGGGTGTGCCGGCCGGCACCAGTGAGGGGTTGGCGTGGATCTTCTTCCAGTGCGCCTCCAGCAGGGCGGGAATCTCTTTCTGCTCCTGGCTGGACAGGCGCGAGCCATAGCGCATCATGCGTTGGATGGCGGCGCGCCATTCATCGGCCGAACGGTCGCGGCGCAGCTGAGGCCCCCCCTGTTGGTGGCAGAAATTGCATTGCAGCATGAACTCTTTTTTCAGCGCGGGGTTTGCAAAGTCGATGGTGGACGACCAGGCATTGGCCGGCTGCTGCTCGGCCAAGGCGGCGGGGTCATGCTCCGGGGCCATGACGACGGCCGTGCTGCCAAGCTCCTTGGCCAGGAGCGTTCGATCCTTGTAACCGGGCTTGCGCAGGCGAATCTTCCAGGGGAATTCGGCCGGGGGAATATCGACCTGCCCCTGCGCATCGGTAAAGCGGGCCAGCTCCACATAGGCTTGCTGCTGTTGGCCGCTGGCTGGGTAGCCGTTGTCGGAGGTGTCCACTGCTGCCCTCTTGACCGGCTGGCGGCTCACCATCACGGTGGGAATCGGTTTGCCGTCAGGGTCTTGTACCGCAATGGGGACGGCCCTCGCCGGCGCGGCCAGCAGGGCTGCGCCGGCCAGGCATACCGCCATGATGAGTGCCGCGTGGCGGGGGGTGCGTGCGTGCATGGTGCTGTCTCCTGGGGTGTTTATTTTTCAAACTCGGTGCGAACGCGGCGCCGCATGGTGCGGGCGTACAAGCCGGGGGCCAGTCGGCTGACCCACCAGGCCATACGTGAGGTGCGGTCGGGCAAAAGCTGCGCGCGGCCCTGCGCCAGCGCGGCCAGGATGCGCCGGGCGATGTCCTGCGGTGCAGACTCGCCCCCGGTGGTGATGCGGGGTGCCGTGGCCGCTGCCCCGGAGCCGCCCAGCGCTGCCGCGCCAATGCCCGTGGCAATGAAGGACGGGCAGATGAGCGTGACCTGCACGCCGTGCTCCTGCACCTCGGTGCGCAGGGTGTCAAAGAAGCCGTGCAGGGCGTGCTTGCTGGCGCAATAGCCGGTGCGGCCCAGCAAAGGGGCGTAGCCCGCCACGCTGGAGAGCGCTGCCAGGACCCCGCGCCGAGCCACGATGTGGGGCAGGGCGGCATGGGTCATGTGCACGGCGCCAAAGAAGTTCACCTCCATCACTTTGCGGATGACGGCCGGGTCGGTGTCGGCGAACAGGCTGCGGTGGGAAATGCCGGCGTTGTTGACCAGCACATCCACGCCGCCCCACAGGGCCACCGCATGGGCGATGGCAGCGTCGCAGTCCTGGGGCTGGGTGATGTCGCACACCAGGGTCGTCAGCGCGAGGGCGTGGCCTGTTGCCTGGGCGGACATTGCCTCCTGCATGGCGGCGAGCGCTGCGGCGTTGCAGTCGAGTGCCAGCACGCGTGCGCCGGTTTGCAGGAATGCAGCTACCAGCGCCTGGCCCAGGCCACCCGCTGCGCCGGTGATGACGACACCGCGTGCTTCAAAGCTGCGCATGTTTAGGCACTCTGCTTGCGGGTTTGCATGCGCGCCTGGCGGTACAGCTCGAACACCTCGGCCGAGGTGTAGGTGGGCGTGTAGCCAAAGGTAGTCTTGAGCCTGGTGTTCAACAGCACCGGCCGGTAGCGCAGAAAGTCCAGTTGCTCGGGGCCGTATTGCGTGAGCCCCAGCGGTTTGAGTAGGGCCAGCGCGGCCTGCAGCAGCCAGGCGGGCAGTTGCAGCGTCGGCTTGCCCAGGCGCTGGGCGATCTCGTGGATGGTGAGGGCACCGTCGCCCGCGACGTTGTAGATGCCCGGTGGGCCGCCCGAGACGGCGCGCAGGATGATGCCCACCACATCCTGGTCCCAGATGAAGACGAACGGGCTGTCGCTGCCCCGGATGGCCAGCAGGCGCGGTTTTTCAAACAGATCGGTGATCTGGTTGTGCACCGTGGCGCCCAGGATGGTGCCGATGCGCAGCACCACCTGTTCCAGCGCGGGGTGGCTGTGGCGGTACTCGGCCAGCATCTCTTCCACCAGCCGCTTGTGATGGGCATAGGCAAACACCTCGTTGCCGCGCACCGGCATGTCCTCGGTCAGCCAGGCCGGGTTGTCGGCGTGGTAGCCATAGGCGGCGCCGCTGGACGACACCACGATGCGCCGCACGCCTTGCTGCACGCAGGCTTGCAGCAGATTGCGGGAGCCGTTCACGTCGACGTCGTATTCAAAGTCGCGGCGGCTTCCCTTGCCGGGCGTCACGATGGAGGCCAGGTGCACCACGGTGTCGATGGCCTGCTCTGCCAGGGCGTCTGCGATGCGTGGGTCGCGGATGTCGGCCTCCTCGTACACCACGCCGGGCAGGCGTTCGGCGGGCGAGCGGATGTCGTGCGCCACGATGTGCACCGGGCGGCCGGGCAAGGCTGGGTCGGCCAACCGGGCGACGACCTGGCGGCCCAGGTAGCCGCTGGCACCCGTCACAAGAACGCGGAGGGCGGTCATGGCGCAGTCGCTGCGGCTTGAGCGGTCGGGGCGCCGCCAGGGTCGCGGCGCTTCCAGAACAGGGCCAGCGTCATGCCCGCCACGATGTGCCAGATACCCCACCACGCGGTGACGATGGCCATGCCACCCAGACCGTTGAAGAAGTTGAAGATCAGGATCAGCCCCAGGCCCGAGTTCTGGATGCCCATCTCAAAAGTGATGGCGCGCCGGTCGCGCTCGGGCAGCCCCAGGGCGGCCGACAGGCTGTAACCCGTGGTCAGCGCCAGCAGGTTGTGAATGAACACCACCAGGACCACAAACTGGATGTACGCCAGAAAATGCTGGAAGTTGGCGGCCAGCGCACCCACGATGAAACCCAGCAGCACCAGAAGCGACAGCCATTTCATGGGCTTGCGAATGCGTGCGGCAAAGCCGGGGTAGCGGTGCGCCACCGCCATGCCCAGCACCAGCGGCACCCCCAGCAACAGCACGACGATTTCAAGCATCTCCCAGGGGCTCATTGCCACTTGCTTCATCAGGCCGCTGGTGACCGGGCTCAGGTTGCCCCAGAAGGCAAAGTTGAGCGGCGTCATCACCAGCGCCACCAGCGTGGACAGCGCGCTCACGCTGACCGACAGCGCCGTGTTGCCGCGCGAGAAATGCACCAGAAAGTTGGAGATGTGCCCGGCCGGGCAGGACGACACCAGAATCATGCCCAGCGCGATGCTGGGCTGGGGTTGCAGCATCCAGACCAGCACATAGGTCATGGCCGGAAACAGCACGTGGTGCCCGAACAGGCCCAGGGCCAGCGCCTTGGGCGTTTTGAGGGCGCTGCGAAAATCCTCGACCTTGAGGTCCAGCGCCACGCCGAACATCACCAGACCCAGAACGGCGTTGAGGATCTGCAACGTCTGCGGGTTGAAATGCAATTGCACCTGGTCAATGGGCGCCATGGTGTGTCTCCTGAATATTATTGGACCGCGTGCAACCGCCTGCTGCCGGGTTTTGCATGGGACTGTAAAAGGGCTGCTGGACGCCGCAGCGGTCCATACAGGACACTGGCACGTCAATTCATGACCGGGAGGCAAAGGAGCAGCATGCAGCGCGAGAGTTTCAGCGTGACGGCGCGGTTTACCCATGCTCTGGTGGCAGCCATCGAGCGCCAGGGAGGCAAGGTGCCCGAAGCCATGTGCGACGACACGGTGCAGGAGGGTCGGGTGGACATGGCGCGCCAGGAGGCCCTGTGGGCGCTGTTCATCGCCGCCTGTCCGGGCGACCCGCTGGCCGCGCTGCGCCTGGGAACCGACCTGCAGGCCGGGCATCTGGACATCGTGGGCATGCTGCTGCTGAGCTGCGACACCCTGGGCGATGGCCTGGAGGTGCTGACCGAATACGCCCCCATCATCGGGGATAACGCACGCTTCGAGATAGCGCCACAAGGCGCCGAGGTGCAGTTGCGCTACCTGCCCGCCTATGTGCTGTGCCTGCCGCAGCGGGTGGAGGCCGTGATGGGCTGCGTGGTGAGCCTAGCGCGCTGGATGACCAACGGGCGTTTCCGGGCGCGTGCGGTGTTGCTGGCGCACGCGCCGCGCGCCGATCCGGCGGCCTACGAAGCTTTGCTGGGGTGCCCCGTGCATTTTGACCAGGCGGTCAACGCCGTGTGCATGGATGCCTCCGAACTGCACCATGCCCTGGTGCAGGCCGGCAGCAGCCTGCACCAGCACCTGCGTGCACTGGCCGATGGCGTGCTGGCGTCGCTGGCGCAGGACGGCGTTTCGGCGCGGGTCCAGCAACTGGTGCGCGCCCACCCGCGCTGGGGAAAAGAGCGCATCGCCGAGCAGTTGGGCATGAGCGGGCGCCACCTCAACCGCAAGCTGGCCTTGGAAGCCGTTTCCTTCAAGGGCCTGCGCGAGGCGCTGCTGCACGACATGGCGCTGCAGGCGCTGCGCTCAGGCCAGGCGATCGGTGCCGTGGGCCAGGCGCTGGGGTTTTCCGACGACAACGCCTTTGCGCGCGCCTTTCGCCGCTGGACCGGGGAGTCCCCGGCGCAGTACACAAAAACATGGAAAAATAGCCCCTATCGCTTATCAAATAAGCCTTAGTAGCTATAAAAATAGTAGTTAACAGCGTAGGCGACATAGGCCCAGCCGCGCTACTTCCTTGCCGCCTCGATCTGCACCGTCAGCTGCACTGTCTTGGGCATGCCCATGGCGACGAGGTAGTCCATGCCCCACTGTGTGCGGTCGATACTGCCTTCGAAATCACCGCCACACACCTCGGCCTTGAGGATCGGGCTCTGGTAGCAGTTGAACTGCGTGCTGCTCAGCACCAGGGGCGCCGTTTTGCCCAGCAGCGTCAGCTGTCCGTGCACCTTGGCAACCCGGTCGCCGTCGAATTCGAAGCGGTCGGAGACAAAGCGCATTTCAGGGTACTTGTCGGCGTTGAACAGGTCGGCGCTTTGCAGGTGTTTGTTGAACCCCGGGCTGCCACTGTGCACCGAGTGCGTATCGACGCGCACGTCCACCTGGCCGGTCCTGGCGGCGCGGTCAAACTGCACGCTGCCGCTTGTCTTCTCGAATTGCGCACGGTTGGTCGAGGTGCCAAAGTGCCCTATCGCAAACGTGACAAAAGTGTGATCGGGGTCGATCGCGTACTCTGCGGCGATGGCGGGACCCGTGGTGACGAGCAGGGCGGCGAGGGTGATGGCAGTGCGCATGAAAACCTCCAGCGAGCAAAACCACCAGTTTAGGCCGTTGTCCGCAGCCTGCGATCAACCGCGCCCCGGTATCAGGCCGCGTCCAGTGCTGCGCGCTTCCAGGCGGCAAGCGCGCCCTCGGTGTCGCCGCGCTGCTCGGCCAGGCGCGCCAGATGCCGCCAGGCGTTGGCACGCAGGCCGGAGTCCTGCAGCGCAGGTGCAGCCTGGGCCAGCAGTTGCTGTGCCTTGCCCCAGAGTTGGCGCTGCATGCAGGCGACGCCCGCGAGGTATTGCAGGCGCGTGTCGCGGGGGGTGGCCAGTTGCGCGGCCTCGATGCGTGCCAGCCAGGTGGCATCGAGCGAGTCGAGTGCGGTCTCGAGTGCGCGCACCAGACGGCGCGCGTCCAGTTCCGCCAGATTGCCAGGGTGCTCCACCAGTTGCTGCCACACGGGTTCGAGCCAGCGGCGCACCTGGGCTGGCTCGCCGCCGAGTTCGGCCAGGCGCTGCGCGGCATGGATGGCCAGCTCGGGCATGGCGCGCTCGCTTGCGTCCAGCGCCAGCCAGCTGGCAGTGAGTTGTTCTGGGTCGTGGGCGCTGCGAATCAGCTCCGTGGCCAGGCCCCGCACGATGCTTTGCGCAGCGGCCGGTGAGAAGGCGCGGTGCTTGCCCAGCAGGCGTGCCGTTTCCAGTGCTTCTTGCGTTTGCTGCGACAGCCGCGTGGCCTTGAGCTTGATGCGCAGGGCCAGCGTGCGCCGCGCCGCGCCCTGTGGCAGTGCAGCGAGACCCGCCAGCGCCGCAGCGGGTTCGCGGTCGTCGAGCGACCAGCGGGCGGCGCGCAGTTGGGCGCCCTCGCGCAGGTCTTGCGCGAGCGCGCTCGCCATGCCGGTGGGTGGCAGCAAGGCGGCTTCCAGGTGGCGTTCGCGCTCGCCGCGGTCTTGCAGCGCGTGCGAGGCATCGGCTGCGACCAGGTTGGCCAGCACACGGACCGATTCGGCCTGCGGCAACGCACTGCCGGTGCTGCGCAGGCTTGCCTCCTGGTCGAGCGCCACCTGGGCGGCTTTGCGCGAGCGCAGGAACCGCCCGCTCATGAGCTGCGCCAGCGCGTCCAGCAGGGCGCCGTGCATGGCGCGTTCCTTCTGCTGCAGGCGCCAGCGTTGGGCCTGGCGCGGCAGGGCGATGAGCGCCGCGAATCCGCGCAGTGCGGCGTACAGCGTCGTGAATGCCAGGGCAAGGCCCAGCAGGACCAGGTTGAGCGAGAGGTCGAGCCGCCAGGGCGGCCAGAAGACGGTGACCGTTCCCTGGTTGTTGCCGGCAAACAGGGCCGAGGCCACCGCCACGGCAAACAGCGCCAGGAGCCAGAGGGTTGCGCGCATCGGCGGGCCCGGTTCTCAGCGCCCAGCGGCCGCCGTGGCGAGCGCGGAGAGGGTTTCGTCCAGGCGGGGTGCCTCGGCCGTCTTCAGGTGCGACTGAATCTGCTGCAGTGTCGTTGCGGCGTTTTGCGTGCGGCGCGATGCCGGGTCGAAGTATTTGTTCAGCGCGCTGCTGGCGATGGTCATGTCGGAGCGCGCGGCGTCAAGCTGGCGCGCGAGGATGCCCAAACGGGCATTGAGCAGCATGAGCTTGAGGTTTTCGCGCAGGAAAAAGGCCTGGTCGGGCGATATCAGAATGGCTTCTGGCTGGTCGATGCGGCGGATGCGCACGAGGCTGCGCAGTTCGTCCTGTACCGCCAGCCAGCCCCGCTGGAGCAGCGCCAGCCAGGCGGGAGAGGGCTCGGGCGCGGGCGCGCCCGCTGGCGCCGCGGGGTGTGCACTGGCGGCGAGGCGCTGCGTGGCCGCCGCCTGGGCCACGGCGTTCTTCAGCGGCAAGTCGTCGATTTGGCGCAGCAACTCATCGAGCCGCGCAAGCAGGCCTGCCGTGTCGGTCACGCTGGCGCTGGAGATGCGCTCCAAGTCCAGCGCGAGCGCGCGCTGCACCGGGGACAGGCGAGGCTGCGCGGCACGCTCGATGCGCTGCTGCGCACTTTTGATGGCTGCCACCAGCGGCTGCATGCTGCCGGTGAGCTGCGCCTGCTGCTGCGCCAGGCGCAGGCCGGCGTCGATATCGACCACCAGGTTTTCGTCGCGCGAGCGCGACAGGCTTTGCATCAATTCTTCGAGCTGGCTGCGCTGCAGGGCCACTTCGTTGACGCGTGTTTCCTGCACCGCCAGCTTGGCCGAGGTTTCCTGTGCCAGGTCGCTCGCCTGGCGTGCCAGGGCGCGCGCCTCGATCGCCTGGCGGCCGGCGTCCTGGCTTTGGCGGGCCAGCGCTTCCTGAATGCCGCTGAGCCTCTGCCACAGCAGGGCGCTGCCCGCCAGGCCGAGTACGGCCAGCACGGCCACCAGGGCCAGTGCCCAGCCCAGCATGCGGGCGCTGGACGCGAAGGCGCCAGGGGCTGCGGCCGGTTCGTCGGGTGTGCTCATGCGTGGGATTCTATCGACGTCGCCACGTCCGCCAGCGCGGGCCGGCACTCGAAAACCGCTCCGAAGCCTGCTGCGCGCGCCGCCTCGGCGATGCGCGGGTGCGTGGCCAGAGCGCGAGCGCCGTCCCAGCGCTGGTCGGGAAGCGCCGCGCAGAGGTGGCCCAGGGCCTGTGCGCTGCTCAGCACCCACAGCGGACCGCCGGTGACGGCGGTGCTGCGGGCCAGCGCAAGCTGGTCATGGGTGAACTGCGGCGCGGCGCGCGTGTAGGCGACGACGAAATCCACCTCGCCGCCTGCCGCGCGGATTTGCGCACTCAGCCAGTCGCGCCCGCTGCCTGTGGCGTTGGCGCCGGGTTCGCTACCGCGCACCACCAATACCCGGTCGCCTGCGCTGACACCGGGGCCCACGCGCTCCCACAGCGATTCGGAATCGAACTGGCGGGCCCCGGCTGCCGGTTGGTCAATGCGCTCGGCAGGAACGCCCAGGGCGTGCAGCACGCTGGCGGTGCCCGGCCCCGGTGACCACACTCTTGTTTTGATAGCTGGTTGCGCTTGCTGCATAAGCGCTAGAGCCTGATTTGACTCAAAAAAATGGCGTGCTGCATTGCCGCTGACAACCATCACGGCGGTGTAATCGGCCAGGCGCCTTTGCACTGCAGCCAGCGCCTGCGGGTCGCTGGCCGGGGCAATCGCCATCAGCGGCAGCGCCGCCGCCGCAATGCCGCGCGCAGCAAGCGCCTGCACCCATTGGGAGGCCTCGGGTTCTGGGCGCGTGATGAGGGCGCGGGGCGCGGCAGGCATTGGCTAGTGCGCGCCGCGTTCGCGCAGCTGCGCGGCCACGGCCTGGCCCAGCGCGTCGGCCTGTGCCAGCGTGGTCGCCGACCCGCTCGCGCTGGCGCGCACCAGCGGCGTGCGCAGTTCCGGGTCGCCCCAGGCGGCGTCGATATGCAGTTGCGCCCCATCGAGCCGGGCGTGCGCGGCCAGGGGCATGGAGCAGCTGCCGCCCATGCAGCGGCTCACGGCGCGCTCGGCCGCCACGCGCAGCCAGGTGGGCAGGTGGGCGAGTGGCGCCAGGGCTTCGATCAGCTCGCTGCGGCCAGCGCGCACCTCGATGCCGAGCGCGCCCTGGCCGGCAGCGGGTAGCATTTCGGACTCGTCGAACTCGCAGCGAATGCGCTCTTGCAGCCCCAGGCGTTTCAAGCCAGCGGCCGCCAGCACGATGGCTTCGTACTGGCCTTCATCGAGCTTGCGCAAACGGGTGTCGAGGTTGCCGCGCAGTGGCTCGATGCGCAGGTCGGGCCGCAGCGCTTGCAGCAGCACGGTGCGGCGCAGGCTCGACGTGCCGACGACCGCGCCCTGGGGCAGGTCTTGCAGGCGGGCGTAGCGCGGCGAGACGAAGGCGTCGCGTGCGTCTTCGCGCTCCATCACGCAGGCCAGGGCAAAGCCTTCGGGCAATTCCATGGGAACGTCCTTGAGCGAGTGCACGGCGATGTCGGCGCGGCCGTCCTCCAACGCGGCTTCCAGCTCTTTCACGAACAGGCCTTTGCCGCCGACCTTGGAGAGCGTGCGGTCCAGAATCTGGTCGCCCAGCGTGGTCATGCCCAGCAGGCTGACCTGGTGGCCGCGTGCCGCCAGCAGGGCTTGCACATGTTCGGCCTGCCACAGGGCCAAACGGCTTTCGCGCGTGGCGATGACGATCTTCAGGGGTTTGGAATTCACGGCGCGGCAGAGGAAAAACTTGAGCCAGGGATGCTAGCATGCTGCGCCGCAGCAGCGCCCGCCGCGCGGCGCACCCCTTTCGGAGACCATGCATGGCCAGCACGCGCAAGAACGACAAAGACCAACCCCTCATCGACGATATCCGCCTGCTCGGCCGCATTTTGGGCGATGTGATTCGTGAGCAGGAGGGCGCTGCGGCCTTTGATCTGATCGAGCAGGTGCGCCAGCTCTCGGTCGCCTTCCGGCGCGACGCCGACCACGAGGCCGACCGGGCGCTCAAGAAGTTGCTCAAGGGACTCTCGGCCGACCAGACGGTGAGCGTGATCCGCGCCTTCACCTATTTTTCACACTTGGCCAACCTGGCCGAAGACCGCCACCACATTCGCCGCCGCACCATCCGCGAGCGCGCGGGCGATACGCAGGAAGGCAGCATCGACGTCGCCCTGGCGCGCCTGCGCTGGGCCGGCATTGCGCCCAGCACCGTGGCGCAAACCCTGGCCGGCAGCTACGTCTCGCCCGTGCTCACCGCCCACCCCACCGAGGTGCAGCGCAAAAGCATCCTGGACGCCGAACGCGCCATTGCCAAGCTGCTGGCCGAGCGCGGCGAGCTGGCCGAGCGCGCCCAGCTCTACAACAGCGCCCGCGACGCGCTCACGCCGCGCGAACTGGCCACCAACGAGGCGCAACTGAGCGCCCGCGTCACGCAGCTCTGGCAGACGCGGCTGTTGCGCTACAGCAAGCTGACAGTGGCCGACGAGATCGAGAACGCGCTGTCGTACTACGAAGCCACCTTCCTGCGCGAGATTCCCAAAATCTACGCCGAACTCGAACAATCCCTGGGCCAGGGCAGCGTGGCCAGCTTTCTGCGCATGGGCCAGTGGATTGGCGGCGACCGCGACGGCAACCCCAACGTGGGCGCCGACACCCTGGTGCAGGCCCTGCGCCGGCAAAGCGAGGTGGCGCTGCGCCACTACCTGACCGAAGTGCATTTGCTGGGTGCCGAGCTCTCACTCTCCGCCCGGCTGGTGGAGGTATCGGGCGAGATGCAGCGCCTGGCAGAAAGCTCGCCCGACACCAGCGAGCACCGCCAGGACGAGCCCTACCGCCGCGCGCTCACCGGCATTTACGCGCGCCTGGCAGCCACGCTGGCCGAGCTGAGCGGCGGCCAGGCGGCGCGCCATGCGGTGGCGCCGCAAAATGCCTACCCGCACGCACAGGAGTTTCTGGCCGAACTGCGCACCATTGAGCAATCGCTCGCCACGCACCACGGCGAGGCCCTGGGCGCGCAGCGCCTGCACCCGTTGATCCGTGCGGTGGAGGTGTTTGGCTTTCATCTGGCGACGGTGGACCTGCGCCAAAGCTCCGACCAGCACGAACGCGTGCTGACCGAACTGCTGGCCACGGCGCGCGTGGTGCCCGACTACACGCTGCTGAATGAGGAGGCGCGCTGTGCCTTGCTGCTGCAACTGCTGCAGGATGCCAGGCCGCTGCGCGTCATGGGTGCGCAGTACAGCGCGCACACGCTGGGCGAGATTGCGGTGTTCGAGACCGCGCTGGCCATGCGCCAGCGCTTTGGCAATGACGCCATCATTCACTACATCATCAGCCACACCGAAACCGTGAGCGACCTGCTCGAAGTGCTGCTGCTGCAAAAGGAAGTGGGGCTGATGCAAGGCAGCCTGGGCACACCGGAAGCCCGCGCCAACCTCATCGTCGTGCCGCTGTTCGAGACGATTGAAGACCTGCAGAGCGCCGCCAGCATCATGCGCGGCTTCTACCAGACCCCCGGCATCGCCGCGCTGGTGCAGCGCTCGGGCGGCCAGCAGGACATCATGCTGGGCTACTCGGACAGCAACAAGGACGGCGGCATCTTCACCAGCAACTGGGAGCTGTACCGCGCCGAGATCGCGCTGGTGGAGTTTTTCGACGAGCTGGCTGCCACCACCCCCATCCGCCTGCGCATGTTCCACGGCCGTGGCGGCACCGTGGGGCGCGGCGGCGGCCCCAGCTACCAGGCCATCCTGGCGCAGCCACCCGGCACCGTGCGCGGCCAGATCCGGCTGACCGAACAGGGCGAAGTCATTGCCTCCAAATACGCCAACCCCGAGATCGGCCGGCGCAACCTCGAAACCCTGGTGGCCGCCACCCTGGAGGCCACGCTATTGCAGCCCACCAAGCCCGCCACACCCGCGTTTCTGGACGCGGCGGCGCAACTGTCGGTGGCCAGCATGGCGGCCTACCGCGCGCTGGTGTACGAGACGCCCGGCTTCACCGACTACTTCTTCAACTCCACGCCGATCCGCGAAATTGCCGAGCTCAACATCGGCTCGCGCCCGGCGTCGCGCAAGCCCAGCCAGAAGATTGAGGATTTGCGCGCCATTCCCTGGGGTTTCAGCTGGGGCCAGTGCCGCCTCACCCTGCCGGGCTGGTACGGTTTTGGCTCGGCTGTGGAGGCGTTTTTGAACGCCCCCGGCAAAGACCCCAAGGCCCAGCTCGCGCTCTTGCGCAAGATGGTGCGCGAATGGCCCTTCTTCAGTACCTTGCTGTCCAACATGGACATGGTGCTCGCCAAGAGCGACCTGGCGCTGGCGTCGCGCTACAGCGAGCTGGTGCAGGACGCCCGCCTGCGCAAAAAAGTGTTCGGCGCCATCGAGGCCGAGTGGCACCGCACGGCCGACGTGCTGACCCGCATCACCGGCGACAAGCAGCGCCTGGCACACAACACCGCGCTGGCGCGCTCCATCAAACACCGCTTCCCCTACATCGACCCGCTGCACCACCTGCAGGTCGAGCTGATCCGCCGCTGGCGCGCAGGGCAGGGCGACGAGCGGGTGCAGACCGGGATTCACATTTCGATCAACGGGATTGCGGCGGGGTTGCGCAATACTGGTTGATTGCTATTGCATTTATAGCTGCTAGCGCTTATCGGGTAAGCGCTAGGGGAATTTTTTCGTCAAAATTCAACTCCCCAGCAGCTCCCCCACCGCGTGCAGGTCTTCCACGCGGTCGCACACCGCCTTCACGGCCATCATGATGGGGATGCCCAGCAACAACCCCCACAGGCCCCAGAGCCAGCCCCAGGCCAGAACGCTGACGAAAACGGCCACCGGGCTCAGGCTGCTGGCGCGGCTGGTGAGCCAGGGCGTGAGCAGGCTGCCCACCAGGGTGTGGATCACCAGCGACGCGCCGCCCACGGCAAAGGCCATGTCGAGGGTGCCGAACTGCAGAAACGCCACCAGCGCCGAGGCGCCCGTGACGGCGAGCGAGCCGATATAAGGCGCCAGGTTGAGAACCGCGGCGATCACGCCCCAGACTGCCGCGTTTTCCAGGCCCAAGATGGCGTACACCAGGCCCGTGGCCAGGCCCACGATGGCGCTGGTCGCCAGTTGCACCAGCAGGTAGCGCTGCACCTGGCCGTTGATCTCATCGATGACCTGCAGCGTCACCTTGCGCCGCGCCAGGCTGCGGCCGGCGATGCGCATGAGCTTGAGGCGAAAGGTGTCGCCGGCGGCGAGCGCGAAGAAGGTGAGGAACAGCACGATGGTCAACTGGCCCAGCACCGACATCAGCCCCATGGTGCCGCTCCAGAGGTAGTCGCGGATGTCGAGCGGGCTGCGCTCGATCTGCACCCGCTGCACGCCGCGCCGGGCCACGGAAGGCGCGCTGGTTTCGGCGGCGGCCTGCTCGATCTGCGAAGCCGCCTTTTGCACCGTCTCAATGGGGCTGGGCTGGCGGGCGCGCTCGCGCATCTTGTCGCGCACCTTGGAGGCGGCTTTTGGCAGCGAATCGACCACCTGCGAAGCGCCGTCGCTCAGTTGGTACACCGTGCCCGCCAGGCCGCCGCTCAGGGCCAGCAGCAGGGCCGCCGTCGCGACGCCGCGCGGCACGCGGTGGCGATTGAGCCAGCCGACGACGGGCGAGAGCGCGCAAATCAGCAGAGCGCTCGTGGCGATGGGGATGAACACCGCCGCCGCCCAGTGCAGCACGGCCAGGCAGGCGCACAGCGCAATGATGGCCAGCGAAGCGCTGCGCGCGCCCACCGGCACATGCAGCGACACGGGTTCCGATCGGTGCTCGGTGGGGGTGAGCACCACCGTGCTGGCGTCTTCACAGGGCGAGGGCTGGGGCAGTGGCTCGCTGGCGGTTGGGTCGGTCATCGGCGGATTGTGGCGTGTCTGGCGCGCCGCCCTTGTAGGCGCGTATCGGCTTCGACGCGAGGTGGCGGGTGACCGAAACCGGGCGCGAACCCATCGCGCACCGGGCTCAGGCTATCAGCAAGCGGGCCAAGCCCGATCGCTGTTGCTCGCGTCCACCGTGCCCAGCAACTTCGTCCAATAAGTGGGCAGGCTGGACCAGGGGCTGCCAGTGCCGTCCAGATCGGTGACGTACACCAGACCCGTGTTGGTACGCGCCTTGTTGGCCGTTTGCACGGCCGTTTGCATGGTGGTGCAAGCGCCGGCGCTGTAGACCAGCATTGCCTGCTTGGTGTTGTCCTGGTTGTAGACCCAGGTGTGGGAGGGCTGCGGGTCAATATTCTGGTAAGCGGCTGCGCTGCCTTCGAAGTTCACCAGCACATCGGCCACGCCTGCATAGCCAGCGTCCGGGAAGGTGCCTGGGTCGCCAATGACGCTCAAGCCCTTGCCGTGGATGTAGGTGTAGAGGTCGGTGTAAAACGCCAGCCGGTCGCTTCCTGCCGCCATTTCTCCAAGGAAGAAGCCGTCGAGCAATGCGGGATAGAGCTCTATGTATTTGTCGATGGTGGCCTTGACATCGACCACGGAGCGCGTGCCGCTGCCGTAGGCGGTAGACACATAGGCCACCACCTTTTGGTTGCCCGGTTTTACCGCCTTGAATTTGGTGATGGCACTGACGAGATCGGTGTCCGCTTTGCTTGTACTGGTGAGAATGCCGTTGCTGGCGTTCGCGATGGCGGTGATCTTCACATCCGGGTAGCTGGTGGCACCGCTGATGAGGGTGTCCCAGGGGGA
The DNA here is from genome assembly GCF_059424465.1 of Simplicispira sp. GW247-4R2A. Classification (NCBI taxonomy): domain Bacteria; kingdom Pseudomonadati; phylum Pseudomonadota; class Betaproteobacteria; order Burkholderiales; family Comamonadaceae; genus Simplicispira; species Simplicispira sp. GW247-4R2A. Next base: position 48,081 of record NZ_JBWKZM010000016.1, on the reverse strand, counting down.
TCCTGTGGCTGCGCTGAAAAAGGCGGGTACCAGCAGCTCCAGATCTTTTGGCCTGGGGCGTATGAACAGTGTGATGAGGTCGCTGCCCGAATGTGTGGCGCTGGTGGCCGTGGCCCCTACATCCACAGGGCCCGGCTGCGTGACTTGCAAGTCCGAGGCGGCAGTGCCTGTGACCGTGGCGGTCACCGGGCGTGTCAGGCTGGCGGAGGCGCTGTTGACGGTGAGCGTGACCAGGGTGCCATCGGCAGCGCGAGCGCCATTCACGTCCACGCTCACTTGCAGGTTGATGGGGGTGTTGGTGTCGTATACGCCGCCATCTCCAACGGGGCCGGTGAAGTTCACACTGATCGGCCCAGATGAGGGTGTGGGAGCTGGCGCTGGCTCAGTGGAGCCCCCGCAGCCTGCCAAAGCGGCGGTCAGAACTAGCACGCTTGCGGCGAGGCGGCATGAGGGGCGATAGTGGTGAGGCATTCCTTCTCCTTGAATTTCGTGCCATTGTGAGGGATTGTGGGTGCTTGCCACCGCCGCAAAACAGCGGTTCTGGTTGGGAAAGACCAGTTTGTTGCGCCGATTGCCGGCGCGCCAGATCGCTACCATGAGCCGCATGCCCCCACCCATCCTCCACATCCGGGCTCTCGCGCCCTTGCTGGCAGCCGCGCTGCTGGCCGGCTGTGGCACCCTTGATGTGCCGCGCGCCGACAACTACCCCGCTACTGGCCAGAAAAAAGTGCGCGCCGTGCACCACTGGGATGTGCTGGCCAGCGATGTGGCCGGGCGTGTGGTGGAGAAAATATCCGAATGGCCCAAAGGCGACTACCCCATTCATGTCACCGTGCCCGACAACTCCAGCTTCAATCAGGGCTTTCTCAAGCTCTTGCGGGTGCAGTTGCTGGACCGGGGCGTGGTCTTGTCCACCGTGCCGACGGCGGTGGAACTGGAGGTGCAGACGCAAGTGGTGCAGCACGGGGCGGATGTGCCCCGCAGCCTGCCCATTCCCCTGGGTGGGACGATGTTGGGGGCGAGCGTTGGCGTGTGGCGCGACTGGAAGGACCATTACTCCAACCGCGTGTTGTTGCCTGGCGCGGCGACTGCGATTGGCGTGGGCGCGGGTCTGGCCATCGATCTGGCGCAGCTCTACACCCAGGGTGCAGCAGCCGGCGGGCCCACGCGCACCGAAGTGCTGATTACGACCACACTCAAGAGCCATGACCGCTATCTGGCAGGCTCGGCGGACATGTACTACATAGAGCGAGCGGACGCCGTGCTGTACCAGCCTGAGTTGCCCGCGCCGCCCCCCACACCGCTCAAGACCTGGCAGGTGGTGACGCCATGAAGCGGGGGTGTTTGGTGGTGCCCAAGAGCATTGCGGCGTTGGCGCTGGTCTTGTTGGCGGCGGGGTCGCTGACCGGCTGCGCCGGCTACTACTACGGCGAGAAGTACGGCCCAACGCTGGCCCTGTCACCGCACACCGACATGGTGGGCAGCAGCTACGCCGCCGCTGATGCACTTTTGCAAAACGCGCCGCTGGACCCGCGTGCGCCGGTGCTGGTGGCGACGCTGGTCGACCTGGATCACCTGGGTGCTTCGTCGCGTTTTGGCCGCGTGGTCTCCGAACAGATTGCCGGGCGCCTGACGCAGCGCGGTCTGCCCGTGCCCGAGCTGCGCTTGCGCGAATCCGTGGCGCTGGTGCCGCAAGAGGGGGCGCTGCTGCTCTCGCGCGAGCTGCGCGAGGTGAGTCGGGCGCATGCAGCGCAGGCCGTCGTGGTGGGCACGTATGCCGTGTCGAGCCGGCAGGTGTTCGTCAGCCTCAAGCTCGTGCGGCCGGAAGGCAACTTGACCATTGCCGCGCACGACTACGCGCTGGTGCTGGACGACGAGCTTCGCAGCCTGCTCGGTCTGCGTTGACCAGAAAGCGAAACCCGGCCGCTGCCATGCGCCGGGTTTGCCGGGTTTGCTTTTATTTTGATAGCTTACAGCGCTTGCTGCATAAGCGCTAGAGGCCAAAAAACCTTGAAATTTTCAGTGCAGCATCAAGGCGCCGCTGGTTTTGCTCTTGCCTGCGCGCGCCGGCGGGTTGCACAGGCCGCAGGTGTAGCCGCGGTTTTCGTACAGCTCGGTGACAAACTGGCCCTTGCAGTCGCTGCACTGGGTGCGGGTGAGCATGCCGGCGTCAACAAACTTCACCAGGCGCCAGGCGCGGGTGAAGGACAACAGGGGCTCCACCTGCGCGATTTCGATCTGCTCGCTGTAGAGCCGGTAGGCCTTGGTGAGCAGTTCCACCGAGTCCAGGTCCATGCCCTTGCCCAGGTATTCGTAGATGTTCAGGAACAGCGAACTGTGGATGTTTTCCTGCCAGGTCAGGAACCAGTCGGTCGAGAACGGCAACTGTCCTTTGGATGGCGACTTGCCCGCGATCTCTTTGTACAAGCGGATCAGCCGCTCGTAGGACAGCGTGGTTTCCGATTCGAGCACCTGCATGCGGGCGCCCATGCCGATCAGCAGGGCGGCGCGCTCGATCTGGCGCGATTCGTTGAGCACGCTCTTGGCGGCGGCGCGCTTGGGAGCGCTGGTGCTGGCGGTGGTGTCGGTCATGGCAGTCTCGGGCAGGTGGGGGGTGAGCGAAGGTCCGGGCGATCAGAGCACTTCGGAGACGCGGCTGGCCATCAGGATGTTGGCGTGCAAGGTGTTGGTGGCTTCGTTGCCCACCTTGCGCGGCGTGTCGTGGTTGGTCAGCAGCCCCCAGACCAGGGAGTCGTCCACGCGGAAGCTGCACAGCAGCGTGTTGCGGGACGCAATCTTCATCACCTGGGCCGGCGAGAGCGAGGCCAGCAGGTCGGCCGCTTCTTCGTTGAGCCCGAGACGGAACACCGCCTCGGCCTTGTCCTGGCGGATCAGCGTCTGCGCCAGCATCAGGTAGGTCAGGTTGGCTTCGCGGATTTCGGCGAGCACTTGTTCTTGGGTCATGGGGCACATCCTTTTCAGGTCCGGGGGCGCTTTGCATGCCGTGTGCATGCTTTGGCGATCCGGTGAAATGGATTGTGAAACCGGCCTAAAAAGAAATTAAGTCGGCATTCGGCTGCGCAGCGTGTCTGGTTTCGGGGTGGGGTTTGTAGGAAGTTGCCTTACACCGCCCGCTGCTTTTGGCCGACTGCGCAGAGGAGCGGACCTGCTGCGCTTTCTCCGTCAACCGCGTTCCACGGGCCGTGTTGGGTCGCTGCACCATTCGCTCCAACTGCCGGCAAAAAGGGCAGTGGGCGCGTAACCGGCAAGCTCCATGGCCAGCAGGTTGGGGTTGGCGGTGACGCCGCTGCCGCAGTGGTGCACCACCGTGGCGGGGTCGTGCGCGCCCAGCAGCGCTTCGAACTCGCTGCGCAGTTGCACGGCGTCCTTGAAGCGTCCGCCAGGCCCGAAATTCTGCGAGAAGGGCCGGTTGAGCGCGCCCGGGATGTGGCCCGCCACCGGGTCCAGTGGCTCGACTTCGCCCCGGTAGCGCTCGGGAGCGCGGGCGTCGATCAGCGTCTGGCTTGGCGTGCCCAGTTGCGCCTGTACCTGGAGTGCGCTGCGCAACTCGCGCAGCGGTGGGTGCAGGTGGAAATTGGACTGGAAGTGCGCCGGTTCCTCGCCGGTCGTGGTGCCACCGCCGGCGGTACGCCAGGCGGCGAGGCCGCCGTCGAGCACCGCCACCGCATCGTGGCCCATCCACTTGAGCATCCACCACAGGCGGCCGCAGAAGGCGCTGCCGTTGCGGTCATAGACCACCGCTTGCATGCGGTTGGCAAACCCCACGCTTGAGAGCCATACGGCAAAGCGCTCGCGTGTCGGCAGTGGGTGGCGCCCGCCGGACATCGGCCCGTCGACCGCATGGGCGGTGACGATGCTGCCGCCCGCGCCGGGCGCACCGTGCGGCGCGCTCAGGGCCTCGTCCAGGTGGGCATAGACCGCGCCGGGGATATGCGCTTCGAGAAAGGCGCTGCGGCCGGCCGATGGCTGGGGCAGGTCGAAGCTGCAATCGAACACCATGCAGGGCGCGTCGCCCGCGTGCAAGGCCAGCAGCTGCTCGGCGGAAATGAGGTGGGTGTAGACCATGGGTGGGTAAACGTGCGTGTCAGGCCTCCATTGTGCGCAGCCTCGGGCCCGTGTGCATCAGAGCTCTTCGGCAGGTGCCGACGCCACGCTGCGGGTACGCAGGGCGGTGGCAACGATGCCGCTGGTGATGATCAGCCCCATGCCGGCCCAGCCTGAAGGCGCGATGATGTCGCCAAAGATCGCCATGCCGTAGAGCGCGCCAAACACGATGCCCGAATACTGTAGGTTCGCCACCACCAGCGTGGCGCGCGGGGTGTGGGCGCTGGCGTAGGCGCGTGTCATGCACAACTGGCCGCCGGCGGCCAGCACGCCGATGGGCAGCAGCCACAGCACCGGCCAGCCAGGCCACGCCGAGTGGCCGGTGGCCAGCACCGCGGCGCCGCCCGCCACGACCGAGCCCACACCAAAATAAAACACCGTGCGCTCCTCGGGCTCGCCGATGCGCGAAAGGGCCACCACCTGCATGTAGGCCAGCGCCGCGCACATGCCTGAAAGCAGACCCACCAGAGCCCCCAGCGCCTGCCCAGGCCCCTGCCCGAGGCTGGGGCGCAGCAGCAGGACCACACCAACGAAGCCAGCGGCCACGGTGAGCAGCAGGGGGCCCTGCAAAGCCGGACGCGGCGTTTCGGGCGAGGGGCGCCAGTTCACCAGGGCGCCGCCGACCAGGAACGCGGCGATCCAGACGCTGCTCATGTAGTTGAGCGTGACGGCCGTGGGCAGCGGCAGCTGGGCGATGGCGTAGAACCAGCCGCCGAGCGAGATCACGCCGATGAAGGCGCGCCAGGCGTGCATGCGCGGGTAGCGCGTGGCCAGTGCCACGCCGCGTGCACGCGCCAGCCAGGCGAGCAGCGCCATGCCGATCAGCCCGCGCGCGAGCACCAGCTCGGCCGAGGTGAAGTACGCCGAGCCAAACTTGACGCACACGCTCATGCTGGCGAACAAAAAGGCGGCGAGCACCATCCACAGGGCTTGCATGGGCGTGTGAAAATTAAATGAAAATGGCTTTTAGCGCTTATTCAGCAAGCGTTTTCAGCTACTGTAACAATAGCATCGTGGCCGTGCTTCCCGCGATTGGGCTCCCTGGAACTGGCCCTGCCCGGCCACTGGCGCCTCAGAGGCTTGCTCCCATGCGCTGGCGGTACCACTCGTGGAAGTGCTGCATGCCGTCTTCCATCGGGCTCTGGTAGGGGCCGACTTCGTTGTCGCCGCGCTCAAACAAAGCCTTGCGGCCGGCGTCCATGCGCTCGCCGATTTCGTCGTCCTCCAGGCAGGTTTCCATGTAGGCGGCCTGCTGGGCCTCGACGAATTCGCGCTCGAAGGCCGTGATTTCCTCGGGGTAGAAGAATTCGACCATGTTCAGCGTCTTGCTCGGGCCAACCGGGTGCAGCGTGGAGACGGTGAGCACATGCGGGTACCACTCGACCATGATGTGCGGGTAGTAGGTGAGCCAGATGGCGCCGCGCTCGGGCAGCTTGCCGTGCCGGTACTTGAGCAGCACCTCGTGCCACTTCTTGTAGACCTGGGAACCCGGCTGGCCGAAGGTGGCCGCGACTCCCACGGTCTGCACCGAGTATTCGTTCTGGAACTCCCAGCGCAGGTCGTCGCAGGTGACGAAGTTGCCCAGCCCTGGGTGAAAGGGGCCGACGTGGTAGTCCTCCAGATAGACCTCGATGAAGGTCTTCCAGTTGTAGTTGCACTCGTGCAGCTCGATGCGGTCCAGCGTGTAGCCGTCGAACGAGAGTTCCTTGCGCGGACCCATGCCCGAGAGGTCGGCTTCGATATCGCGGCCGTTGTCCTCGAACAAAAGCCCATTCCACTCGCGCAGCGGGTAGTTTTTCAGGTTCAGGCAAGGGTCGTGCTTGAAATGCGGCGCGCCCAGCAGCTCGCCGCCGGGGCTGTACGTCCATCGGTGCACCGGGCAGACGATGTTGCCGCCGGCACTGCCCTTGGCATGCTCCTGCAGCGTGCCGCGCCCGCCCAGCATGATGGCCTGGCGGTGGCGGCAGACGTTGGAGATGAGCTCCACCTGGCCGCCAGGACCCCGCACCAGCGCGCGGCCCTCGCCTTCCTGGGGCAGGGCGTGGTAATCGCCCGCTTGCGGCACGCTGAGCGCATGCCCCACATAACGCGGGCCGCGCTGGAACAGCGTGGCCTTCTCGCGCTCGAACAGCGCGGGGTCGAAATAGCTGGAAACCGGTAGTTGGCTCGTGGCCGGCTGCAGTCGAAGGCTTACATCAGACATGGGTGACCTGATAAAGACTCCCCACAGGGAGAGACGCACAGCGTCAGTGAAAAAAATGAAACCGGCGTGGTGCCGGTTCGGTATGGAATGGGATTATAGGCAGCGGGGTTATTGCTGCGCTGGCAAAGCCCGCAGGGGTGCCACGTGTATTGCGCTGGCCGGCAGCATCGCCTTGCGGGGAGGCCGCCTGTGCTCTCGTCCTAAAATTGCCGGCTTTGCTTGTTGACCACCTCCCGCCCATGGCAAAACCCAAGACAACCGAACCGGCCAGCTACGAAACTGCGCTCGAAGAGCTCGAGCAATTGGTCGCGCGGATCGAGTCGGGCCAAATGCCGCTCGAGCAACTGCTCACCGGCTACCAGCGTGGGGCCGTGCTGCTGGCTTTCTGCCGCGAGCGGCTCGAAGCCGTGCAAGACCAGATCAAGGTGCTGGACGCCGGCGTTGTCCAAACCTGGACCGGCGAATGAGCGGCGTACCCGATCAGGCATTTGCCGCCTGGAATGTGGCGCAACTGGCCCGCACCGAAGCCGCCCTGTCTCGGTGGGTGGGGCCGGGCGCACCTGAAGACCTGGGCCAAGCCATGCGCTATGCGGTGCAAGGTGGTGGCAAGCGTCTGCGTCCGCTGCTGGTGCTGGCGGCGCGCGAGGCGGTGGCGGGCGAGGGGGCTTTGCCTGGCAATGCAGCGATGCGCGCAGCGCTCGACGATGCGGCGCTGCGCGCCGCGTGCGCCGTTGAGCTCATTCATGCCTACTCCTTGGTGCACGACGACATGCCCTGCATGGACAACGACGTGCTGCGCCGGGGCAAGCCTACCGTGCATGTGCAGTTTGGCGAATCCGGCGCATTGCTCGCGGGCGACGCGTTGCAGGCACTGGCCTTCGAGCTGCTCACTCCCGAGCACAGCGCCATCCCGGCGAACGTGCAAGCCGCCCTGTGTCGGCAGCTCGCGCGCGCGGCGGGCGCGGCGGGCATGGCGGGCGGGCAGGCGATCGATTTGGCCAGTGTCGGCCTACAGCTTGACGAATTTCAACTGCGGCGCATGCACCAGCTCAAGACCGGCGCGCTCCTGCAAGCCAGTGTGATGATGGGCGCCGCCTGCGGCACGCCGGGTGCGCTGGCGCTTGCGGGCCTGGCGCGTTACGGGGCCGCTCTCGGGTTGGCGTTCCAGGTGGTCGACGATATCCTGGACGTGACGCAGGATTCGGCCACGCTGGGCAAGACGGCCGGCAAGGACGCGGCCCACGCCAAACCCACCTACGTGTCACTGCTCGGCCTGGAGCCTGCGCGGCAATGCGCGCAGAATCTCCACCGCGAAGCACTGGCCGGGCTGGACGCCAGCGGCCTGCCCGACACCACGCGGCTCGCGGCGCTGGCAGACATGGTGCTGCTGCGCTCAAATTAGAAGTAAAAATGCCTCCTAGCGCTTATGAAATAAGCGCTATAAGCTATCAAAAATATAGTATTGAATGTCCACGAACGCCTACCCCCTGCTTGAGACCGTGAACGACCCGGCGGATCTGCGCCGGCTCTCACGCGCCGAGCTCAAGCGCCTGGCCGACGAACTGCGCGCCTTCGTGCTTGACAGCGTCTCCAAAACGGGCGGGCACCTGAGCTCCAACCTGGGGACAGTGGAACTCACCGTGGCGCTGCACTACGTCTTCGACACCCCGCGCGACCGCCTGGTGTGGGACGTGGGCCACCAGACCTACCCGCACAAGATATTGACCGGCCGGCGTGAGCGCATGGGAACGCTGCGCCAGCTGGGCGGCATTTCCGGCTTTCCGCAGCGCGCCGAGAGCGAATACGACACCTTTGGCACCGCGCATTCCAGCACCAGCATTTCCGCCGCCCTGGGCATGGCGATGGCTGCCAAGCGGCGCGGCGATGAGCGCTATGCGGTGGCCATCATTGGCGACGGCGCCATGACGGCCGGTATGGCCTTCGAGGCGCTGAACAATGCCGGCGTAGCGGACTGCAACCTGCTGGTCATCCTGAACGACAACGACATGAGCATCAGCCCGCCCGTGGGCGCGCTGAACCGCTACCTGGCGCAGCTCATGAGCGGGCAGTTCTATGCGGCTGCCAAGAACGTCGGCAAGACGGTGCTGCGCCCCGTGCCGCCGCTGCTGGAACTCGCCAAGCGCCTTGAGCAGCAGGCCAAGGGCATGGTGGTGCCGGCGACGCTGTTCGAGAAGTTTGGCTTCAATTACATCGGGCCCATTGATGGGCACGATCTGGATTCGCTCATTCCGACGCTGCAGAATATCCAGGAGCTCAAGGGTCCGCAGTTCCTGCATGTGGTCACCAAGAAGGGCCAGGGCTACAAGCTGGCCGAGGCCGACCCGGTGGCCTACCACGGCCCCTCGCGGTTTGATCCGAAGATCGGCCTGGTCAAGCCCGCCACGCCGCCGCGCCAGACGTTTACCCAGGTGTTCGGCCAGTGGCTCTGCGACATGGCGGCGCACGACGAGCGCCTGGTGGGCATCACACCGGCGATGCGCGAAGGCTCGGGCATGGTGGAGTTCGAGCGGCGTTTCCCTGATCGGTACTACGACGTGGGCATTGCCGAGCAGCACGCGGTGACATTCGCCGCGGGCATGGCCTGCGAGGGCGTCAAGCCGGTGGTCGCCATCTATTCCACCTTCTTGCAGCGCGCCTACGACCAGTTGATCCACGACGTGGCCTTGCAAAACCTGCCCGTGGTTTTTGCGCTTGATCGCGCAGGTCTGGTGGGCGCCGACGGCGCGACCCATGCGGGCGCCTACGACATCGCCTTTGTGCGCTGCATCCCCAACATGGCCATGGCCTGCCCGGCCGACGAACGTGAGTGTCGCCAGTTGCTCTGCACCGCCTTCGCCCAGAACCACCCGGTCGCTGTGCGCTACCCGCGTGGCAGCGGTGCCGGCACCGCGCCGTTGCCGGGGCTGGACGCCTTGCCGTACGGCAAAGGCGAAATCCGCCGCACCCGCAGCAGTGCCTTGCGGCCAGCCGGCCTGCCGCGCATCGCCATCCTGGCGTTTGGCACCTTGCTGTACCCGGCCCTTGAAGCCGCCGAGCAGTTTGACGCGACCGTGGCCAACATGCGCTGGGCCAAGCCGCTGGATACCGAATTGCTGCTGCAACTCGCCGCCGAGCACGACGCGCTCGTCACGCTCGAAGAGGGCTGCATCCAGGGCGGCGCAGGCAGCGCGGTGCTTGAAGCCCTGGCCGCCGCGGGCATGCAGAGACCGGTGCTGCAGCTCGGTCTGCCCGACGTCTTCATTGAGCACGGTGACCCGGCCACGCTCCTGTCTTTGCAGGGGCTCGACGCGCCAGGCATCGCAGCCTCGGTGCAGGCGCGCTTTGGTGCATCGGTGCGTGCCATGGGCGAGCGCGCAGCCTGACAATTCCCCTGCGGAGGTAGGGGCGCTGCGCTTTCCGATGCGCAGTGGCTGCAGGTGCATGCTTGCAGAACCCTGAAGGCATGCGCCTCGCGGCGGGCTTTCGCGGGAAAACCCGCAGAGGCTCTGGAAAGTGCCTTTTTACAATTCCTCCATGGCTGCTAAAGTGGCTGGGCCGCGCGGCGGATGTGCCACGCGTTAGGCACTATTGCAACCCCGTTTCTCAAGAGGTTCTCATGGATCGTCGCTCACTCATCAAACATGCCGGCGTCGCTGGCGTACTGGCCGCAGGGGTTGCCCCTGCCGTGCACGCCCAGGCCACTGTCCGCTGGCGCCTGGCATCGAGTTTCCCCAAGTCGCTCGACACCATTTTCGGCAGCGCCGAGATGTTCGCCAAGACGCTCAAGGCGTTGTCTGGTGGCAAGTTTGAGGTCTCGGTACACGCCGCCGGTGAGTTGATGCCTCCCTTCGGCGTGGTGGATGCCATTCAAAACGGCACGGTGGAAATGGCGCAGACCGCGCCGTACTACTTCACCGGGAAAGACTCCATTTTTGCCTTTGGCTGCGCGGTACCTTTTGGCCTGACGGCGCGCCAGATGGACGCGTGGATGGAACACGGCAACGGCCGCAAGCTGATGGACGAGTTCTACGCCAAATACAACATCAAGAGCCGCAGCGCCGGCAACACCGGCACGCAGATGGGCGGCTGGTACCGCAAGGAAATCAATACCGCTGAAGACTTGAAGGGCCTGAAGATGCGCATGGGCGGTGGCCTGTTCGGCGAATCCATGCAGAAGCTCGGCGTGGTGTCGCAGAACATGCCAGCGGGCGAGGTCTACCAGGCGCTGGAAAAGGGCACGCTGGACGCTTGCGAATTCGTCGGCCCTTACGACGACGAAAAGCTGGGCTTCAACAAAGTGGCGCCTTACTACTATTACCCCGGCTGGTGGGAAGGTGGCGCCGAGCTGGAATTCTTCATCAACGCCAAGGCCTACGCGGCGCTGACGCCCGAGTTCCAGGCCATGGTGGACGCCGCCACGGCCGTCGCCGCCCGCGACATGACGGCCAAGTACGACGCCTTCAATCCCATTGCGCTCAAGAAGCTCGTGGGCGCCAAGACCCAGCTCAAGGCGTTCTCCAAGGAGCTCATGGACGCCGGATTCAAGTCGGCGATGGAAGTGTTTGCCGAGCACGAAGCCAAGTCGCCCGAGTTCAAGAAAATCCACCAGGACATGCGAGCCTTCCAGCGCGATCAGATCCTGTGGGGCCGTTTCTCCGAGTTCCGCTTCGACAGCTACATGACTTCGGTCAAGCTGTAGCCCGCAATCGTTCTTGTCGCGATCAAGCCATGGCGGCATTGATCGCCCAAGCAGCCGGAATCTCAGGCCCGCGCCTGCGCGGGCCTGACGCCGGTTTTTTTTTTGGCACCGCATCAGCACCGCCAGCACCTTTTTTCATCCACAGGAGACTTGCAATGGATCGTCGTTCCCTTATCAAAAATGCCGGTATCGCCGGGGTGCTCGCGGCAGGTGTTGCACCGGCTGTGCATGCGCAGGCCGCGGTGCGCTGGCGCCTGGCGTCGAGTTTCCCCAAATCGCTGGATACCATCTTCGGTGCCGCCGAGGTGTTTTCCAATGCCGTCAAGAGCATGTCTGGCGGCAAGTTCGAGGTTTCGGTCCACGCTGCTGGCGAGTTGATGCCTGCGTTCGGTGTGGTCGATGGGGTGCAGAACGGCACCGTCGAAATCGCGCACACCGCGCCCTACTATTTCTTCGGCAAAAACGAGGCGTTCGCCATCGGTGGTGCCATTCCCTTCGGCATGAACTCGCGCCAGCTCACCGCCTGGATGGTGGACGGCAACGGCGAAAAGCTCATGCGCGAGTTCTATGCCCAGTACAACATCATCGACTTCATTGGTGGCAATACCGGCACACAGATGGGCGGCTGGTTCCGCAAGGAAGTCAAATCGCCTGAGGACATCAAAGGCCTGAAATTCCGCATTGGCGGCTTTGGCGGCAGGGTCATCGAACGCATGGGCGGTGTGCCGCAAAACATTCCTGGCGGCGAAATCTACCAGGCGCTTGAAAAAGGCACGATTGACGCGGCCGAATGGATTGGCCCCTACGACGATCAGAAGCTGGGCATCAACAAGGTGGCCCCGTTCTACTACTACCCCGGTTGGTGGGAAGGCAGCTTGAACCTGTCGTTCTACGCCAATGACAAGGCCTTCAATGGTCTGTCAGATGAGAATAAGGCCATCATCAAGGCGGCTTCCTACGAAGCCCATGTGACCACGCAAGCGCGCTACGATGCACGCAACCCTGGCGCACTCAAGCAACTGGTTGGCGCCAAAACCAAGGTGCTGCCGTTCCCGCAGTCGGTGATGGACGCCTCGTTCAAGGCTGCCAAGGAAGTCTATGCCGACCTGAACGCGAAGAACCCCGCCTGGAAGAAGATCTACGCCGACTACCTGAACTTCCAGCGCGATGAAGTGCTGTGGTTCCGCTTTGCGGAAGGTACCTTTGACAACTTCATGCAGCGCCAGAAACTCTAAGCGCAAGCAGTCCGAAGAACCCCGCCTGGTGCGGGGTTTTTTTTGTGGGTGCGCCCGACGGGGTGCACCCACTCGGAGGGGAAAGCCCTCTACCCGCCCCGCATGGGGAAGCGTTAGCAATGGCAAGGGTTTCGCGGGGGACGGCGAGTCTGAAGAGCGCGCCCAATGGCAAGGCGCTGCGGTGCGTGCGCCTACTGCGCCAGGAGCGGCGGCACCGCGTTAATTCAACCGGTAAGCTCCAGCAAGCACCTATGCCTGTGAATTTGGTGGCCCAGAGGCCTCCCGCATTCCCGTAACGTCTGCGGCAAAAGTGGTTGTCGTGGCACGCATTGGGCAGCTTCGTTCGGTAAGTCGCTCGGCATTGGGGTGCGCAGGCCCCGCGAGCGGTACGGGCCAGGGCATCGGTTGGGGTTTGACGGACCGGTCTCGCTATGGCTCTGGAGCGTGGTTCCGGCCTGGAGGTGCTGCGTTTCTCGAGAGTTTTGCTCGCCTCCTTGAAGAGGAGGGGCAAAAAAAAGAGCCCTGCGATCGGCAGGGCTCTTGGCTTGGAGCGGGAATGAGGGCCCGCCGGGTTTATTTTTTCTCGCTCTGAATAGCGTCCTGTGCCGCCTTCATCGGATCTTCCGGGACTTCGGGTTGCTCGCCGGGAGCCGGTTCCGGTGCAGCGGCATCCAGCGCATCGAGCTTGCGCATTTGGGATTCCATTTGCAGGCGAATCTTGTCCAGGTCGTACACCTCCTTCTTGTCGAGGCCGCTGGAGACGATGCCTGGGAAGACGATGATCAACGAGACCATGATCACCTGGATCAGCACGAACGGCACGGCGCCCCAGTAGATCTGCATGGTGGTGATAGGCTGGATCAGTTTCTTGGTGACGCGGTCAGTGTAGGCAGTGGCCGGTGCCACGCTGCGCAGATAGAACAGCGCAAAGCCAAACGGTGGGTGCATGAATGAAGTCTGCATGTTCACCGCCAGCAGCACGCCAAACCAGATCAGGTCAATCCCCAGCTTGTCGGCGACCGGAGCCAGCAGCGGCACGACGATGAAGGACAGTTCGAAGAAATCCAGGAAGAATGCCAGGAAGAAAATCAGCAGGTTGACCAGAATCAGGAAGCCCACCTGGCCGCCGGGCAGGCCGGTGAGCAGGTGTTCCACCCAACGCGGCCCCTCGACGCCCTGAAACACCAGGCTGAAGACGGTCGAGCCAATCAAAATGAACACCACGAAGGTGGACAGGCGTGTGGTCGAGATGAGGGCCTGCTTGAGCAGCTTGAAACTCAGGCGTCCACGCACCATCGCCATGGTGAACGCGCCCAGTGCGCCCATGGCGCCGCCTTCCGTTGGGGTGGCGATGCCGAGGAAGATAGTGCCCAGCACCAGGAAGATCAGCAAGAGCGGTGGAATCAGCACGAAGGTCACGCGCTCTGCCATGCGCGAGAGCAGGCCCAGGCGCGTGATCTTGTTGAGCATGGAGAGTACAAAAGCCAGCGCCACTCCAACGCACATGGAGACGACGATCGTTTCGTCCTTGGCAACGCTGGTGACGGTTTCACCTGACCACCAAGTGTGAATGTCGGCAATGTGGTGCGCGAAGAACAGCGAGGCGCCCACGGAAACGATGGTGAGGGCCAGCAGCGAGGGGAGGCCGCTGCTGCCGTTGTCTTCGCGGATGGTGCGAGCCTCTGGCGGCAATGCTGGAACCCACTTGGGCTTGAAAATCGCCAGCAGAATGACGTAGCCGATATAAAAACCCGTGAGCATGAAGCCGGGGATGAACGCGCCCTTGTACATGTCGCCCACGCTGCGGCCCAACTGGTCGGCCAGCACGATGAGCACCAGCGACGGTGGGATGATCTGTGCCAGCGTGCCTGAGGCGGCGATGACACCGGTGGCAATGCGCCGGTCGTAGCCATAGCGCAGCATGATGGGCAGCGAGATCAGGCCCATGGAAATGACGGAGGCGGCGACCACGCCGGTGGTTGCGGCCAGCAGCGCGCCGACAAAAATCACGGCGAGTGCCAGACCGCCGCGCACCGGGCCAAAGAGCTGGCCGATGGTCTCCAGCAGGTCTTCCGCCATGCCGCTGCGCTCCAGGATCAACCCCATCAGTGTGAAGAAGGGAATCGCCAGCAGCGTGTCGTTTTGCATGATGCCGTAGATGCGCAGCGGCAAGGCCTGTAGCAGTGCTTCGGGCAGCAGGCCCAGTTCAATGCCAATGAAACCAAAGAACAGACCGCAAGCCCCGAGACTGAAGGCCACGGGAAAGCCCATCAGCAGGAACACGATCAGCCCCGCGAACATGATCGGGGCCAGATTGGAGGTAAAGAATTCCATGAATGTGTCTCCGCTCAGTCGGCTTGGGTGGCTGCGTTGCCATTGCCTTTGGCGGCTTCGGCCATACGGCGGATGGATTCGGCCAGTTCTTCCTCAGCCGTTTTCTCGTCAAGTTTGACGGTTGGATCAGGCACCAGGCCCTTCAGGAAGGCGATGCGCTTGATCAGCTCCGACCAACCCTGCAGCAGCAGCAACGCGAAGCCCACCGGCATCATCAGGTACACCGGCCAGCGGATCAGGCCGCCTGCGTTGCTGGACATTTCGCCGGATTGGTAACCCTGGAGGAAGAACGGGATGCCAAACCACAGTACCGCCGCGCACATCGGCGTGAGGAACACCACGAAGCCGAACACGTCGAGCCAGATCTGCGTGCGCTTGGAAAACCGGCTTGAGACGACGTCCACACGCACATGCTCGCGGTGCAGCAACGTGTAGCCTGAGGCGAGCAGGAAGGATGCGGCAAACAGGTACCACTGCACTTCCAGAAAGCCGTTGGAGCTGTAGTTGAAGACCTTGCGCACGATGGCGTTGAGGCCGCTGATCACCGTGGACGCGAGGATCAGCCAGATGACGGCCAGACCGACGCGCTCATTGAGCCAGTCGACGCCTCTGGATAGTTTGAGTAATACCTGCATGGAGTCTCCAAAAATGGACTGTGACGAATCGCTGGCGGTTTGCCATGAGTGCCATAGGAGGCGGCTGGAGCTGGAAATCGCCGGCTGCAAATGGGCCGCAGCGGTCCATTTTCGTTTTCGACGCTCCAACTCCAACAGTCTCCAGGCGCGCTCTTGTAACTTTTCGAGTCGAGCGATTCTACGAAGCACTGTAGGCGCAGGCTGACAGCAGCGTGACGGTGTATTCCCTAGGCGCGGTATGCGTCAGAAGCTACTAAAAATATAGCAATTAGGGTTAACGCTTAGAACGAAAAACGTGCTTTTGCGCGGAAAACCTCCACCACGGCAGCACAGCGCTCATAGCCAGAACCTGGCCGCAGTACTCGGGTGCGTAGCCCGCGAGCTGTGCCATGCGCGTCTGCCAGGCAGCCGACTGCAGCAGCGTTCGCAGCGCCAGAGTGGGGGCCTGGTCGAGGCTGGATTTGAGACAGGCGAGGTGGTAATGCTCGTGCACCAGGGGAATGAAATCGAGCCCGCGTTCGCGTGCCGCCATCTCGATGCCCAGGCCAACATCGGCCGCGCCCGCAGCGACGGCCTGTGCCACGGCGGCGTGCGAAGGCTCGGTTTGCCCGGCTGCGCCCAGGGCGCTGGCCTCCAGCCCTTCGCGCTTCAGCAAATCGCCCAGCAGCACGCGCGTACCCGTGCCCAGAGGCCGGTGCACGAAGCGCGCGCCGCGTGCTGCCACGTCGGCTAGGCGCAGCAGGCCAAGTGGGTTGCCACGCGCCACGATAAGGCCTTGCGTGCGCCGTGCAAAGCCGATCAGCTTGTGCAGGCCGGGTTTGAGCAGCGGCTTGTACGTGCGCGCTGTCTCCGAGCCTGGCGCGGCGCCCTCCAGCGTATGAAAGCCGGCGAGCGTGCAGCGCCCCTCATTGAGCGCACGAATGGCGTCCACGCTGCCGGTGAAGCGGATGTCAAGGTGCAGAGCGCCCCGAGCCCTTGGCTGACCGACCGACCCACTTGTCGGGTCGCCCGCCGCAGCGACTTCGCGCAGCAGCCCCAGGGCGTCGTCGTGGCTGGCGTAGAGCGTGAGCACGTGGGCGTTTGGGTCGAAGGCGACGGCAAAGGCGCGCTCCAGGTCAGCGTGCAGCGCGGCGATCTGCGGCGCCAGGCGGGCCTGGGCCTGGCGCTCGGCCCACAGGAGCTTCTGGCCAAATTCGCTCAGTTGTGCGGCCTGGCCCTTGCCCCAGACAACGAGCGTGCCGCCCAGCTCTATCTCCCAGCGCTTGAGCGCACCCCACACGTGGCGGTACGACAGGCCCAGGGCGCGCGCGGCGCCCGAGATGGAGCCTTCCTGCGCCACCGCGGCCAGCATTTCAGGCAGCGGGTTGCGGATCAGGCGGTTGCCGGCGTCGCGCGACAGTGTGTAGTGGAGCTGAATCCTATGCACGGTGTTTCATATGGTGGCTTGCAGACGGGGCGCCTACGATAGCGCAGCCCCATTTTGCTATTGGCATGTCCTCCACCCTGTACCCCAGTTTCGTCACAGCGCTGCAGCTCATCGCCAGCTTCGATCCAGCGCTCTGGAGCATCGTCGGCCGCTCACTGGCGGTCAGCACCACGGCGTGCGCGATTTCCTTTGGCGCGGGGCTGGCGCTGGGGGCCTGGCTGGGCGTGGCGCGCTTTCGCGGGCGTGGCGCGCTGCTGTTGCTGCTGAACACCTTGCTGGCCTTGCCGTCGGTGGTGGTTGGCCTGCTGGTGTATTTGCTGCTGTCCCGCAGTGGCCCGCTGGGCTGGCTGGGTTGGCTGTTTTCTTTCCAGGCCATGGTACTGGCCCAGGCCGTGCTGGTGCTGCCCGTGGTGACGGCGCTGACCCGCCAGACGGTGGAAGACGCCGAACGCGCCTACGGCGAGCAGCTCCAGTCGCTCGGCGCCGGGCGCATGCTGCGCAGCCTGCTGCTGGCCTGGGACACGCGCCTGGCCTTGTTCACGGTCCTGGTCGCCGCCTTTGGCCGAGCCATCTCTGAAGTGGGCGCGGTGATGATCGTCGGTGGCAACATCGATGGCTTCACCCGCGTGATGACCACGGCCATTGCGCTCGAGACCAGCAAGGGCGACCTGCCGCTGGCTCTGGCGTTGGGCACCGTGCTGCTGGCTGTGGTGCTGGCGCTGCATGGCAGCGTGGCGCTGCTGCAGCGCTGGGCCAGCCGGCGTGATGCGGCGATCGGCGCCGCAGCCCTCACGCTTGCTGCCGGGGTAGCGGCGTGATGCCCAACCCGGCACCGCTCCTGGCCCTGCGCAGTGCCGGCGTGCGTTTTGGTGCCCTGCATGCACTGCAGGAAGTCAACCTGAGCGTGCATGTCGGCGAGCGCCTGGCACTGATAGGCGCCAACGGCAGTGGCAAGAGCACCCTGCTGCGCGTGCTGCATGGCCTGCAGCGCCTCTCCAGTGGCGAGATGGTGCACGGAGCGCCGCACCGCCAGGCCATGCTGTTTCAGCGCCCACACCTGCTGCGCGCCAGCACACAGACCAACGTGGCGCTGGCGCTGTGGCTGCGCGGCCACGCCTGGCGCGACGCGCGCGCGCAGGCGCTGCGGGCCCTGGCGCGTGTGGGCCTGGAGGCGCTCGCACGGCAGAACGGCCGCACGCTCTCGGGTGGGCAGCAGCAGCGCGTGGCGCTGGCGCGCGTCTGGGCGCTGCAAGCCCAGGTACTGCTGCTCGATGAACCGACGTCCAGCCTGGACCCGCACGCCAAGCGCGAAGTCGAGGCGCTGATTGCCCAGCTCGCTGGCTCGGCCTCGGCGGATGCGCAGGCCGGCCCTGTCACCACCGTGTTCAGCAGCCACAACCTGGGCCAGGTCAAGCGCCTGGCCACCCGCGTGCTCTATCTGGAGCGGGGCCGCGTGCTGGCCGACCTGCCCGTTCACGATTTCTTTAATGGCCCCTTGCCAGAGGCTGCCCGTTTGTTCGTCAAAGGAGATACCCTGTGAAAAATATCAGGCTTTTCAGCCCTTCAGCGCATGTGTGTAAAGGGCTTCTAGCTATTTCTTTGGTAGCTGGAACCGCCGCTTGGGCCGACACCATCACCATGGCCTCGACGACGTCCACCGAGCAATCTGGTTTGTTCTCCCACTTGCTTCCGGCGTTCAAGAAAGACACCGGCATCGACATCAAGGTGGTGGCCGTGGGGACTGGCCAGGCGCTCGACATGGCGAGACGCGGCGATGCCGACGTGCTCTTCGTGCACGACCAGGCCGCCGAGGAAAAATTCATAGCCGAGGGTTGGGGAATCAAGCGCTACCCGGTCATGTACAACGACTTCGTCATCGTCGGCCCTCAGGCTGACCCGGCAGGCATTGCTGGCAAGGATGTGGTTGCGGCGCTGAAAAAAATCGCCATCGCCAACGCGCCCTTCATCTCGCGTGGCGATAAGAGCGGCACCTATGCGGCCGAGCTGCGCTACTGGAAGGCTGCCGATACCGAAAAAGGCACGGGCTACAAGGCCTGCGGCTGTGGCATGGGCCCGGCGCTCAACATGGCTGCCGCCAGCGGTGCCTACGCGCTGACCGACCGCGGCACCTGGCTGAACTTCAAGAACCGCGCCGACCTGGGCATCCTGGTGGAAGGCGACAAGCGCTTGTTCAACCAGTACGGCGTGATGGTGGTCAACCCCGCCAAATACCCACAGGTCAAGCTCAAGGACGCGCAAAAGTTCGTTGACTGGGTGATCTCCCCCACGGGCCAAAGCACCATCGCCGATTACAAAATCAACGGGCAGCAGCTGTTCTTCCCGAACGCGGACAAGTAAGCTGCCAAAGCCAAGTGCCGAGAAACTTCAGGTGTTTTCGGCCTTTTGCGCAAGCAGGGTCTGCGTATGCAGCTATTCTTTGAATAGCATTCCCCTCAATCGAGCAACGCCACGCCTTTGACTTGCGCGAACAGCGAGCGCCCTGGTGCTATGCCGAGTGCCGTCACCGAGCGCTGCGTAATGCGCGCCAGCAGCCGCGCGCCGCCGGCGTCCAGCGCCACCATCCACTGGCCGGAGCTGTCTTCGCGCAGGCCGGTCACGGTGGCGGGGACAATGTTCAGAATGCTGGTGCCGCTCTGGCGCTCCAGTGTCAGGCTCACGTCGCGCGCCTGGATGCGTACGCGCAGGCGCTGGCCCAGGGGGCGGGCCGTGGTACTGATCACGTGCAGTTCGCCGCCGGCAAAGCCCAGGGTGGAGAGGTGCTCCGCGCTGTCGTGGTGTACGAGCGTTCCCTCGACAATGGTGGCTGCCGCGTCGCCCTGGGCCAGGGGCAGGTCGAGGCGGGCCATCAGGACTTCGGCGCTGCCGCTGGCGCGCACGCGGCCGGCGTCCAGCAGCACCATGTGCGTGGCCAGGCGCGCGACTTCGTCGAGCGCATGGCTCACATACAGCACCGGAATGGCCAGTGTGCGCTGCAGGGCTTCGAGATAGGGCAGCAGCTCGGCCTTGCGACCGGCGTCCAGGGCGGCCAGGGGCTCGTCCATCAGCAGCACGCGCGGCTGCGCGGCGAGCGCCCGCGCAATGGCCACACGCTGGCGCTCGCCGCCCGAAAGCGTGGCCGGGCGCCGGTCCATCAGGCCGGCAAGGCCGAGCAAATCGACCGTTTGCTCGACGGCGACAGCAGCGCCTGCGACCGCACTGCGCCCCGTAGACTGGACGCGCTTTTGCGCATACATGATGTTGCCGCGCACGCTGAGGTGATCGAACAGGCTGGCTTCCTGAAACACAAAGCCCAGTGCCCGTTGGTGCGTGGGCAGCCAGATGCCGGCCGCGTCGTCCTGCCAGGTGCTGCCCGCCACGCGCACCAGGCCAGGGTGGGCGCGCTCCAGACCGGCGAGTGCGCGCAGGCAGGTGGTCTTGCCGCAGCCAGACGGGCCGAACAGGGCAATAAAGCCGCGCCCTGGCAATTGCAGGTCCACGTCCAGCGTGAACGGGGATCGCTCCAGCCGCAGGCGCGCCTGGATGCCAGGGTTTCCCGCATTCATGGCAGCAGCCTTGTGCGGCGCGTCAGGTTCAGCCCCAGCAGCACCAGGAATGAGAACACCACCATGCCGCCTGCGAGCCAGTGCGCCTGTACGTATTCCAGCGCCTCGACATGGTCGTAAATTTGCACCGAGACCACCCGCGTCACACCGGGGATATTGCCGCCCAGCATGAGCACTACGCCGAATTCGCCCACCGTGTGCGCAAAGCTCAGGATGGCGGCGGTGACGAAACCGCCGCGCGCCAGTGGCAGGGCCACGGTCAGGAAGCGGTCCAGCGGCCCCGCACCCAGCGTGGCGGCGGCTTCCAAGGGCCGCTCGCCCACGGCCTCAAACGCACCCTGCAGCGGTTGCACGGCAAACGGCAGTGAATAAATGAGCGAGCCCAGCACCAGCCCCCAGAAGGTGAAGGGCAGCGTGCCCAGACCCAGCGCCGTGGTCAACTGCCCCAGCGGGCCGTTCGGCCCCAGCGCCGCCAGCATGTAAAAGCCAATCACCGTGGGCGGTAGTACCAATGGCAACGCCACTACGGCCGACACCGGCCCGCGCCAGCGCGAGCGCGTGCGCGCCAGCCACCAGGCCAGCGGTGTGCACAGCAGCAGCAGCAGCGCCATCGTCGTCACCGCGAGGCGCAGCGTCAGGCCGATGGCGCGCAGGTCGGTCTCAGTGAAGCCCATGAAGCTCGCAAACGACTTATTTGATGATGCCGTAGCCGTAGGATGTGATGACGGCGTGTGCCGCGTCGCTGCGCAGGAACTCCATGAGGGCCGCCGCCGCCGGATTGTCCTTGCCGTGCTCAAGCACGACGGCGTCCTGGCGGATGCGAGCGTGCATCTCGGCTGGCACGCGCCAGGCCGAGCCCTTGGTGATCTTGCCGTCCTTCATCACCTGAGACAGCGCGACGAAGCCCAGTTGGGCATTGCCTGTGTGGACGAACTGGTAGGTCTGCCCGATGTTCTCGCCCATCACCAGTTTGGGTTGCAAGCTCTCGGCCAGGCCCAGCTTGTCGAGCGTCTGCATCGCGGCTGCGCCGTAAGGGGCGAGTTTCGGGTTGGCAATCGCCAGGTGCGCAAAGCTGCCTGTGGCCAGCACTTTGCCTTCGGCGTCCACCATCCCCGCGTCCGGGCTCCACAGCACCAGGCTGCCCAGAGCGTAAGGGACCAAGCTGGTGCCGACGGCCTTGCCGTCCGACACCAGCCGCCCAGCCGTCTTGTCGTCGGCCGAGAGGAACACGTCAAACGGTGCGCCGTGGCTGATCTGCGCGTAGAACTTGCCGGTGGAGCCAAAAGTCAGCTCTGCCTTGTGTCCGGTTTCCTTGGCAAAAAGGGCGGCAATGTCCTGCATGGGCGCTGTGAAGTTGGCGGCTACCGCCACCTGCACTTCGCCGGCCTGGGCGGCGAAGGCACAAAGGCTCAGGGCAAGGGCTGCGAGAAGGCGGAGAAGGGATGGCAGGGAGGACGGCATGGTGGCTGGCGCTCAGGCGCTATTCATTTATGGAATAGCGAAAGTATAGGCCCCGCGTTGCATGGGGCGTCAGACATGGGTGTGCAAATGGTGGGCATCCGGCACATGCGGGTGCGCATGCCGCACTGGCGGATGCTGGTGCCAATGGCTGTGTGGCCCGATCGGCATTGGTTCGTGGCGGTGGAGATGGTGGCCGTCGTCATGCGAATGTGCGTGCTCGTGCTCCAGCCATTCGTGGACGTGTTCGTGGTCGTGGCTTTCGAGCAGATGCAGGCCGACGCCCGCGAGCATCAGGAGCCCGCCGACGGCCAGCAACCAACTGCCTGAGTGGCTTCCCATGACCCACGCGCCCAGCGCGCCAATAAATGGTGCAAACCCAAATACCGACCCCGTTCGGCCGGCGCCAAATGCCCGCTGCGCCAACAGGTACAGACGCAGGCTCAGGCCGTAGCCCGTGGCGCCAACCGCCAGCAAAGCCATGGCTGTGCTCCATGCCGGCATGGGTTCGGCAAAGACCAGAGCCAGCACGAGGGTAGCGGCCGCGCCCAACCCCGATTTGTAGAGAACCACTTGGCCTGGATCGCGCTCGGCAACCTGCCGCGACAGGCTGTTGTCCACTCCCCAGGCTGCGGTAGCACCAAGAACCGCCAGCAGTCCCAGCAGTTGGTTGTCGCCCGCGAGGCCTTGCTCGAACACCAGCACAGCACCTCCAGCGACCAGAAACAGCAGGGCAGCCACCACGCGCCGGTCCATGGTTTCACCGTATAGGCGCCAGGCCAGCAGTGCGGTAAAAACCGCTTCCAGTGTCAGCATCAGGGAAGCGCTGGTACCACTGGTGCGCTGCAAGCCCCAGGCCAGCGCAACAGGCCCCAGGACCGCGCCGAAAAAAGACATCCATAGCAGACGAGGGGCATCGCTGGGTGTCACGCGGGCCTCGCGGGTGGCAGGCAGGCGCAGCCACAGCGCTACGCCTGCAGCCCCCAGGTACAGCAAACCCGCAGTGGTGAACATGCCAAGTCCCTGGCCGAAATGCTGGACCAAAGGGGTGCTGAGCCCAAACAGGGCCGCGGCCATGAGCGCGAGCCATGCGCCCTTGCGCGCTGGGGAATGGGAGTTCACTGGAATGCCTCGCACAAAATTTCATGATGCCACGCAACGCAGCAATGCCAGTACGCTGGTCACTAGATCGCGCCGCTTAGAGCAGGCTCTTACACCGGCCCAATTGCCTGAATGCGCACGTCGACACACAGGCCGCATTGTTTCTCTTCGTCCGCGAAACCTATTTGGACTTCCGCGCCCAGGCGGTTCGCTATGGCCTTGACGATGGACAGCCCCAACCCGGAACCCATTTGGTCGGTGCCAAGTGTGCGATAGAAGGGGTCGAACACGCGCTCTCTCTCGGTGATTTGAATACCCGGACCAGAGTCCCGGATTTGCAGAACGACATGACTGTCTTCCGTCCTGACCGAGAGATCGACCTTGCCTCCGGCGGGTGTGTAGCGAATCGCGTTATCGACCAGGTTTTTCACCAGCGTCATCAGGTCTGGCTCGTTTACCCACACTTGGGCATCGTTCGACCCTTCGATTCCCACATCAATATGTTTCACCTCGGCCAGCGGCATCAGGTCTTCCAGAACACGGCGATAGATATTTTGTATCGACACAGACGATTTTGGATGGTCGAGTGCGGTCTGTGCCTTCGCCAGGGCAAGCAACTGGTCGAGCAGGCTGCGACTGCGCTCGATGCCGCAGCGCAATGTCGTGAGTCGCTCGTGCGCGAGATCCGACATGTCCGTTTCGGCCAGCCGCTCGGCCTGTAGTGACATGGCGGTCAACGGGGAGCGGAGTTCATGCGCGGCGTCGGCAACAAATCGGCGCTGCGCTTGCATGGACCGTTCCACTCTGCCCAGCAAGCGGTTGATGGCGCCAGCAAACGGGAGCACTTCGATGGGCAAGGCGTCTTCCATAATTGGATGCAGTGCTGTTTCGGCACGGCGGTCGACTTCTGCCGAGAGTGCGGCAATCGGCTGAAACATCTGTCTCACCAGGCTCGTGACAAGCAGGAGCAGGACGGGTACCAGTATCAGGAACGGCATCAAGGTGCGCAGGGCGCTGATTTCGGCAATGTCGTCCCGCACATCGGTTTCCTGTGCCACAGCAATGCGCTCACCCAAAGGGGTTGTCTTGACCAGTACACGAAAGGACTCGCCTTCGACATCCACTGTCTGCAGTCCGTCAGCTAAGGGCAGGGGCAACGGTAGTACGGCGCCCATATGCCCTTGCCCCACCGCGCGCGCGCCTTCGGAAAGAAACTGCACCACGACACGCGTCTCGCGGTAATTGCGACGGGCCAGGCTGTCGTTCTGGGGCAGGCTGGGGACCAAGTGTTGCCGGTCAAACAGTGTGGCCACCTGCTGCAGTGTCACATCCTGCAGTTCATGGGCTTGCTTGAATGCGGTGACAAACGAAAACACACCTGCCACCGCTGCGACGACCAAAATCGTCAGCGACAGCGCGACAGAGAGCTTGAGTTGCAAGGATGCATTCAGGCGTTTTTTGAAACCATCCATCCCGCTCCCCTGACATTCTTGATGACCTCGCTGCCCAGCTTGCGCCGCAGCGCATGGATCAGGAACTCGACAGCATTGCTGTCCACCTCTTCGCCCCATCCATAGATACGGTCTTCCAGGTCGCTGCGTGAGAGGATCGCCCCAGGCCGCACGAGGAGTGCCTGCAGGAGGGAAAACTCCCGGTGGGACAGCTGAACCGGCGTACCGTCCGCAGCCGTCGCTTGCCGGGTGGCTGGGTCTAGCGAGACGGTTCCATTGCCCAGCAAGGGGACCGCATTTCCACCTTTTCGGCGCAGTACTGCACGCATGCGGGCCAGCAGCTCGGCCACCTCAAACGGCTTGACGATGTAGTCGTCAGCCCCACCGTCGAGACCGCTCAGGCGGTCGGTCAGGCCATCGCGTGCGGTGATGATGAGTAGGGGAACTGGGTTGTCCCTGGCGCGAATGTGGCGCAGCACTTCCAGCCCATCCTTGCCGGGAAGCCCCAGGTCGAGCAATACCAGGTCGTAGTGCTGGCACGTCAAGCTGGCAAGGGCTATGGCACCATCCTTGACCCAGTCGGTTGCATAAGCGGCGTCTTTCAGCGAGGACTGGATGGCTTCGCCGATCATGGCGTCGTCTTCGACCAGCAATACCCGCATAGGCCCTCCAATTCGTGATCTGTCAATGTGCTGTGGCAGCGGCGCGCTGCCGGAACACCACGATGCTGATTACGATAAAGGCAAACAGGGCCGCAGAAGCCGAGTAGCGGCTGAGCGCCAGGCCACCAGCGCTCAAAGGCTTGTCTAGAAAATCCCCGACCACGGCACCAAGGGGGCGCGTCAGGATGAAAGCGGCCCAAAACAAGAGCGTACGCGACACCTGCGTCCAAAAATACGCCGCCACGACCAATGCCAGCAATACAGAAAACACTGCGGCTGCCCCGGTGTAGCCAAGACCGGCTGTGTCTGCAGTCCAATCTCCCAACGCCGTCCCTAGCGTCTGTGAAAACATGATCGTGACCCAGTAGAACATTTCTGCCTTCGATGAACTGACCGTGTTGACCGACACCGACCCGAGCGTGCGGTGCCAGACGAATAACGAGCCTAGCAGCAAGGCCAGAAGCAGGGTCGATCCTCCTGCGTACCCAATGCCCAGCGAGCGGTCAAAAAAATCCGCCAGCGTGGTGCCCACGGTGGTGGTGGCGATGATGGTGACCCAGTACAGAGAAGGATGAAATTTTCTGGCCTTGATCTGTGCCACCACGGCCAGTGCGAACACGGCGGCAAAGATACCGGTGGCCACCAAGTAGCCCAGGTGCATGGACATGGAAACCGCGTCGCCCCCCGTTTCGCCCAGCGTGGTGGCGGCAATTTTGATGATCCAGAAAAGCAAAGTGACTTCCGGCACCTTGCTGAGACCTTTGTCTGTAGTGGTGTTCATGGTGATGTGAATTGTTCGTGATTCTTGCGAAATTTGCCGGGATCGCCGTCAACTCCGCTCTGCCACGGCCGTTGGCGCTGTCCACTGCGCAAACCCCACCAGGAGAACGATCACACTCAGAAAGATTGCGCTGGTCCACGCTGTACCCATTCCCAGGCCACCCGTGGCTTTTGTCTGCGTCAGCAGGTCCCCCAGTGCGGCGCCGAAGGGGCGCGTGAGGATGTAGCCGATCCAGAACATCAGAATCGCATTGCCGCCCATGCGCCAGGCGGCAAAGGTAATGGCAATCAGTGCGCCATAGGCCACAGTGCCCCAGGCGAAGCCTAGCCCGAGCGTCTCACTTGCCAGGTCACCCGCTGCCGTGCCCAGCGCAAAGGTGCAGAGGATGGCCGCCCAATAGAACAGTTCCCTGCGCCGTGTGACGATTGCATGAATCGACAGGCTTTTTTCCACGCGATACCACACGAGGAACGTGGCGGCCAGCACCGCGGCCAAAATTGGCGTGCTCAGCGTCAAACTGATGCCAAGGCTGTCTGTAAAGAAGTCTGTGATCTGGGTGCCCACGATGCTGACGAGCACGACCGTGAGCCAGTAGGCCCAGGGTGTGTAGCGCCGCGTGCGCAGTTGCAGGGACAGGGCGAGCGCCAGCAATGTCCCCATGAAGGCCATGGTCAGGGTTGGCCCGAGTCCGGCGTCGAACGCCAGGAAGTCAGCGCCGGTTTCGCCGACCGTGGTGGACATGATCTTGATGACCCAGAACGACAGGGCGATTTCCGGGACTTTGTTGGACAGACTCTTTAGGGAGTCGGCTGTGGGGGCAGTTTCCATCGCTTGCTTCCAGAGCTTGGCTGAAGAAGCCTTGAATGTGCCGTTCAATACTTAGCGCAAGCATAGAGATAGAGGCGCTGCCACGCCTCATGGTGTGTGATTTCTGGCTACCAAAGGAGGGTGCGAGATGGGGTCGCGCCGGGTGCCCGGCCACCGTGCGTTCGACTGTGAGGCACAAGGTGGCGCGGCGTCCGGGTCACGCGTCGCCGGCTGCCAACCGCAAGTTCACGCCGTGGGCAGCATCGATGCGGGGGCGCGCCAGAGGGAGAGAAGATCGGCGTCGGTTTCGCCAGCGCTCAGGGGCTGGAGTTGCCCTGTGGCATCGATGCCGTACACCGGTGGCATGCGACGGCTACAGTGGCGACTCCACATCGAGGCGCTGTAGGCGCCAGCCAGTCCGATTTCGATGATGTCGCCCTCCTGAATCGCCGGCGCATCGATGCTGCCCAACAGGTCGCCCGCAAAACACAGTGGGCCGGCGATGACCTGGGTCCGCGAGGCGCCCATGCGCGGCGCGAAGTGCGGGTCCAGCGCAGCCAGCGGGTAATCCCAGTCGTCGGGGCGGTAGACGCGGCGCAGCAGGAAATCGGCCCCGAGGTGGATGGTGGCAACATCGCGGCAGATGTACTCGACGCGGGAATAGGCCCGCGCGCTGGCCGCGAGCAGGGAGCGACCCATTTCGGTGTAGACCGTCCAGCGGCCGCTGAACAGCTCGGGCACTGCCGACCGCAACGCCTGGGCATAGACCTCGTAGCTGTCTTCAGTGGCCAAGCCGCCGCCCAGATTGATCCAGCGTGTCGAGGGGTGTCGTCGCGCAATGTCGACCAGGCGCCTGGCCGATAGCGCCAATTGCTCAATGGAGCAGCCCTGGGAGCCGATGTGGGCGTGCCAGCCGGCGCAGTCGAGGCCCTCGGGCAGGCTGTCGTGGGGCTCGCCAAAGCGGCTGCGTGCGTCGGCGACGCTGGTATGGGCGATGCGGCCGGGGCCGGTCAATGTGTTCACACGCAGGGAGCAGGGCGCACTCAGGCGTTCCAGTTCGGCCAGGCTATTGGCGCTCAACACCCAGCCCAAGGCCTCGGCACGTGCGATTTCTGTCCGCGTTTTGGCGGGGGAGTCAAACAGTACCGTTGCGCCTGGGCAGGCCTGGTGTGCGACGAGCCCTTCCTGCAAAGAGGCTGCTTCAAAGCCGAAACCCCATCGGGCGAATCGGGGCAATAGTGCCGCGAAGGGTGCCGCCTTAAGTGCCAGGCAGTGCTGGAAGCTTGGTAGGGCGTGACGCAACTCCAGGGCTCTGGCCTCTAGCTGATCAAGGTCATAGACGATGGCGCTGGGCTGCTCGTCGGTCAGGTGCAGACGCCCGCGGAGTCGGGTGTGCAGTTCAGCCATGGCGCAGTTCGTCTCGCAGGGTGCGGGCCAGTCGCGCAAGGTCGGGTGCCATCTGGTCCGGGTTGGTGTGGGCGCTGAGCGCCACACGCAGCAAGCTGCGTCGGCCGGCTGCCACTGGTTGCCCGATGAAAAAACCTCGCTGAATCAAACGCCGGTGCAGTGTGAGTGTCTGATCGGCGTTCAGGCCAAGGTCGAAACTCAGAATGCCCTGCCTGTCGTGCGGGGTATCGTTGTCAACTGCGCCGCGCGGCAACTGCGGCACGAAGGCGGTTTGCAGGGCATTTCGCCAGGCGCTGCGTTGCGGTGGTCGTGCGAAGTTCTCCAGGGCCAGTCGCCAGCGAGCGAGCAAACCGGGCGCTACCGTGAACCCCCGGGCCTGTGGCCAGCCGGCCGGAAACAGTGTGGCGCCACAAAATGGCGGTGCGCCGAAGTATTTGGAGCCGGTGATGATCACCGCCCAACCCTGAGTCAGCCAGCGTTGCACATCCTGCGCGGCAAAGCGGCCTTGTGATGCATCAACCACCACCCGAACGCCCGCGGCGTGTTCATCCTGCAGTTGTCTGCAAGCGGCCTCCGAGGGGGCACTCAGGCCCGTTTTGGAGCAGGATACGTGGTGCACCAGTAGCGGCAGATGGTCATGGCGCTGGGCGATGGCGAAAAGCTGCGAATCGATTTGGTCCTGGCTCAGTACCCGGCCGGCCTCGTCGCGCAGCAGCACCTTTTCCATGGCGGTATCGATCGCCAGTGGTGTGGTTACGGGGCAGCCCAAGGTGTGGGTCAGGCCCGCAGCAGCGCGTTCGCAACCGCTCCCGATTTCACGCGGGTCCATCAACACGGTGCAGTAGGGGTGCGGACCCATGGCCAGGGCACAGCTGTATTCGGCGTCGGTGCCCGAGGCGGCCAATCTGCACTGTGTGGCGCCAAAGAGGGTCTGCAGGTGGCGCTGCGGATCCAGGGCTGTGGATCGGTGCTCCAGCGTGCGCCACTGCGCCAGCAGGGCCGGTGTGATCGGATTGGCAGTGCAACTGCCAAAGTTTACCAGGCTGTCGTCGGCCAGGGCAGGCAAGCCGTAGCGGGTGCGCCCGCGGTCGTCAACACCCTGCAGCAGGGTGGCCAGACCGGCCGGCAGCGTGCGCCGTGGCGCGGTGGCCAGGGCGCTCATTGCAAGATCCAGGGTTTCAGGTGCCTGCGGTCTTGCGCGGCGCAGGCCAGAAGGTCCTGGAAGGCAGCGAAGAGGGCCAGCATGTGGGGCCGCTTGTAGCCGAAGTCTTGCAGGGGGTCCATGGCGTGGGCGACGCCGCCGGTATCGCACTCGAACACCAGCAGGCGACCGTCCTGGGTTTCACCGCAGTCGATGCTGACGTAATCCAGGCCCAGGCGGTTGTCTATCGCGGCCAGTGCCGATGCATGGCGCTGGCCAAAACTGGCGGCGAACTCGTCAAAGAAGCGGCACTCCTCGGCACGGTTGTCCGGGCGATCGAGCATGTCGCCGTTCAGGTAGTGCACCATCCAGCGTGCCGAGGCCGCCATGTGCACCGGAAACGGCTTGCCGCCAATGAACGCAATGCGGTACTTGCGGTATTGCCCGTCCGCGCTGACGTAGTCGACAAAGGGCGAAATGACAAACTCGTCTGCACTTTCGCTGGACAGGTAGGCCGCCAGGTCGGCAGGGCCTGTGAGCTTGGCCAGCCCTTGACCTGCGTGGCTGCCGTTGGGCCGGCAGATGATGGGAAAGGCAGCTCCCGGCAGCACTTGATCGAGGGAGACGTGCTGCCCCGCCAGCTCGTTCAGCGCAGCGCGATCGAGTGCCCTGGATGGCGGCATCGTGCAGCCGGGTACCTCGCGCAAGGTCTGCCAGACGGTTTCGCGCGCCAGTGCCAGAATCCTGTTGGGATCATTGAGCGTGGCATGGGGCAGGGTGCTGCTCGCGCCTGCCAAGGCTTGCAGCATGCCCTTTGTGGCGGGTGACACGCAGACCCCAACACAGGCCACGTCATGGGGCGGCAGTTCGGTCCACAAGGCCGGGGCATCGGGGTCCAGGTACAGCATCTCCAGCGTCACGTTCGACCCACTCAGCAGGAATTCGAGCGGAATGTTGGCCATCAATCTGCCCGGCGTCATCAGGGTCAGCAGGCGCAGGCGAGGGGTCCCGCGGGCAGGCAAGGTGTAATGCCGGGAAATCGACAGGGCTTCGCGTTGCAGGCTGCACCCCAGATCGTCCTGATCCATCAGGAACATGACCGACGACAGGTCCAGCATGGCGTTGGCGTCATTGGGGTCGCGCCGCAGGCGATCGAGCAAGCGCTGGCGCTGCGGATTCAGGTCCAGACCCCGAAAGGCCATTTCCATCAACGTGGGAAGACCGATGAGCGCTGTGTCGTCAGCCGCCTCGGGATAGAACAATGCAGTCGGAACGGTGCAGGAGGAAGGAGCGACTGAAGGGCGGTTTTCAATCATCGGTTGGGTCGGTCGCTAGAAGGTGTCGGGAGCATTGTTTCCGATCCAGGCGCGTGTGATGGCGGCAATTGGGTGGCATCCTGGGCACAGTTCTGCAGCTCCACCTCTGCCTGCGCCCTGGCGGCGGTATGGCGACGGTCCGAGGCCAGAGTCTTGTCCCCATGCGAGGGTGCCAGGGCGAGGACTGTCGACGTACCCGTGCGCTTCTCTGGTGCGCTGCTTCCCGGTCCGCTGCCATTGGTCTGGCCAATAGTGAGGCCCTTCGTTGCACCCATGGTCCGTGGCTCTTAAATCGAGAACCGTTGTGCCAACGTCTGACCCAGAGGTTCGAGTCGGATGGCTTCTTCCTGTACCAATTCGCCAAAAGCACTTCCAGACAGCACCTGGTACTCATGCAAGCGTGCAGGAGCCAGAGGGTCTTGCGGGTGAATACCCAGGCTGGGGTGGCACATCAGCAGGTCGCCGCTGTGGCACGCCCCCAGCCACCTTCTTGTCCAATTGAGGTAGCTGTCCTCGTTGCCCCTGAAATCGTGCACACCCAGCAGGTGCGCGTTCTGGCGGAAGCCTTGCGCCTGTGCCTGCCGCGTTAGTGCGGCTGACCCCAGTGCTTCAATGGTCCAGGGCTTGAATGCCTGCCGCCAGGGCATTGGCGTGTTGATGTGCGCGCGTGCCGTGTTTCTCAGCCATGGCAGGTTGCCCGCATACCGCCGTTGTAGCTCGGTCAGCAGTTCATCCCGCACGACCGGGAACTGGTGAACATGCTGGTGTCCGTCCACGTAGGCGGGTGGGCGGCCGGTTTGTTGTTCAAACGCATCGAGTTGGGCGCGGATTTCGCTGCGGATACTGGTGCGGTCGAGCGTGCGCAGCCAACTGCGCAGGATGAGCGGCCCAAGCTGCTGTGGCTGCAGCAGCAACGGGTGCTGCGTGAGGTCCAGGTGCAGGCCGATCTCGGTCTGTCGGGGATCAATTTCTTCGAGTTCCGGGGCCCATTGACCCCATGCTGGAGCGCCCACCATGCAGCCAATGGCCTGCGTGCGTCCCTGCCAGGCAAGCAGCAGCGCCGCCTCACAGACGCCGGCATGCAGGCCAAAATCGTCTACAGCAATGCACAGGCTGCGGCTATGCTCGGCAGTTTCATGCGCACGCGTTCCCTTGTCCATACCAATCCCCCCGGCAGCTTGCGGGGGCGCATTGCCTGGTTCGTGCTGGTGGGCACTGCTGCTGCTGCTGTCCATTGGAGTGTGGTCGTGATGTTGGTGGCGCATGCTGGCTGGCGGCCCTTGCTGGCCAATGTGTTGGGGTGGTTGATTGCTTTTGGCGTTTCGTTTTCTGGGCACTACCGCTGGACCTTCCGTGACCATGGCGTACCGCTCTGGCGCTCAGCCATGCGGTTTTTCGCCGTATCGGCAAGCGGTTTCGCCATCAACGAGGCCGCGTATGCCTTGCTGCTGCACTGGAGCGGTCTGCGCTACGACCTGGTCCTTGCCGTGGTGCTCGTCGCCGTGGCGGGTGGCACCTACCTTTTGAGCCGCCATTGGGCTTTCAACCGCAAGCCAGCGCGCTGAGCATGGCAGGGTTCTTGGTGTCGATGCGCCACAGGGTGGTTCCGCTTTCGTGGTGAATGTCGGTGGCAACGCCGAGGAAGGGGTACCGGGTCAGCGCTGAAGAGGAGCCAAGCACCCAGGTGGTGGCCGAGTGGCACAAAAGGGCGGGCAAGGCAGCGGGCAGCACCAGGAGCTTGGCGGCAGCGGTTTTGTCGAACTGGCCGGCGTCGGCGATTTCCTTGCGTTCGTTGTCGCGGTGGTGGAGTTCGGGGTCGTCCCAATTGCTCACCACCGCCACGGGCGCATTCAACCGGGCATAGAACGGCAGGTCGAAATAGTATTGGTCCAGCATGACGACAGGTTCTGATATTTGGCGGTTTTCGCGCAATACCTGAGCAAAAGCACGCGTGGATTTCTCTGGATGTACGGCAATCCAGGTCAGGATACCCAGCGTCAGCATGCACCCGATGCCGGCACCAATGCGCCATAGGCGGATGGATGCGCGTGACAAGAAAGCCTGCGACAAAAAGCCATCTGCCGCGAGGAACGCCAGCGGTGGAACTGCCGGCAGTACATAGCCCAGCAACTTGGATTTGGGCAGCGAGAAGAACAGAACAATCATCGCGGGCCAAACCAGCATCAGCAGTCGGACCGCCTGTTGTGGGGCTGACAGGCCGACCTTGGGCTTGATGGAGCGCGCCATCCAGGGTAGCCACGGCAGAAAGCACACGCACAGCACCGCGGGGTAAAACCAGAACGGCATCATGTTGTTGAACCCGCTTTCGGTGAAGCGCTTGAAGTGCTGAACGACGAAAAAATAGTTCAGAAAATCGGGAAACCGATCCTGCATGGCCACGAACCAGGGGGCTGTCAGCGCCAGAAAAACCAGTATCCCGGGCCACCACAAGAGAGCGAACAGGCTGCGCCAGCGTTTTTGCAGAACGAGCCAGACAAAGATCACCCCTGCAGGAAGCACAAAGCCAATCAAGCCCTTGGCCAGCACGCCCAAGGCGGCCATGGCCCATGCGCCAGTCAGTACCGCACGCCAGGGCTTGCCATGCTCGGCCAGCAGGGTCGCATGGGCCAGCAGCACGATGGTGGCGCCGATGCAGCCCGCCACCAGCATGTCCAGGTTGGCAAACTGCGCAGCGACAAGCCACAAAGGCTGCGCCAGCAACACCACCAGGCCTGTCCGGGCCTCACGCTCGCCCGACCACCGGCGAATGAATGCATACGCGGCGGTCGTACCGAGTGCAGCGCCCAGCAAGGAAGCCACTCTGGCCGCCCACTCGTGGTGGCCAAAGAGCCACAGGGAAGCTGCCGTGATCCAGTAGAAGAGCGGCGGTTTGTGGAAGTACGGCAGCCCGTTGAGGGTGGGCGTGAGCCAGTCGCCCGAGCGCAGCATTTCCCAGGCAACGCCGACGTAGCGCCCCTCGTCCGGCAGCATCAAGGGGCGTGCCCATGCAGTCCAGGTCAGCCAAGCCAGCACGAGCAAGGCGAAGGCCGTGGTGGTGGGCGTTCTCTTGGTTGTCAGTGCCTGCATCAATCGGCCTTCCTCAAGCCCTGGCCCAGTGCACGCTTGACAATGTAGACAGGTCGCGCCTTGACTTCCTCGAAAATGCGTCCCACATACTCGCCCACCACGCCGAGCGAGAGGAGCTGGATGCCGGAGAACCCCATCAGCCCCACGGCGATGGTGGTCCAGCCGCTGATCACGTGGCCATACAGCAGATAGACGGCGGTCAGGTAGGCGCCATAGAGCAGCGCGAAACACGCCAACACGAAGCCCATGAAGCTGACGGCACGCAGCGGCCAAGTGGTAAAACCGGTCAGGCCGTCCACCGAGAGCCGAATCAAGCTCCAGGGGTTGAAGGTGGTCTTGCCGTGCAGCCGCCCCTCTGGCACGTAGGGGACGGCAAGGGCATCGAAGCCGACCCAGGCGTACAGCCCCTTCATGAACCGGTTGCGCTCTGGCAGCGAAAGCAGGGCATTTACCACGGCGCGGTCCATCAGGCGAAAGTCCCCTGCGCCGGCTGGCACCTCGAAGCGCCCCGCCATATTGACAAGCTTGTAGAACACGCGCGTGCCCAGGCGTTTGAACAGACTTTCATCTTGTCGGTCTTCGCGCAGCGCGTAGACCACATCGCGGCCCTGGCGCCAATGCTCCAGGAAGGTGGGAAGAAATGAAGGCGAATGCTGCAGGTCGGCATCCATCATCACAATGGCATCGCCCTGCGCCGCTTCCAGGCCAGCCGTGAGCGCGGCCTCCTTGCCGAAGTTGCGTGACAGCAGCAGTGCGCGAAAGCCCGGTGTCTGCGCCCATTTGGCAAGCACCAGGCTGGTGGCGTCCGAGCTGCCATCGTCCACCAAAATTACTTCCCACCGGCGCGAGCAAGCCTGGAGGGTGTCGCGCAACTGGGGCAGCAACTGCTCCAGGTTACGCGCTTCGTTGTGGCAGGGAACAACACAAGAGACAGAGCCGGATTCGCGCGGTGGTGGCTGGATGGTGACGGGTGCTTCGGTGTGGGCGGCATGGTGGCGTACGTCGCAGGGTGGTGAAGCGTCGGCTTCGTGATGCTGCGGCACTGTGGCAGCACCTGGATTGGCGATCATGGAAGTCCTATGGTGGTGGCTGACCGTATTGGACGCCGGAAGACGATGTGAAATGTTAGCCAGGCGCTGGTGGCGCCCACCAAGGCGCCGGCCAGAACATCGGAGGGGAAATGCAGCCCAAGGTACACACGGCTCCAGGCCACAAGCACGGCAGCAGCCAGAGCCAGCAACGCCCAATACGCACGTCCCGCCGTCAGTGCGACAGCCGTGGCAAACCCGAAGGCCACGCTTGCATGGCTGCTGGGAAAGCTAGGGGAAGCTGCGTGCGGCAGCAACTGTTTGCCAAGCCCGACAACAAAGGGTCGATCGACAGGAATGAAATGCTGGGTCAGCCGTGCCAGCAGCCATGCCATCGCCATGGCGATCAACACGTGCAGCACGCGCAACTTCACCTGGCGGTCTCCCGCCACAAAAACGCCGGCGATTCCGCCTGCCATCAGTTGCGGCAAATGGTTGGTTGCGAACAGGGCCAGCGCTGTCAACCAATGCGGCGAAGTTGCCGATCCATTGATCGCTAAAAAGAGCGCAGAGTTGAGAGACATGGCTACAGCTTCGGTCAGGTGGAGAGCAAACATGCAATTGTCAACGCCAAGTCTTAGGACAAAATTAGGGCGACGCTGATCAAATTCTTCTCGGCCTGGGGGCGCATCCGCACCTTGGGCAGCGTCCTGCGTTCCCTCGGTGCGGCCCGGAAAACGCGTTTGCGGTGGCGTCCCGCACCGTATGGGGAGGGGACAACACTCCTCAAGCCTTGCCCGGTTGCTTCCTGAGGCACTATTGCGCCCTATGACTTTGCCCCTTGCCCTGCCTGCCGCCCTCGGACATGAGCTTACCGACAAGCGCATTGCCATTCTGCGCGAGATCGGCGTGTGCGGCTCCATTTCGCAAGCTGCCCGCGCTGTCGGCGTGAGCTACAAGGCCGCCTGGCAAGCGGTGGATACGCTGACCAATCTGGCGCGCGTGCCGTTGGTGGCGCGTGCTGTGGGTGGGGCGGGTGGAGGCGGCGCTTCCTTGACCTCTGCGGGCCGGGAATTGCTGGCCGCGGCCGATGCGATGGCGCAGGCACGCGGTGCGGTCATTGCAGACTGGCAGGCGCGGCCCTACACCGGCCAGGCGCTCGCCCGGCTGGCGGTGCGCACCAGCATGCGCAACCAGTTGCCATGCGTGGTGCAACGCCTGGAGGCGTTGGGGCCGATTGTGCGGGTGCATCTGACCCTGGAGGTGCCGCAAACGGCGCAAGCGGACTCCAGGAGCGAGCTGGGGGGGCACAAGGATGCTGCTGCGTGGCCCAGCTTGACCTCGCGGATCACCCGCGAGAGTGCCGAGTTACTGGGCTTGGCGGCGGGTCAGGCGGTGCAGGCGCTGTGCAAGGCCACTGCCGTGCGCGTTCTGCGTGCCGCCACTGGCGGCGAGGTGGTGCGGTCGGGCGCCTGTGCACTGCAAGCCAAGGCAGTGCGCGTTGTGCGTGGACAATTGGGCGATGAAGTCGCGGCCGAGCTGTGGGGCAGCGCACCGTGGGGTCAGCAGATGGTGGGATTTGCGGCACCCGGCAGCGGTTTGCGTGCTGGCAGCCGGGTGGTGCTTGAGCTGGAAGAAAATGCCGTGGTCCTGGTGCAAGCCTGAGATTGGGGCCTCACGAGCAAACCTAGGGGAGTGTCTGTCATGGAAATGGAAGGTCGCCGCGCGTTTGCCGCTGGCCAACAAGAACTGTGGGATGCATTGAATGACCCCGAATTGCTCAAGGTATGCATCCCTGGCTGTGAGAGGTTCGACATAGGCGAGGCTGGACAGCATGCAGTGGACCTCGAGCTGAGAATTGGCGCGGGCATGGTGCGCTTCAACGGCAGCGTGCAGGTGGCGGATCGCTTTGAGCCTGATCGCTACCAAGTCCAGTTCGAAGGCAATGGTGGGGTCGCGGGCGTGGGCAAGGGGGTGGCGCGGGCGCGGCTGATTCCGCTGGCCGACTACGCTCCAGGCCATCCGCGCTGCCAATTGCACTACAGCGTCGACGCTGTGCTGGATGGGAACATGGCCCTGCTTGACCCGCGCCTCGTCGAGGGCGCTGCGCGGGCCTTGATCGAGCATTTTTTTCGCCGCTTTGATGAGCAGTTGCGCAGGCGTTACCCGCGTGCAGCGCCAGCCGAACCGGAGGCCGTGCCCGAGGATATGGATGCCCAGGAGCGCGCTGGTGCACCCACCATGCTGCTCGACCGCTCGCCACGTGCCCGCCCCGCGGCGCGTGTGCAGCCGGCGCCCAAAACCATGGGCACACCGGCCTGGGCGTGGGCGGCACTTGCCGCGCTCGTGGTGTTGGTAGGGGGCTATCTGTTGGTGCGCCTGCGATAGGCCGGCGGTGCAGATTTGCTATTCTAATAATAGCTTATAGCGCTTATCCAATAAGCGCAATGGCCGAATATCACCCATTTTTTTGCCCGCCAGGCGCCTTACCCGTTTTTGCGTGTGCCCAGTTTGCGGTACACGGTGGCGCGGCTGATGCCCAGGCTGCGTGCGGCCTCGGCCACGTTGCCGCGCGCCTCGCGTACCGCGCTGCGGATCCATTCGGTTTCGGTTTCTCGCAGTGAGGCACTGGCAGCGGCGGGCGCGCGTCCGGGCGCGCTCTGGCGCACCGCCATGGCCTGCAAACGCAGGCCCGACCACAGTGGCAGGTCCACGCGCTGGCCGCGGGTGGAAGCGTCAAACAGGCGCGGCCAGTCGAGTGCCAGCAAGTCGCTGCAGTGCAGGCACGTGCCAGGCAATTGCTGCGGCATGGGCATGAGTTGGCGTGCCGCACTGTTGCAGCCCAGCAGGTAGCCGTCGGCGTCGAGTGCCATCAGGCCGTCGGCTTCGCTGCCCAGTTGGGCGCCGGGCCAGTTGACGCGCAGCAGCAGCGCATAGGGCTGCTGGCGCAGCAAGGCGTCTTCCAGTGCGCGTGCCGAGCGGGCGAGCACATGCCGCAGCTCGGGCCGTTCGGGGACGTCGACACCCGTCAGATCGAGCATGCCCACGCAGTGGCCCTGTGGGTCGAATAGCGGGGCCCCTGCGCAGCTGTAGCTGCCATTGGCGTCGAAAAAATGCTCGCCACGGTGCAGCCAGACCGGGTGCAACTCGGTCAATGCGGCACCGATGGCAGCGGTGCCCACGCTTGCCTCCGACAGATCAATACCGCGGCGGCCAATGGCGTGTGCGCGCGGGTCGTGGTGGTCCACCGGGCCGGTAACGTCCAGCACCACACCGCGTGCATTGGTCAGCAGGGTGAAATAGCCCATGCCGCCGGTGGCATGGGTGAGATGCTCCAGCACCGGCCGGGCAGCGCGCAGCAGGCTTGCATGCTCGTCGTGGTCGCGGCGCAATGCGGCGGCGCTGACGCCGTCAAATGCCAGCGGATGTTGCGGCGAGCGACCCGCCTGCAAACAGCGCC
The DNA here is from genome assembly GCF_059424465.1 of Simplicispira sp. GW247-4R2A. Taxonomy (NCBI): domain Bacteria; kingdom Pseudomonadati; phylum Pseudomonadota; class Betaproteobacteria; order Burkholderiales; family Comamonadaceae; genus Simplicispira; species Simplicispira sp. GW247-4R2A. The sequence goes on along the minus strand of NZ_JBWKZM010000016.1, from coordinate 10,162 downwards.
GCCAGGAGCGCACGATCCAGGGCTCCATGCCTGTCGGGGGCACCCCGAGGCCTTGCACCAGCAGGGCATGGCGTGCCTGCGCGATAGAGGCGCTGCGGTCTGGCGTATGGGAAGAGACGGTGGTCACGGTGGCGCCAAGGAAAGTGGACGCACGCTGCGGTGCAGCATGTTTCAAATTGAGAATATCGCCAAGCGGCCCAGCCGGGTTCAGGGTTGTCCCTAGCCACCGGCCCAGGTGGGGGGCAGAAGATGGCAATTGCTCTTTTCCAGCCAATCCCCACCAGGAGACAGCCCGATGCCCGTGCAGTTCACCGTCAATGGCCGGCCGGCCAGCGTCGACGCCCCCGCCAACACCCTGCTTGTGCACGCGCTGCGCGAGCACCTCCACCTCACCGGCACCCATGTGGGGTGCGACACCAGCCAGTGCGGCGCCTGCACCGTGCTGCTCGATGGCCGCGCCATCAAATCCTGCGCCATGCTGGCCGTGCAGGCCGAGGGCTGCGAGATCACCACCATCGAAGGCCTGGCCACGGCGGACGGCGGCATGCACCCCATGCAGGCGGCGTTCAAGGAGTGCCACGGCCTGCAGTGCGGCTTCTGTACGCCCGGAATGGTGCTCTCCGCCGTCGATCTGGTGAAGCGCTACCCCGGCGCGAGCGAGGCCGAGATCCGCGCGCTGCTTGACGGCAATATGTGCCGCTGCACCGGTTACCAGAACATCGTCAAAGCCGTGCAGCAGGGCCAGCAGGCCATGGCTGCCTCCGCAGCCTGAGACCAACGAAGGAGACACAAGCCATGGGTGCATCCGACTTTTCCAAGCTGCCGCACATCGGCGAATCCGTCCGCCGCAAGGAGGACTACCGCTTTCTCACCGGCGCTGGCCAGTACACCGACGACATCGTCCTGGCTGCGCAAAGTTTTGCCGTTTTCGTCCGTTCGCCGCACGCCCACGCCAAGGTGGTCAGCATCAACACCGATGCGGCCAAAGCTGCCCCCGGTGTGATCGGCGTCTTCACCGGCGCCGATGTGGCGGCCGACAACATCAACGGCCTGCCCTGCGGCTGGCTCATTACCAGCACCAACGGCGAGCCCATGAAGGAGCCGCCGCACCCCATCCTGGCACAGGGCAAGGTGCGCTACGTGGGCGACGGCGTGGCCATGGTGGTGGCCGAAACCTTGCAACAGGCGCGCGATGCCGCCGAACGTGTCGAGGTCGATTACGACGTGCTGCCGGCGGTCGTCAACGTGCAGGATGCGGCCGCGGGCGCCGTGGCAGGTGCCGGCCTGCACGACATTGCCGAAGACAACCACTGCTTCAAGTGGGCGATTGGCGACAAAGGGGCGGTCGATGCGGTGTTTGCCAATGCGGCGCATGTCACCAAGCTCGATCTGGTCAACAACCGCCTGATTCCCAACGCCATGGAGCCGCGCGCCGCCATCGGCTCGTACAACCGGGGCACCGACGAATACACGCTCTACGTCAGCAACCAGAACCCGCACGTCGAGCGCTTGCTCATGACGGCCTTTGTCATGGGCCTGCCTGAGCACAAGGTGCGGGTGATTGCGCCGGATGTGGGCGGTGGCTTCGGCTCCAAAATCTTTCTCTACGCTGAGGACGTGTGCCTCACCTGGGCATCAAAAAAGCTCAACCGCAACATCAAGTGGGTGGCCGACCGCAGCGAGTCCTTCCTGACCGACGCACACGGGCGCGACCACGCCAGCCACGCCGAAATGGCGATGGACGCGAGCGGCAAGTTCCTCGCCATGCGCGTGCACACCGATGCCAACGTGGGCGCCTACCTGTCCACCTTCGCCAGTGCGGTGCCGACCATCCTGTACGCCACGTTGCTCGCCGGCCAGTACAGCACGCCTCAGGTGTACGTGGAGGTGGACACCTGGTTCACCAACACGTCTCCCGTGGACGCCTACCGTGGCGCCGGCCGGCCCGAGGCCACCTATTTGCTGGAGCGCCTGGTCAGCCGCTGCGCCTGGGACATGGGGCTGTCGCAAGACGACATCCGCAAGCGCAACTTCATCACCAGCTTCCCCTACCAGACACCAGTGGCGCTGCAGTACGACGTGGGCGACTACCACGCCTGCATGACGCAGTCGCAGGAACTGGCCGACGTGGCTGGGTTTGCGGCGCGGCGCGTTGCCAGCGAGGCCAAAGGCTTGAAACGTGGCATGGGCTACAGCAGCTACATCGAAGCCTGCGGCATCGCGCCCTCGAACATTGCCGGGGCCCTCGGCGCGCGCGCCGGCCTGTTTGAATGCGGCGAAGTACGCGTGCACCCTACCGGTAGCGTCACGGTGTTCACCGGCTCGCACAGCCATGGTCAGGGGCATGAAACGACGTTTGCCCAGGTGGTGGCGGCGCGCCTGGGCATTCCGGTGGAAAACGTGGACATCGTCCACGGCGACACCGGCCGCGTGCCCTTTGGCATGGGCACCTACGGCTCGCGCTCGATCAGCGTGGGCGGCGCCGCCCTCATGAAGGCGCTCGACAAGATCGAGGCCAAGGCCAAGAAGATTGCCGCGCACCTGATGGAAGCGAGCGACGCCGACATCGACTTTGCCGGCGGCGAGTTCACCGTCAAGGGCACCGACAAGAAAATCCCGTTTGCCCAGGTGTCCCTCGCCGCCTACGTGCCGCACAACTACCCGCTCGACAAGCTCGAACCCGGCCTGAACGAAACGGCCTTTTACGACCCCACCAACTTCACGTTCCCGGCCGGCACCTACATCTGCGAAGTCGAGGTGGACCCGCAGACCGGAGTGGTGCGCGTGGACCGTTTCACCGCGGTGGACGACTTCGGCACCATCATCAACCCGATGATTGTCGAGGGCCAGGTGCACGGCGGCCTGGTCCAGGGCATCGGCCAGGCGCTGATGGAAAACTGCGTCTACGACCGCGAAACCGGGCAACTGCTCACCGGCAGCTACATGGATTACGCCATGCCGCGGGCCGACGATTTCCCACAGTTCAAGCTGGGCCATGTCTGCACCCCCTGCACGCACAACCCGCTGGGCACCAAGGGCTGCGGTGAGGCGGGCGCCATTGGCTCGCCGCCAGCGGTCATCAACGCCGTGCTCGACGCCCTCGCGCCTCTGGGCGTGAAGGACTTCGACATGCCAGCCACGCCGCACCGTGTGTGGCAGGCCATCCAGAACGCACGCGCCTAAGGAGATTCCAGCATGTACGCATTCACCTACGAAGCGCCCACCTCGACCGCCGCTGCTGCCGCGCAAGCCGCCGCCGGCGCGCGCCCGATTGCCGGTGGGCAAAGCCTGCTGCCCTCGCTGCGCCTGCGCCTGGCCGATCCGGGCCAACTGGTGGACCTGGGCCGCATCCCCGAGCTGGCCGGCATCCGCAAGGAGGGCGAGCACATGGTGATCGGCGCCATGACCCGCCACCAGCAAGTCGCCGACAGTGCCGAAGTGCGCGCGGCCATCCCCGCGCTGGCCGATCTGGCAGGCCACATTGGCGACCGCCAGGTGCGCGCCCGCGGCACGCTGGGCGGCTCGCTCGCCAACAACGACCCTGCTGCCTGCTACCCAAGCGCTGCGCTGGCGCTGGGCACCACCATCGTCACCAACCAAAGGGAAATCGCGGCCGATGATTTCTTCGTTGGCATGTACACCACGGCGCTGCAAGAGGGCGAGCTGATCACGGCGGTGCGCTTCCCCATTCCGCGCAAGGCCTCGTACCAGAAGTTTCGCCAGGGCGCCTCGCGCTTTGCCCTGGTGGGCGTGTTCGTGGCCCAGACCACCAGCGGTGTGCGCGTCGCCGTTACGGGCGCGGCCAGCAGCGTGTTCCGCCAGAGCGCGCTGGAAGCGGCGCTGAGCCAGAGCTTTACCGTGGCTTCGGCCGCAGGCGTCAAGGTGGACGCTGCGGACCTGGGCAGCGACATCCACGCCAGCCCGGTGTACCGCGCGCAGCTCATCAGCGTGCTCACGCAGCGCGCCGTGGCGCAGATGCTGGGTTGACGCCTGTCTCCGCTTGAAATTTCAAGGAAAATATGGCTCTAGTGCTTATTGGGTAAGCGCTTGCAGCTATTTAAACAATAGCAAATGAACGCAGACCCGCAGGTTCTCGCGCCTGCGTCCATCGACGCGCTGGCCCAGGCGCTCCAAGCCGAAGGCTATTTCGCCGACCGGCGCCTCGCCACGGCGGCCTGGCTCGCGCTCAAACTGCAGCGCCCGCTGCTGCTCGAAGGCGAGCCGGGCGTCGGCAAGACGGCGCTGGCCCAGGCGCTGGCGCGCGCCTTGGGCCGGCCGCTGATCCGCCTGCAGTGCTACGACGGGCTGGAGCAGCGCGAAGCCTTGTACGAATGGAACTACAGCGCGCAGCTCTTGCACATGCGTGCTGCGGAAGCCCAGGGTGGGCTGGACACGGCACATATCGAGCGCGAGATTTACCAGGAGCGCTACCTCGTCAGCCGGCCGCTCCTGCAAGCCCTGCGCACACCGGCGCCGGGCGCGCTGCTGCTGGTGGACGAAATTGACCGCGCCGACGAGCCCTTCGAGGCGTTCTTGCTCGAATACCTGGGCGAGTACCAGGTCAGCATCCCTGAACTCGGCACGGTGCGCGCCGCAGTGCCACCCGTCACCCTGCTCACCAGCAACCGCACGCGCGACCTGCACGACGCCGTCAAGCGCCGCTGCCTGTACCACTGGCTCGACTACCCCGACCGCGAGCGCGAACTGGCCATCGTCCGCTCGCAGGTGCCCGGCGCCAGCAGTGCCCTGTCGGAGCAGGTGGCCGATTTCGTGGCGCGTCTGCGCAGCCAGCCCTTTGCCAATGCCTTCCAGCGCGCCCCCGGCATCGCCGAGGCGGTGGAATGGGCCAAGGCCCTGGTGGCGCTTGATACCCTGGTGGTCGACCCGGAAGTGGTGCAGGACACCGCCGGCATCCTGTTCAAGCAGCGCGAAGATGTCGCCGCGTTGACGCAGGACATGGCGGCGGAGTTGCTCACCCCCAGCGACGCGGAGAGCTGACGTGCACACGCAGTACGCGGGGAGCGTGGGAGGCGATGATTCGCCGCCGGGCGCGCTTCCGAAGGCGAATCGCGCCCCCTCGGGGGGCAGCGAACCACGCGCAGCGGGGAGCGTGGGGGCTACCGATTCGCCGCCGGGCCGCCCCAAGGCGAATCGCGCCCCCTCGGGGGGCAGCGAACCACGCGCAGCGGGGAGCGTGGGGGCCACATACAGCCAGCTCGGCGACGCGCGGCGTGGCAAGTTGGCCGACAACCTCACCGGCTTTGGCCGGGCCCTGCGCCGCGCCGGTGTCCCGGTGGACGCTGCCCGCATGGCACTGGCGCAAGAGGCCGCCCTGCTCGTCGGCTTGGCGCGGGCCGACCTGTGCGCCGCGCTGGAGACCGTGCTGGTCGCCCGTGAGCAAGACCTGCTGGTGTTTCGCGAACTCTTTGCGACCTACTTTCGCAACCCCAACGTCGCGCAAAAATTGTTGGCGCAGATGCTGCCCATCGCGGAAAGCCACGCCGAGCCGGTAAAACGCCGCCCGCGCGTGGCCGAGGCGCTCGCGCCCGTGCGTGCAGCCCGCGTACCCACGGAGCCCGAAGAGGAAAAAATTGATTTCGATGCCGCCATGACGGCAAGTGAGCGCGAACGCCTGCACGCGGCCGATTTCAACCAGCTCTCCGCCAGTGAATACCGGTTGGTGCAGTGCCTGGCCCAGCGGGTGCCACTGCCTCTGCCGCGCTACGCGGCGCGCCGCACCCGGCCCGGCCCGCATGGCGCGCGCGCCGACTGGCCATTGGCCCTGCAGCGCGCCATGCGCACGGGCGGCGAGCTGGTGCAGGTGCCGCGCCTGGCGCGCCAAAGCCAGCCGCTGCCGCTCTTGGTGCTGCTCGACGTCTCGGGGTCGATGGAGCGCTACGCGCGCTTGTTGCTCGCCTTCCTGCATGCCGCTACCGCGCCGGGCAATCGGGCAGGAGGTGGGGCAGGGCGGCGGGACGTGTTTGCCTTTGGCACCACGCTGACCGACCTCACGCCCGCCTTTCGCCACCAGGACCCGGACACCATGCTGGAGCGGGCCAGCGCCGCCATCCCGGATTTTGCCGGCGGCACGCGCCTGGCCGAATCGCTGGCCCTGCTGCGCACCCGGCACGCCCGGCGCCTGGTGGGCCGGCGCACGCTGGTGCTGCTGGTAAGCGATGGGCTCGACACGGGCGAGCCTGCCGCGCTGGCACAGGAACTGGCCTGGCTGCGGCGCCACTGCGCGCGCCTGCTGTGGCTTAACCCGCTGCTGCGCTTTGGTGGCTACGAGCCCAGCGCGCGCGGTGCAGCCGAACTGCACCGCGCGGCCGACGCCATGCTCGCGGTGCACAACCTGCAAAGCTTGCAGCAGCTCGCCAGCAGCCTGGCGCAGGTGCTGCGTGCGCCCGCGCGCACCCGATAACCCGAACGACGAGGAGAACTTCCTATGGAAATGCAAGCCAGCCGGGCGCTTCCCGCCAGCCAGCAACAGGCCTGGGACGCGCTCAATGACCCGGACATGCTCAAGTTGTGCATCCCGGGCTGCGACAAGCTCGAAGCCACTGGGGAGGGGCAGTACACCGTCGGCATGGCGCTCAAGATCGGCCCGGTCTCGGCCAAGTTCAGTGGCAAGCTCGCGCTCAGCGATATTGTCCCGCCCACGAGCTACCAGCTCGCCTTTGACGGCCAGGGCGGCGTGGCCGGCTTTGGCAAAGGCCAGGCGCAGGTACGGCTGGAAGCCGTGGCGGACGATGCCCTCGGCCAGCCCTGCTGCGAGCTGCATTACACCGTGCACGCCACCGTCGGCGGCAAGATCGCCCAACTGGGCCAGCGCCTGATCGACGGCGCCGCCAAAGGCATGGCCGAAGACTTTTTTCGCCGCTTTGATGAGCAATTGCGCCGCCGCCACCCGCGCGCCGAGCCGCCGGCCGATACCGAGCCGATGGACGCCGAGGCACGGGAAGGTGCCGCCACGGTCCTGCTCGATTCCCGGCCCGGCGCTGATGCGTCGGAACGCGCGGGGGCGGCGCCCTCGGGCGGCATTCCGATGTGGGTCTGGGGTGCGATTGCCGCGGCGCTGGTGGCGGTGGCGATTTACCTGAGCTGAGGTGGGACATGGACAATCTCGATGTCACCGTATTGCGCGCGCTGAGCCACTGGCGCAGCACCGGCCAGCGGGCGCTGCTCGCCACGGTGGTGCGCACCTGGGGGTCGTCCCCCCGCCCCGAGGGCTCGATCATGGCGCTGTGCGAGAGCGGCGCCGTGGTGGGTTCGGTTTCGGGCGGCTGCATCGAGGACGACCTGATGGCCCGCTACACCCGCGCCTGGGCGGGCGAGGGGGACGACGCGGCGCTGGTGTCCGGCCCGCCGGTGTTCGCCAAGTACGGTGTCACGGCGGACGAAGCGCACCGCTTTGGCCTGCCCTGCGGCGGCACGCTGGAACTGCTGATTGAGTTCGACCCCGACGCGGGGGCCTTGGCCGAGCTGCTGTCCGCGCTGGAAGCCGGCAAGCTGATGCAGCGCAGCGTGTGCCTGCGGGATGGCGCGGTCGTGCAGGGCCCGGCTGCCACGCCCGCCACCTTGGTGGTCGACGCCGAGCGGGTGGTCAACACCTTTGGCCCCGAGTACCGCATGCTCATCATCGGCGCGGGCCAGATGTCGGAATACCTTGCCACCATGGCGCTGTTCTCCGGCTTTGCCGTCACCGTGTGCGACCCGCGCGAGGAATACCGCAGCAGCTGGAGCGTGGCCGGCGCCCGTGTGGTCAGCGACATGCCGGACGACGTGGTCAGCGCCATGCGCCCGGACCGGCGCACCTGCGTGGTGGCGCTCACGCACGACCCCAAGCTCGACGATCTGGCGCTCTTGCAGGCGCTGGAGACCGAGGCCTTCTACGTCGGCGGCATCGGCTCGCGGCGCAACAATGCGGCGCGGCGCGAGCGCCTGAAAACACACTTCGACCAGACGGACGAGAGCCTGGCGCGCTTGCGCGGACCGATCGGTATCTATATCGGCAGCAAGACGCCTCCCGAGATTGCCGTGAGTGTCATGGCCGAGGTGCTGGCGGTGAAGAACGGCGTGGTCCTGCCGCGCGACATGGGGGTGGGGGAGGCCAAGCAGGTGCACGAGCGCTTGCCCTGACCGGGGCCGCCGGCGCCCTCGGCAAAGCGGTGATTGGGGCGGCGCCCATTGGGCTAGGCATACCACTCTATCCGAGGGTCTTTCCCCACGCTCCGCCTCCGTAGGGGCTCCTACACTGGTGCGATAACCACCGTGGGAGGACCCGATGACGACCAAGATTGCCCCTGAGCTGCTCGCCCTGCAGCGCCTGTACGCCTGGGAAAGCGAGGCGCCCACAAGGGGCGCCTTGACCCAGCCGATGGGCGGCGGCACGGTGAGGGACTTCAGCTGGGGCGAACTGGCTGCGCAAGTGCGCTGCATGGCAGGGCATCTCCAGTCGATTGGCATCCAGCCCGGCGACAAGGTGGCCATCCTGTCCAAGAACTGTGCCTGGTGGCTGATGAGCGATCTGGCCATCTGGATGGTGGGCGGCGTCTCGGTGCCGCTCTACCCCACGCTGGCGCCCGAGACCATTGCGCACATCCTCAAGCACAGCGAGGCGCGCGCCTGCTTCATCGGCAAGCTCGACGGCTGGGAATCCATGGCGCCCGGCGTGCCGGCAGACCTGCCTTGCATCAGCTACGCGCTTTCGCCAGAGTCCGCGCGCGAGGCCTATCCGCTGTGGGACACGCTGTGCAAGGCTGCCAAGCCGCTTGCTGGCCAGCCGGTGCGGGGTGGCGACGATCTGGCCACATTGATCTACACCTCGGGCACCACGGGCATGCCAAAGGGCGTGATGCACAGCTTCCACAACTTCGCCTGGGCGCTGGACGCCGGGATCCGCCGCCTGCCCATGGGCAAGGACGACCGCATGCTTTCCTATCTGCCTTTGGCCCACGTGGTCGAGCGTGTGCTGGTGGAGCATGGCTGGCTGCGCACCGGCATGCACGTGTTCTTTGCCGACTCGCTCGACACTTTCACCACCGACATGCAGCGCGCCCGGCCCACCATCTTTTTCTCGGTGCCGCGCCTGTGGGTCAAGTTCCAGCAGGCCATTCAGCACAAAATGCCTGAGCCCAAGCTGCAGCGCCTGCTCGGCCTGCCGCTCATCGGGGGCCTGGTGCGGCGCAAGATTCAAAAGACGCTGGGCCTGGACCAGGCACGCATCTGCGCCGGTGGCGCCGCGCCCATGCCGCTGGCGCTGCTGCAGTGGTACAGCAAGCTGGGCATCGCCATCAATGAAGGCTACGGCATGACGGAAAACCTCGCCGTCTCGCACATCACCGTGCCGGGCAAGAACCAGCAGGGCAGCGTTGGCCCGGCCTACGAGGGTGTGCAGGACCGCATCGACCCCGAAACGGGCGAAATCCAGATGAAGAGCCCGGCGGTGATGCAGGGCTACTACAAGGCCCCCGAGCAGACGCGCGATGCCTTCACGCACGACGGCTGGCTGCGCACCGGCGACAAGGGCCGCATCGATTCTGACAAGTGCTTGCACATCACCGGCCGCGTGAAGGATTTGTTCAAGACCGGCAAGGGCAAGTACGTGGCGCCCGCGCCGATTGAAGACAAGCTGGGTGACCACCCGGCCATCGAGGCCTGCGTGGTTACCGGCGCCAACCTGGGCCAGCCGCTGGGCATTTTGATGCTGAACGCCGACGCCGCTGTAGAGGCCCAATCGGCCGAGGGGCGCAAGGCACTCGAGCATTCGCTGGCGCAGCATCTGGCGAAGGTGAACGCCACGCTGGACCCGCACGAGCAATTGCAGTGCCTGGTGGTCAGCCGCACGCCCTGGACGGTGGAGAACGACATCATCACGCCCACCTTCAAGGTCAAGCGCAACCGTATCGAAGACCTGTACGCTGCGAAATTTGAAGAATGGGAAACCTCGCGCAAGAAGGTGCTCTGGTCGTAGGAGCTCCAACACGTTGCTATGCCCTGAAATTTTGATGAAAATATGCCTCAAGCGCTTATTCCACAAGCGTTGGCAGCTCTTCTATTCATAGCGATCGTACTGGCTTGACCGCAACTGCTCCGGCTCGGTTGCAAGCGGGGCGGGGGCACGCGCCAGTAAAGGGTTGGTAAAACCTGCCGCGGTGGCGGG
>NZ_JBWKZM010000015.1:0-102646 GCF_059424465.1 Simplicispira sp. GW247-4R2A | reverse complement strand
AAGGTGGGGGTGAATGGGGGCGTCATGGGTTTTGGTGGCACTGCAGTTTTTAGATGAAATTGGCCTCTAGCGCTTATTGGATAAGCGCTAGCAGCTATCAAAACAGGAGTTTTCCCAGTTGAAGCCAAATCCCATGCTCGGACAAGCTGATTCTTCCAATAGCTAGGCGCTTCGGTACTTGGCAATCACATCAGACAAGGCCACCGCCTTGATCTCACCGCGCCGGTAGGCGGCGAACCGGTCGCTGGCCTCACTGGCCCAGAGCGTGTCCAGCGCAGCGTCGGGCTGGTCCAGGCTGTCCAGGATGCGCTCTACCACTTCCATGCTCTCTGCGGGGGGCAGCTGAGCGGCTTGGGCGCTGAGGGCTTCGGCGGTGGTGGACATGGCGGCTCCAGGTGTATCAGCGGGAAGAGTCACTATAGCTAGAGCGCGGACACCTGCCAGACCGCATCAGGTGCGCCCGGCTTATACGGCCATCGCCTCGCGCAGCACCTGGTCGCGAAAGCTGGCGGCCAGGCTGTTGGGGGTAAGCACATCCACCTCCATGCAGGTAAGGGCCGCGTTATGTGGGGAGGTTTACACATTACAGTGATGCGACTCTTTCGAATTTTTCAACTGCAGAAAATATCCAAACTCGAGGGCGTTGCTCAACCGTGCCGGTTATCGCGATGAACTGCGCACCGTTGATGTGCGCAGTATCAGCCTCTTTGTATTGATCAGCGGATAATTCAGCGGCAGCCCGAATCCATCCTATGTCACGTAGATTTAGAGCGAGCTCAACCCAGCCTGCGCGTCTTCCCCCGTCAATAATATCGCCTCGCAAAGCCTCAACCGTTCCAATAAAGCGGTTAGTGTGGGTGGCCTCTTGTGGGCGCAATCTTTCTGCAACTTCATAAATTTGTGCGGCGTCATTCTGAGAAAAATGAACTACTCTTTCTGCATAGTCTTCCGCGGTAGGCTTAATTAACTCCGACCACGCAAATCCAAATTCGACTCCACTGCCAGTATCAGATGCCGCAATATTTCCAATCGCCTGAGCAATGTTTGCTGACACATGAGGACTGGTTGATGCTAGAACATCATTTGCGAATTGGATGTGTTTTCGGTCAGAAATAGCTTCTTCAAGTGCGGAAATGCCAGTATGAAGTGTTAAGAACGTTTTTCGCGTAACTGGAAGGTCATTTTTTTCTAAGCCCAGTGGAAGCTGCTCGCCTGTAGAAAGAATTGGGCACGAAACGCTAAGTACAAAACTCCCGTATCGTGTGTGATTGAAAATAGCCCTATCTAACAAGCCATTTGATATTTTGTTATCAATTCTTCGGTAATAGGTTTCTGGTTTCTGGGCTTGGCAACTGGCGGCCAGTATCAAGACTTCTGTTTCCGTCAAGGCTGTTCGGGCAAGCGTCAATGGAATGCCCTCACCATCTTCAGATGGCTGCACTATCCGCAAAATTAGACTGTCGGCTGAGTGCGGCAACTGGCCTTCTCGGGCCGTACCTACTTCCCTGATCAGCTTTTCTATGGGTTGCTTCTCAAGAGCTGCGAGTTTGGAAAAAAGTATAGAAATCGCATCGTCGTAATCTGATGCGCTCTCTTTGTTGGGTAGGCTGAGTTCCCTGTTTGGAAATCTGGCGTTTGTGAATAAAAGTAAATGCTCGTTGAACTTGGCTCGCTCAACTTCCCGCCAACCACGAGAAACCAATAGATGAGTTATGTGCGAAATTGGAAATCTCATTTCGCCTCCATTGGCACATAAGTTGGAAAATTACCGATGGATACATCGGAAAATAGCCCCCGAAGTGCTGCGGGGGTGAGTAAATTTTGCTTTGGAATATGTACTGTTACAGAAGCTGTTGTAACTTCTGCAGCACCCGCCAAGCTAACCCAATAAGCTGACCTTCTGAGGGCTAGAGACTGCTCGGTAACGGATAGCCAGGTTTGTTTATCTCGAGGAAGAAAAAGTACGACTAATATGCGCGGCGCTGAATAGGCAATCGCGCGCAAGTCATTATATTGAGAGACCTTTTTCAGTGAATATGAGAAGTGAGTTCCTAAGTCAATCGGTTCAGCTATCGTGGCCTTCAACTGTACTTTCAAATCGACTTCAATTTTCGCCCCTTCAGCGAAGGGGCCCCACGATGTGAGCACCGCATCTATGCCCCTGTTGTCTGAGAGACGTTGCGCGACGGTGCAACTGGCTTGAGATTGCGAGGCTACTGCATGCAAAAAGGCATAACTAAGTTCAGCCTCGATATCGGTGTCTTCAATTGCTATCGTCACTTACCCTCCCATTTTTATTTCCCCCAACTATCCTTTAACCCTACCGCTAAGTTGAATACGGGTTTACCCGCCGCGTGATCTACCCGGTCCGCCACAAAGTACCCGTGCTGCTCCAACTGGAATTTGTCCGGCGGCTTGGCATTGACCAATTACGGTTCCGCGATGGCGGTCACTACCGTCAGGCTACTTTGGTTCAAGCTCTCAATAAAGTCCTTGCCGCCCGCGTCGGGGTGGGCGTCCAGGAACAGGCGGTCGTACATGCGCACTTCGGAGTTCACGCCGCCGGGTTTTTAACGGCGGTGCCTGTCCAACTCTGTGTAGGCAACTTGAGGCCATTGGCGGTGAGTTGCTTCTTCGCCTGCTTGGAGGCTTGCTTGAGAGCGTTGTCCACCCGGTCCTGCATAGGTGCAGCAGGTTTGCTGGGGGTGGCGCGTTCTACTGCCCGAGTCGTTGAAGATTCAGCCATTTGTCCGGGTCCTCTACGTAAGTGCGGCGTGCAGTGCCGCGTGCGATGGATGTTAGCGCGCCGGTTGCATTATCAAGAACGCGCCAGCGATCTGCCAAGGGTAAATACAGGGCAAACAGGTTGTGCAGGCTGCGCTGAAAGCGGCGGGCAATGTCCTCGGTCGGGATGTTGTGGCCGCCGAGTTTGACGCGCAGTGCAACGCGTTGGGTGGCCAGCTTGGCGCTGGGCAGTGCCAGGTAATAGATGTGCACGTGGTAGCCCTGCGTTTTGCAGCGGGCCAGAAACAGTACGAAGGTACGGCTGGACAGTGTGGATTCGAACGCGAAGCTGACCTGTGCCGCAGCCAGGGTGCGCAGGCGTTGCAGCATGATGCGCCCGGCCTCAAACGCCACGGTTTCAGGGGCGTAGGCCGAGAGCCCTGCCGCAATTTGGTCGGCGTTCACAAACTCCAGAATGCCCAATGCGTCTTTGAGCAAATAGGGCGCCGCAGTGGATTTGCCCGCGCCGTTGGGCCCGGCAATTACCACCACGGTGGGCTGCTTGGGCTTGGGGGCGCGGGCGGGCATGCCTACTTGCCCCAACTGTCTTTCAACCCCACCGCCAAGTTGAACACCGGCTTCCCCGCCGCATGATCCACCCGATCCGCCACAAAGTACCCATGCCGCTCAAACTGAAACTTGTCGTCCGGCTTGGCCTGCGCCAATGAAGGCTCGACGATGGCTGTCACCACTTTCAAACTGTCCGGGTTCAGGCTTTCAATGAAGTCTTTGCCGCCTGCATCGGGCTGCGCGTCCAGGAACAGCCGGTCGTACATGCGCACTTCGGCCTGCACGCCATCCGCCACACCCACCCAGGTGATGGCGGCCTTGGCTTTCACGCTGTCGGCGCCGGGGGTGCCGCTTTTGGTGCCGGGGATGACGGTGGCGAGCACTTCGGTGATGTGGCCGTTGGCATCCTTATGGGCGCCGGTGCATTCGATGACGTAGCCGCCCTTCAAGCGCACCTTGTTGCCGGGAAACAAGCGCTTGTAGCCCTTGGGCGGCACTTCTTCGTAGTCGGTGCGTTCGATCCACACCTCTTTGCCGATGGTGAAGTGGCGTGTGGGCGATTCGACTCCCTCGGGCGGGTGTGGCAAAGCGGGCAGGCTGCAGGGCTCCAGGTGGCCTGCACCCATCACGTCGTCCCAGTTGGTGAGCACTAGCTTGACGGGGTTCAGCACGGCCATGCCGCGGTGGGCTTTCAGCTCCAGGTCTTCGCGCAGGCAGCCTTCCAGGGTGCTGTAGTCGATCCAGCTGTCGGACTTGGTGACGCCAATGCGTTCGGCAAAGGTCTGGATAGAGGCGGGCGTGTAGCCACGGCGGCGCAGGCCGACGATGGTGGGCATGCGGGGGTCGTCCCAGCCGTTGACTTTGTGGTCGTACACCAGTTGCGCGAGTTTGCGTTTGCTGGTGATGACGTAGGTGAGGTTCAAGCGGGCGAACTCGTACTGGCGCGGGGGCGGGGCGCTGAGCAGTTTCCCCTCGATCAAGCGCTCCAGCAGCCAGTCGTAGAAGGGGCGCTGGTCTTCAAATTCGAGCGTGCACAGGCTGTGGGTGATTTGCTCCAACGCGTCTTCAATCGGGTGCGCGTAGGTGTACATCGGGTAGATGCACCATTTGTCGCCCGTGTGGTGGTGCGTGGCGCGGCGGATGCGGTAGATGGCCGGGTCGCGCAGGTTGATGTTGGCGCTGGCCATGTCGATCTTGGCGCGCAGCACCATGCTACCGTCTTCGTGCTGGCCGCCCTGCATTTCACGAAAGCGCGCCAGGTTCTCGGCGGGGGTGCGGCTGCGAAAGGGGCTGTCCACGCCAGGTTTGCTGAAATCGCCGCGGCTGAGGCGCATCTGCTCGGCCGTTTGTTCGTCGACATAGGCGTAGCCGGCTTCGATCAAGTACTCGGCAGCGCGGTACATGAAGTCGAAGTAGTCGCTGGCCTGGTAGGGTTTGTCGTTGCCCGGCTGGCTCCAGTCAAAGCCCAGCCATTTCACCGATTCGATGATGCTGTTGACGTACTCGGTGTCTTCCTTTTCCGGATTGGTGTCGTCAAAGCGCAGGTGGCATACGCCGCCGTAGTCGCGTGCCAAGCCGAAGTTGATGCAGATGCTCTTGGCGTGGCCAATGTGCAGGTAGCCGTTGGGCTCGGGCGGGAAGCGGGTGCGGATTTTGGCTGGGTCGGGCGCGCCTGCGGCCTGGTGCGCGGCGTCGCCGGGGCTGCCGGCCCAGCGGCGGCTGGTGTAGCTGCCTTTTTCGAGATCGCTCTCGATAATCTGGCGCAGGAAATTGCTGGTTTTGGTGGCGTCCGCAGTATTGGCGGCGGGCGTGAAGGCAGGGGCGGTGGCGGTCATAGCGGGCATTTTAGGTGGCGCGTTCGTGCGGTTTTACGCATGGAAACAAGCCGTTGTACGCACAGACACACTTTAGGCGGGCATTTGTGCCATCCTTTGAGGCATGTGGCGCGTTATAGCGTCTAAGGGTTGGCAAAGCGGTCAGCCCGTTTAACCAGGAGATGCATATGTTCAAGACCGTTTTCAGCAAGCTGGCCGTTGTGGGCTTTGGCGTTGCGCTGGCGGCCTCGGCCGGTGTGGCGCAGGCGCGCGACAACGTGAATTGGTCGATAGGGATTGGCGTTCCAGGCGTGGTGGTGGGGGCCAGCAATGGCTACTATGGGTACAGTGCCCCGGCCCCGGTGTATTACGCACCGCCCCCGACGTACTATGTCCCGCCGCGCCCGGTGTACTACGCCCCGCCGGTGGTGTATTCGCCGCCGCCCCCGTATTACTACCGTGGCCGTGGCTACTACCGCGACTACGACGACTACCGCGGCCATGGCCACCGCCACTGGCGCGATCGCGACTGATGTCGCCTGCCGCGTGCGCTGCCGTTCCGTGGGGCGGCGCACGCCGCATAATTTGCGCTTCATCCGCTTGCGCGCCGGTTTGCCTTGAGCCGCGCCGGCCGCACCCAGTCTGAAAGCGCATTTGTGTCCACTCTTTTCGTTCTCAACGGCCCCAACCTCAACCTGCTCGGTTCGCGCGAGCCGGCGGTCTATGGGCACCACACGCTTGCTGATGTCGAAGCCCTGTGCGCAGCGGCCTGCCAAAAGGCCGGTTTCGCGTTGCGGTTTCACCAGAGCAACCACGAAGGCGCGCTGCTCGACTGGCTGCACGAGGCCGGGCGCCTGCACCAGCAGGGCGAACTGGCCGGCGTGGTGCTGAACGCCGGCGCCTACACCCACACCAGTATTGCGCTGCACGACGCCATCAAGGGCACGGGCGTGCCGCTCATCGAGCTGCACATCAGCAACGTGTTTGCGCGCGAAGCCTTTCGCCACCACTCGACGATTTCGCCCGTGGCGCGCGCCGTGATGTGCGGCCTGGGCGTGGATGGCTATCCCCTGGCCATCGACGCGCTGGCGCGCATGCAGGCGCAGACCTGAGCCCATCGCTGCATGGCAGACCCTGCGCCGCTGATCGCTGTTCCCGAGACTGAGGTGGAGATCACCGCCATCCGTGCGCAAGGGGCGGGCGGGCAGAACGTGAACAAGGTGTCGAGCGCTGTGCATCTGCGCTTTGATATTCATGCCTCGTCCCTGCCCGAAGACGTGCGCGAGCGCCTGCTTTCGCTGCGCGATGCGCGCATTACCGACCAGGGCGTGGTGGTGATCAAGGCGCAGCAGTTTCGCACCCAGTTGCAAAACCGCGCCGATGCGCTGGAGCGCCTGAACGCCTTGGTCAACAGCATTGCCGTCCCGCCCAAGGCCCGCCGCGCCACGCGGCCCAGCTATGGTTCCAAGATGCGCCGCCTGGAAGGCAAGAGCCAGCGCAGCGACACCAAAGCGCTGCGCGGCCCGGTGCGCGACTGATGCACCATCGGCTGGCGTGGCGGCCGGCACTGGCACCACCTGTGCAACGCTGTATCCGCTGGCGCAGGGCTTGTCGGGCGGCAACAGAGGTCTAAAGTGGGAGGCTGCTTTGAAAGCCCACCATGTCCACTTCTTTCCAAGACATTTCTCTGTCCCGCAGCATCGTTCCCGCACTGTTTGTGTCCCACGGTGCGCCGCTGTTTGCGCTGGATGCAGGCGAGACCGGCCCGGCACTGACACGCTGGGGCGCCGCGCTGCGCACGCAGTTCCCTGGCTTGCGCGGCGTGCTCATCATGTCGCCACACTGGATGGCGCCGGGCGTGCGCGTCGGCACCGGTGCGCAGCCGACCACGTGGCACGATTTCGGCGGTTTTCCGCCCGCGCTGTACCAGTTGCACTACCCGGCGCCCGGTTCGCCCGCGCTGGCGGGCGAGGTGCTTGCATTGCTGCAACAGGCCGGCATCGAGGCCGAGGGTGATGCCAAGCGGCCGTTCGACCATGGCGCCTGGGTGCCGCTCATGCACCTGTTTCCGCAGGCCGATGTGCCCGTGGTGCAAATCGCTTTGCCAGAGCACGCTGGCCCGGCCGAGGTCTATGCGCTGGGCGCTGCCGTGCAAAGCCTGCGCAGCCAGGGCGTGCTCGTCATCGGCTCGGGCAGCATGACGCACAACCTGGGTGAGTTTTTTGGCGGCGCACGCGAACCGGCGCCCTACGTGCTCGCGTTCAGCCGCTGGATCGAGGCGGCGCTGGCGCGTGGCGACATGGCCGCCTTGCTGGACTACCGCCGCCAGGCCCCAGAGGCCACACGCGCCCACCCGACGGAGGACCATTTCCTGCCGCTCTTCTTTGCGCTGGGTGCTGCCGGCAAAGATTTGCACGCCAACTACTTGAGTCGCGAGGTGATGTACAGCATGCTGGCGATGGACGCATTCGAACTGCAGCCGCAAGCCTGAGCTATGGAGGCTGCAGATATTTGGTTAAAACTGCCACTGGCGCTTATCCATGCTTGATTTACCGCTCACATTTTTGAAGCGACCCGCCTTGCCCAGCGTGCCGCAGCCCTGGCTGCTGGTGTTGCTGCATGGGGTAGGCAGCAACGAGCAGGACCTGTATTCCCTCTGTGCGCAGTTGCCCGAACGCTACTACGTGCTCAGCCTGCGAGCGCCCTACCGCATGGGGCCGGGTGCGTTCGCCTGGTTCGACTATTCCATTGAGCCTGGCGGTGTGCGCACCATTGATGAGGCGCAAGAGGCCGCCAGCCGCGCACTGTTGGCGCAGACCTTGGCCGGCGCTTCGGAGCAGTTGGGCATTCCGCCGGAGCGCACCGTGGTGGCCGGTTTCAGCCAGGGGGGCGCCATGGCGCTGGGCCTGCTGCTGACGCAACCCGCGCTGATGCGTGCCGCCATCGTCTGGCATGGGCGCCTGTTGGACCAACCGCTGGCGGCACTGGCCCCGGCCGACGCATTCCGCGGACGAGCCCTGTGGGTCAGCCATGGCACGCACGACGGGGTGATCCCGCTGGCGCACGCCCAGGCCATTGCGCACCACGTGGCACCGTTGCCGCTGGCATTGGCTTACCGCGAATTCCCCAGCGAGCACGAAATCCGCCCCTCCGAGCTGGCAGCCACGCTGAGTTGGCTCGAAGCCTTGAGCACGACGCCGAACGCGTTTTAGAGCGCGCCCACCGGCAGCGCTACGGTGCGCTTGACTTCCTTGAGCGAAAAGCTGGTGGATATTTCGCGCACGCCGGGCAGGCTGCGAATGCGCGTGCGCACATAGTCGGCAAACATCTCCAGGTCGGGCGCCACCAGCTCGATCTGGTAGTCGTAGCGGCCCGAGAGGTTGTGGCACGACAGCACCTGCGGCAGCGCCAGCACCTCGCGCTCGAACGCCGCCGTCACCTCGGCCGTGTGGTTGTGCAGGCCCAGTTGCACAAACCCCAACACGCCGTAGCCCACGCGGTGGCGGTCGAGGTGCGCGTGGTAGCCGCTGATGACACCCGATTCCTCCAGTTGCCGCACGCGCCGCCAGCAGGGTGAGGTGGAGAGCGAAACCCGCTCGGCCAGCTCGCCCACGGTGGCACGGCCGTCTTTTTGCAGCGCGTCGAGCAGGCTGCGGTCCACGGCGTCCAGCGTGGCGGTAGTGCGAAGCATAAATTGCCTTTAAATCTATATAAAAAGGTGAATACTTCCAATGTAGCGTGTTTGTATGGGTCAGATAGCGAATTTTTACCCGGTGATTTGGCAAAGAATTCAGTCACCAAACACGCTATTTCAGGAGACACCCCATGGGCAAGGCCAACACGCACACCGGCGGCTTCAGCACCCGCGCCATCCACTTTGGGTACAACCCCGCCGACCACCAGGGCGCCCTGGTGCCACCCATCTACACCTCGGCCACCTTTGCCTTTCCCGATGTGGGCTACGGCGGGCGCTGCTTTACCGGCGAAGAAAACGGCTACTTCTACACCCGCATTGCCAACCCCACGCTGGCGCTGCTCGAAGGCCGGTTGGCCAGTCTGGAGCAGGGCGCGGGCGCGGTGGTGTTTGGTTCGGGCATGGGCGCCATCACGGCCACGCTGTGGTCCATGCTGGAGCCGGGCGACGAGGTGCTGGCCGACATGACGCTCTACGGTTGCACGTTTTCGTTCCTGAACCACGGGCTCGCGCGCTTTGGCGTCGGCGTGCGCCATGTGGACATGACCAACCCGGCCAATGTCGCGGCGGCCCTCGGCGACAAGACGCGCGTGGTCTATCTCGAATCGCCCGCCAACCCCAATATGCGCCTGGTGAACATCGCCGCCGTCTCGGCGCTGGCCCACGCGAGTGGCGCAAAAGTGGTGGTGGACAACACCTACTGCACACCCTACCTGCAGCAGCCGCTGCTGCTGGGCGCGGATGTGAGCGTGCACTCCATGACCAAATACCTGGGCGGCCACGGCGACCTGACGGCCGGCGCTGCCATCTTTGCCGACGCCGAGCTGGCCCAGCGCGTGCGCCTCTATGGCCTCAAAGACATGACCGGCGCGGTGATGTCGGCGCAGGACGCCCACTTGGTGATGCGCGGGCTCAAGACGCTGGCGCTGCGCATGGACCGCCACTGCCAGAGCGCGCAGACGGTGGCCGACTTCATTGCCGCCCACCCCGCCACCGCCGTGGTGCATTACCCCGGTCTGCCCAGCTTCCCACAGCATGCACTGGCCAAGCAGCAGATGCGGCAAATGGGCGGCATGATCGCCTTTGAACTACAAGGCGGCCTGGAGGCCGGCGTGTGCTTCATGGACGCGCTGCAGCTCGTCACGCGCGCCGTGAGCCTGGGCGATGCCGAGACCCTGGCCCAGCACCCGGCCAGCATGACGCATTCCGTTTACACGCCCGAAGAGCGCGCCGCACACGGCATCTCCGAAGGCCTGGTGCGCATGTCGGTGGGGCTGGAGGATGTGACTGACCTGCTGGACGACATCGGACAGGCGTTGGACCTTGCCCACGCGAAAGCGCTCAGGAGCGCGCCGAAAGCGCAGACAGCGGCAGCGCCGTCTTGTAGCGAACCTGCTTGAGGGCAAAGCTGGAGCGGATCTTTTCAATACCTGGAATCGGCGAGAGCTGCTCCAGGATGAAGCGCTCCAGCGCCGCCATGTCGGCCACCGCGACGCGGATCAGGTAGTCGCTGTCGCCGGTCATCAGGTAGCACTCCATGACTTCGTCCTGCTCGGCAATGCGGCGCTCGAAGTCAGCCAGCGCCGCTTTGTTCTGCGCCTTGAGGCTGATGCTGATGAACACGTTGAGCCCCAGGCCCAGCGTCGCTGCATTGGCCAGCGCCACGTAGCGGCTGATGACGCCAGCAGCCTCCAGCGCCTTGACGCGCGCCAGACAGGGCGAGGGCGAGAGGTGCACGCGCCGCGCCAGCTCCACGTTCGAGAGCGAGCCATCGGCTTGCAGCTCGTGCAGGATGCGCAAGTCGACGGTGTCCAGCTTCATATGCTTCAAAAATAGCTTTTAGCAGCGTATTATGCCGCTCATGTTTCATGCCACAGCGCAATCAGCACCACATTTTCCCGTGAACCGCCTAGAGTCCAAGCCATGAACGCCCTTACGCCCCACGCCATGCTGCAAGCCCCTGACCCGCTTGATGCCGACCCCGAAGAAACCGCCGAGTGGCGCGAGGCCTTTCTGGCCCTGGTCGCCACGCAGGGGCCACAACGCGCCCGCCACATGTTGCAAGAACTCGCGCGCCTGGCGCGCTCGCAACGCGTAGGCTGGCAACCGGGCTTGAACACGCCGTACGTGAACACGGTGGGTGTGGCGGAGCAGGGCGTGTTCCCGGGCGACCTGGCCATCGAAGAGCGGCTGGGCTCCATCATTCGCTGGAACGCGCTCGCCATGGTGGTGCGCGCCAACCAGGCCTATGGCGAGCTGGGCGGCCATATCGCCAGCTACGCCAGCGCGGCAGATTTGTTCGAGAGCGGCTTCAACCACTTCTTCCGTGCCCGCGAAGGCCTGGGCGAAGGGCAGCACCGGGGCGATCTGGTGTTCTTCCAGCCGCACAGCGCGCCGGGCGTGTATGCGCGCGCCTTCCTCGAAGGCAAGCTCTCTGAGCAGGATCTGATGCACTTTCGCCAAGAGCTGACGGCGCCCGCCGCAGGCGCGCGCGGCCTGTCGAGCTACCCGCACCCCTGGCTGATGCCCGATTTCTGGCAGTTCCCCACAGGCTCGATGGGCATAGGGCCGATCAGCAGCATCTACCACGCGCGCTTTATGCGCTACCTCACGCACCGCAACCTGCTCGATT
The DNA here is from genome assembly GCF_059424465.1 of Simplicispira sp. GW247-4R2A. NCBI lineage: Bacteria > Pseudomonadati > Pseudomonadota > Betaproteobacteria > Burkholderiales > Comamonadaceae > Simplicispira > Simplicispira sp. GW247-4R2A. The sequence goes on along the minus strand of NZ_JBWKZM010000015.1, from coordinate 91,212 downwards.
GCGGCGGCCGGAAAGTGTGGGGCGTGTTTGGCGACGGCGAGATGGACGAGCCCGAGAGCACCAGCGCGCTTACCCTGGCTTCGCGAGAAGGCCTGGACAACCTGGTCTGGGTGGTCAATTGCAACCTGCAGCGCCTCGATGGCCCGGTGCGTGGCAACGGCCGCATCATCGACGAGCTGGAACGTCTGTTTGCCGGTGCCGGCTGGAATGTCATCAAACTCGTCTGGGGCAGCGACTGGGACGGCCTGTTTGCCCGCGACTTGACTGGCGCCCTTGCACGTGCGCTGGAGGGCACGGTCGACGGCCAGATGCAGACCTTTGCCGCCAAGGACGGGCGCTTCAACCGCGACAACTTCTTCGGCCAGAACCCCGATCTGGCTGCGCTGGCGCAGGGTATGACGGACGAGCAGATCGACCGCTTGAAGCGCGGTGGCCACGACCTGGTAAAAATCCACGCCGCCTACGCCGCAGCCAGCGCACACAAGGGCCAACCCACCGTCATCCTCGCCCACACCAAGAAGGGCTACGGCATGGGCACGTCCGGCCAGGGCAAGATGACCACGCACAGCCAGAAGAAGCTCGACGGTGCCGATCTGATCGAATTTCGCAACCGATTTAATCTGCCGCTCACCGATGAACAGGCCACCAGTCTGGCCTTCTACAAGCCCGCCGAGGACAGTGCCGAGATGCAGTACCTGCGCAGCCACCGCCAGCAGCTCGGCGGCTACCTGCCGCGCCGCGAAACAGCGTGCGAGGCACTGCCCGTACCGCCCATCGCCAGCTACGCCCAGTTCGCGCTGCAGGCCGCTGGCAAAGAGATGAGCACCACCATGGCCTTCGTGCGCATGTTGACGGGTCTGCTCAAAGACGCAACGCTCGGCCCGCGTATCGTGCCCATCGTGGCCGACGAGGCGCGCACTTTTGGCATGGCCAACCTGTTCAAACAGATTGGCATCTACAGCAGCGTGGGCCAGCGCTACGCGCCCGAGGACATTGGCTCGGTACTCGCCTACCGCGAAGCTTTGGATGGGCAAATTCTCGAAGAAGGCATCAGCGAGGCAGGAGCGATTGCGAGCTGGACGGCGGCGGCGACGAGCTACAGCGTGCACGGCCTGGCCATGCTGCCGTTCTATATCTACTACTCGATGTTCGGCTTTCAGCGTGTGGGCGATGCCATCTGGGCCGCTGCGGACCAGCGTGCGCGCGGCTTCCTGCTGGGCGCCACCTCGGGCCGTACCACGCTGGGCGGCGAGGGCCTGCAGCACCAGGATGGCACCAGCCACCTGGTGGCGGCCACCATTCCCAACTGCAAGGCCTACGACCCGGCGTATGCGGGCGAGATGGCCGTGATCGTGGACGCCGGCATGCGCGAGATGGTGACCGAGCAGCGCGATGTTTTCTACTACGTCACGCTGATGAACGAGAACTACGCCCAGCCGGATTTGCCCGAAGGCACCGCCGAAGGTGTTCTGCGTGGTTGCTACATCTTCAATAGCTGGAAGCGCTTACCAGATAAGCGCGAGAGGCCGATTTTATCTAAAGAAATAACGCTGCTAGGCTCCGGTGCGATCTTGACCGAAGTGGTCAAGGCGGCCGAATTGCTGGCCGCTGAGGGCATCGAGGTGACGGTGCTGAGCGTCACGAGCTGGAGCGAACTGGCACGCGACGGCCAGGCCTGCGAGCGGCGTGCTCTGGCAGGCGAAGCAGAACCCGGCGTGCCCTGGCTGACCCAGCAACTTGCTGCCACGCACGGCCCGGTGATTGCTGCTACCGACTACGTGCGCGCCGTACCCGAGAGCGTGCGCGGCATCGTCCCACCAGGGCGGCGCTACCTCACGCTGGGCACTGACGGCTTTGGCCGCAGCGACACGCGAGCCGCCCTGCGTGGCTACTTTGGGGTGGATGCGGCCAGCATTGTGAGGGCTGCTTTGGGGTGCTTGGCGCGGTAGCCATTGAACCCATAGCGAAACTGGCCGCCAGCGCTTGCGCAGTATGCGCAAGCTGCTATCAAAAAAGGGTGAGGGGCCGCGTCAGCGGTACAACAAGGTCGGCAGCCACATCGTCAGCGGCGACCACAGTGCGGCGATCAGCAGGTCCAGGATGGCGACAGCCACCAACGGCATGACCGCCCGCGAGATCCGGCCCAGCGTCACGTCGGCGATGCCGCAGCTCACGAACAGGCAGATACCCACCGGCGGTGTGAGCATGCCGATGGCAAGGTTGGTCACCACCAGCACGCCGAACTGCACCGGGTCGATCTGCATCTGCGGCGTCAGCAGGGCCAGCACCGGCACCACCAGCAGCAGCGCGGCGGTGGTCTCCATCACGCAGCCGACGACCAGCAGCAGTCCCAGCACCAGCAGCAGCAGGCCGACCGGCGGCAGCGACATCGAATTCACGAAGACGTCGAGCAATTGCGCGCCCTGCTGCATGGTCAACAGCCAGCCAAAGACCTTGGCCATCGCGATGATGAATAGGATGCCGCCGGCCACCACCTGCGAGCGCACGGTCAGGCGCGGCAGGTCGCGCCAGGCCAGTTCACGGTTGATGACGGTGCCGACCAGCAGGGCGTAGAACACGGCCAGCGCCGCGCCTTCGGTCACCGTGACGATGCCGCCCAGAATGCCGCCCAAAACGATCACCGGCGCACCCATCGACCACAGGGCCGCGCGCCCCGTGCTGGCCACCCGCTTCCAGGTGAAGGCCACGCGCTCGCCATAGCCTCTGCGCCATGAAATGAAAATCGCCACGGCCATGAACGACAGGCCCATCAGCAGGCCCACCAGCAAGCCGCCGGCGAACAGTTGCGAGGTCGAGATGTTGGTCATGAAGCCGAACAAAATCATCGGGATCGACGGCGGGATGATGATGCCGATGGCGCCACCGGCCGCCACCACGGCAGCGGCGAAGGCGGGCGGATAGCCCTGGCGAATCATGGTCGGGATCACCACCGCACCGATCGCCGCCGTGTCGGCAGCGGCCGAGCCCGAGATGCCGGCGATGATCATCGAGGCGCCAATGGCTGCCGCCGCCAGGCCGCCTGGGGCCCAGCCGACCAGGCTGTCGCAGAAGTCGATCAGGCGGCGCGAGATGCCGCCCACCTCCATGATCGAGCCGGCAATCATGAACAGCGGCACGGCCAGCAGATCGAACGAATCGACCCCCGAGAAAAGCTGCTGCACGACCGTCTGCCCCAGCGCGGAAAGGGTGACCGTGTCGGGGAAAACGCCGGGCGAGACGATCAGGCCAATGGCCGGCAGGCCGATGGCGAGCGCAATGGGCAAGCCCAGTGCCATCAGCACGAACATCAGCGCGAACAACAGGACGATGATCATGCTGCGGGGACCACAGGCCGGGTCAGGTCAACGAGAACGTGCAGCAGGAAGATGAGCGCCGACAAGGGCAGCACGGCGATCGGCAGCGACATGGGCATCTGCACCGCGCTCGAGGTCTGGTCCCAGGCCTTGAGCGTATAGCCCACGCCGAACCAGGTGATGAAGCCGAAGCACGTCAGCGTCAGCAGCTGCAACCCGCGCACGATGATGCGCTCGACCAGGCGGCCGAATCTGGCGCCGAAGCCGGCCAGGCCGATGAAGTCCGCCCGCTTGTAGGCGACGGTGGCGCCCAGGAAGGTGGTGGCGACCAGCAGGTAGCGCCCGATCTCTTCGGACCAGCTCAGCGAGTGGTCCAGGTAGCGTGCCAGCACTTGTGCGAACAGGATCAGCGAAAAGGCCACTCCTATGACCAGAAGCAATTGCTCGACCAGGTCGTTGACGCGGTCGCTGAACGCCAGCAAGCGGTGGTGCAGGGTCATATCGATGAGGTCAGGCGCGGCAAGGCGGAAGCGGGGCTGCGCATCGCCAGCGCGGCCCCCGACCAGCCGTCAATGGATTTTTATTTTTCGCTCTTGCGGATTTCTTCGACGATCTTCTTCGTATCGCCGGTGAGCGACGCGTAGACCGGCTCGGTCTTGGCACGAAAGGCTGCCAGATCCGGGTTTGTCACGACTTGCACGCCCGCCTTCTCCAGCGCCGCGAGTTGCGCGGCTTCGTTGCTGCGCACGTGGTTCCGGCCGAACGCCGAGGCCTGCGCTGCTGCCGTCATGAAGGCTTGCTGATCGGCGGGCGGCAGCTTGTCGAAGAAGGGCTTGCTACCGACGAAGACGAGCGCCGAATACACGTGGCGGGTCAGCGTCAGGTACTTTTGCCCGACTTCGTTGAGCTTGGCCGCTGAAATGACGGAGATCGGGTTCTCCTGGCCATCGAGCACGCCCTGCTGCAACTGGGTCGTGATCGGCCATGCCATGGGCGTTGGGTTGGCGCCGATGTCGCGCCAGATCGCCAGGTGCGTCGGTGACTCCATGGTGCGGATCTTCATGCCCTTGACATCGGCGGGCTCGCGGATGGCGTGCTTGGAATTGGTGAGATTGCGGAAACCGTTGTCTTCAAAGTGCATGCCGACCAGACCGGCCTTGCCAAAGCGCTTGAGCAGATCCTGGCCGATGGGGCCGTCGAGCACCTTGTCGGTCTGCTCGTACGAGCTGAAAAGAAACGGCATCTCGATGGCCTTGATCTCAGGCACAAAGGCCTCGACCGGGCCGGTGGTGCACACGCACATCTGCACGGTACCCAATTGCAGTTGCTGCAGCACCTGGGTCTCGCTGCCCAGTGCGCCGGAATTGTGGATGACCACGTCGTACTTGCCAGGCAAGGCCTTGTCGAGCACTTCCTTGAACTTTTCCGCCGACAGGGTGTGCACGAACGCCGGGGCGGTGACGATGCCGATGTTCACCTGCACGGGCGCGGCCGCAGCGGCCGCGCTCCATGCCAGTCCGAGTGCGCAGGTTAGCCCTGCCAAAGTGCGTGGGAGTGAGTTCATGCGGGTTCCTTTGCGGGCCAATGTGTTTGCAATATTCGGCGTAGGTGCGCCCGAATACAAGCGGATCATGCTAACAGAATAGAACAATTTTGTTGTGCGGCCAACCGGGCGCGAGGCTGTGCGCGGCGTACCCTGGCTGATGCAGCAGCTTGCCACCACCGACGGCCTGGTGATCGCCGCCACCGGCTATGCGCGCGCTGCGCGGGGTCTTCGGCGTGCGCAACCGGTGGCGAAGGCGGTAAGGTTAGGGCTGCAGGATGGCGGTATCTTGGCGGCGGTCGGCTTGCGAACTTCGACCGGCGTGACCCTTCCAAGAGACTTGTTCGGCATTGCCCTAAGCTATGCGAAAAGGAAGTGTGCCCTATGCCCGGTCAGGAACGAAGCACTTTGAATCCCCCCCAGGAGCGTTCGCCGTGGGGTCTGGTCGTTGCCGCACTGCTGGTGCTGCTTGCGGCAGGAGGTGGCTGGTGGTGGTGGCAGAACCGGGCGCAGCCCGCACCGCCGCCCGCCGCCATCAGCGCGGCGCCGCCCACCACGGCACCGGTGGCGGCACCCGCAGCCACGCCGGCCTCGGGTCCGCAAAATTTGGTGGAGGCACTGGCCCCGCCCGATGCCGCGCTGCCGGCCCTGGCGGGGGCCGATGACTATGTCGCGCAGGCCATCACCGAACTGCTGGGCCAGCGCCAGGTGGCGAGCTTCCTGCAGATCGACGGCCTGGTGCGCCGCGTCGTCGCCACGGTGGACAACCTGGCGCGCGCGCATGCCCCGGCGGGCATGTGGCCGGTGCAGCCTGCGCCGGGGCGCTTCACGGTCCAGGGCGAAGGGGCGGGCGCGCACATCGCGCTTGACAACGCCGCTCGCTACAGCGCGGTGGTGCAGTGGATCGAGGGCGTGGACTTGCCGCGTGCCGTGGCGCTGTATGCGCGCCTGTACCCGCTGTTCCAGCAGGCTTACGAAGCGCTCGGCTACCCCGGGCGCTACTTCAACGACCGGGTGGTGGCCGTGATCGACCATTTGCTTGCGGCGCCGGAGCCTGCAGAGCCGGTGCGCGTGCAGCTCACCGAAGTGAAGGGCGAATGGAGTTCGGCCCGCCCCTGGGTGCGCTATGAGTTTGCCGACCCGCAACTGCAGGCCTTGTCGAGCGGGCAAAAAATCCTGGTGCGCGTGGGGCTGGTGAATGAGCGCCGGTTGAAGGCGCGGCTCAAGGCGCTGCGGGCGCTGGTGGCGACAGGGGTGGTGGCCAAGGCCAAGCCTTGACCCTGCTGGCGGATGGTGGGCAGCCAAGGCCCGGTATCACGTCGGGCGTTTGAAGAACCCGTCCAGCGCCGGCAGGAGCGACGGAAATTCCAGCGCAAAGCGTTCGCGGTTCACGAAATAGGCCTCGCAGGCCACGGCAAAGAACTCTGCCGGCGCGGTGGCGCCGTAGGCATCCAGCCAGGGCCGCTCGGTGCCGAAGCGCTCGGCCTTGATGACCGCTTCGCGGAAATCGGCGTAGGCCGGTTTCCAGATGGCCTGCCAGGCGGCCAGCGCCGCGCGCCGGCCACGCGTGCCCAGCAGGCCGCGTGGCAGCGGCGGGCAGCCGTTGGCGTGGCCGTTTTGCATGTCGATCTTGTGGACGAATTCGTGCACCACCACGTTGCTGCCATGGCTTGCGCTGGCACCAGCTTCGGCCACATGGCGCCAACTGAGCATCACCGGGCCGCGCTCCATCGCTTCGCCCGCCAGCACTTCGGTGTATTCGTGCACCACGCCGGCGGCGTCCATGCTCTCGCGCCGCGCGACGGCCTCGCCGGGGTGCACCACGATGGTGACGAAATCGCCGTACCAGGCGAGCGCCTCATGCGGATCGCCCCAGTGCAGCAGGGGCAGGCAGGCCTGCGCCGCAATGTCGATGGCCATGGCGTCGGTCACCTCCAGGCCGTGCGCGCCGTGAAATTCCTTGCCGTCCAGAAACTGCGCTGCCAGGGCGCGCAATTTGGCCTGCTGCGCGAGCGGCAGTGCGGCAAGAAAGGGGTAGCGGGCCAGGGTTTGCAGCCACAGCTCGGCAGAGATGTCAGGGACCGGGGCGAGCGTGGCGCGCAGGCGGCTGCGCAGGCGGTTCCAGAGAGGGTGCATCCGCGCTACATGGGGCCGATGCGGATGCGTTCCAGTCCTTGGGCTGTCAACCGCAGCACATCGGCGCGCGGCGGCTGGGCGGCGGCATCCCAGTCGCTCAGCACCACGCGCCGGTAGCCGGGCGCCAGCACATGCTCGGCCGGGCGGTGCGTGTGGCCGTGCACCAGGGTGTGCGCACCCGCGGCTTGCAGCCAGGCGAGTGCGGCTGGGCCGTCGACGTCGGCATACGCTTCTCCGGCCTGCTTGTGCGCCTCGCTCTGCGCGCGCATGGCCTGCGCCTGCGCGCGGCGCTCGGCGAGCGGCTGCGCCAGGAAAGCCTGCTGCCATGCGCTGCTGCGTGCCAGGCGGCGAAAGCGCTGGTAGTCCACATCGCCCAGGCAGAGCAGGTCGCCATGGCTCAGCAGCAGGCGCTGCGTGCCAAAGATGAGCACAGCGGGGTCGGCCAGTCCGATGACGCCAGTGCGCTCGAAAAAAGAGGTGCCAACCAGAAAATCGCGGTTGCCGTGCATGAAGTACACGGGGCGTTGCTGCGCCGCAGCAGCGAGCCGCTCGGCCAGCGCCGCTTCGAAGCTGCCGGCTTCGTTGCAGGCGTCGTCACCCACCCAGACTTCGAACAGATCACCCAGGATGAACAGCGCATCGGCCTGGCGGCCCGCCAGGTAGCGCTCGAAGCAGGCGAGGGTTGCAGGCTCGGCGGCCTGCAAATGCAGGTCGGACAAAAAATCGACCGTGCGCCAGTGTGGTGGAGCGATGAGCTCCACTGCCTGGGGCACGGCCGTGTTCACGTGCGTGCTGCGTGAATCAGATCAGAGGGCGACCGCTTTTTCGATGACGACATCTTCCTTGGGCACGTCGTCATGGAAGCCCTTGCGCCCGGTTTTCACGGCCTTGATCTTGTCGACCACGTCTTTGCCGCCCACCACTTTGCCAAACACCGCATAGCCCCAGCCTTGGGCGGAAGGCGCGGTGTGGTTCAGAAAACCGTTGTCGGCCACGTTGATGAAAAACTGCGAGCTGGCAGAGTGTGGGTCGCTGGTGCGCGCCATGGCCACCGTGTAGTTGTCGTTTTTCAGGCCGTTCTGCGCTTCGTTCTCGATGGCCGCGTCGGTGTCTTTCTGCGCCATGCCAGGCGCAAAACCACCGCCCTGGACCATGAAGCCGGGGATGACGCGGTGGAATATGGTGTTGTCGTAGTGGCCCTTCTTCACATAGGAGAGGAAGTTGGCGACCGATTTGGGCGCCTTGTCCTGGTCAAGCTCCAGGGTGATGACGCCGTAGCCGGCAATGTGGAGTTCTACTTGGGGGTTGCTCATGGGAGTGCTTTCTTACTGGACCACGGTGGCCGAATGGATGGTGACGGGTGTGTTGGGGACGTTTTGGTACGGTCCCTTGTTGCTGACGGCGACGGCCTTGATTTTGTCCACCACCTCTTGGCCTTCCACGACCTTGCCGAACACGGCATAGCCGTGGCCGTCGGGCTGGGGTGCGTTGAGCATGGCGTTGTCGTTCACGTTGATGAAGAACTGCGCGGTGGCCGAATCCGGCGCGCTGGTGCGCGCCATGGCGATGGTGTATTTGTCGTTCTTGAGGCCATTCGAGGCTTCGAGCGGAATCGGGGCGTGCATGGGTTTTTGCACCATGTCGGGCGTGAAACCTCCCCCCTGGATCATGAAGCCGTCGATCACGCGGTGAAAAATGGTGCCGTCGTAGTGCTTCTCGCGCACGTACTGCAGGAAGTTGGCGACCGTCTTGGGCGCCTTGTCGGGGCTGAGTTGGACCACGATGTCGCCCATGGACGTGGTCAGCTTGACCTTGGGGGCCTCTTCGGCCGAGGCCAGTGGCGCTACGGAAAACATAGCTGTCAGCGCAAGCGCATTAAGCGCTAGAGCCAAATTTCGTCTAGAAATCATCCGATCACTCCTTCAAAAAATATTTGCCAGCGCTGGCCTAGGCGGCGCCAGTACTGGCGCTTGACTGGGCCGCTGCGGGCGCCTGCGGGGATTTCGGCAAAGGTGACCACCATGGTCTCGCTGCTGTCTTGCCAGTGCAGCGCTGATTTGTCCTTGAGTACCAGGGTACGGCCGCGCAGCGCCTGGAGGTCTTCCTGCAGCGTGGCGCGCCATTCGGTGATCGATTGGCTGCGCATCCCCTGAAAATCATAGGTGTAAAAGCCCAGCAGGCGCTGTAGGTCGCCTTCGGATTTGGCCTTGCTCCAAGCGTCGAGCACCTGGTTGAATGCCTGGCGCTCGCCCAGAACCCCCTGTGGCGTGACCCATTGCAGTTGCCTTGCGATCACCACCGGCGTGCTACGCGGCTCGACGGTTTTCAGGATGCGCTCCAGATCCGGGTTGGCGATGGCCACGCAGCCGTCCGTGGCTTGCGGTGCGCGCGAAAACTGGGCGCTGGGGGTGCCGTGCAGCCAGATGCCACTGCCGGTTTTGCCGCGGCGCTGGTCCAGTGCGTTGGGGTAATTCAGCGGCAGCGCGCCCGAGCCGTACAGGTCGGCCAACTGCTTGGCATCGAGCCGGCTGGTGATGTAGTACACGCCCAGCGGCGTGCGCTGATCGCCCTCGAACTCCTTTTCGGTGCCGAGCTTGCCCACCGATGCGTAGTAATCGGCCACCAGACGCAGGCCTTGCTTGCCGTTTTCAAACAAATACAGGCGCGAGTGCGAGGCATCCACGGCGATGGCATGGCGCGTGTGTTCAGAGATTTCGATAAAAGCTGCCGGGATGGCGCCAGCCGCTGGGCGCAGGCGCTCGGCGGCCACGCGCTGGCGTGATTCCTGGCGCAGTTCGGCCAAGGCCGTTGCTGCTTCGGGCGCGGGCGCCGCCACATCGCCAAACTGCGCCAGCGGGCGCGCGCGCGCGGCCAGCAGATCTCCCAGCGCCAGTTGCGCGAGTTGGAAGTTTGGAAAATCACGCGCCAGGCTCTGTGCCTGAGCCAAGGCTTCGTCGGCACGGCCCTGGGCTGTCAGCCGGTACACGCGAATCAGCCGCGTTTCGGCTGGATCGGCAAGGCCTGCAGCAGCCGCTTTTGGGATAGCCGCGACAGGTGCTGCGGCCGCCATGGGTGCGCGTCTGTGGACTGCGGTCCGCGTGGTTTTGGCCGCTGTTCGCTGGGCGTGGACGGCCTTTTTCGGCGCGGCGCGATGCGGCTCACGCGCCCAGCCAGGCAGTGCCGTCAGCACACCGGCAACGAGCAGCGCCGTGGCCATCCAGGCAGCGCCAGCGCTTGGCCAAGCGCGCAGTCGGCGCTCGTCTGGCGTGCTCAATGCAGGACGGCGGTGCAGCGAGTGCACCGCGGGAAAACGCGTTGTCGCATCAGCCGCCAGTGGATTCGCGCACGATGACCCAGCGGCCCTGGCTGCGTGCCAGCTCAAGGGTCTTGCGGCTGGTCACGTTCAGTGTGTCGGCGCTGTAGGCTTGGTGGAAGCGGGCGGTGGCTCGGTCGCCCTTGATGTTGACCGAGAGCTTGCTGATGGTGACCTGGATGTGCGACTTGCCCACGATGCGCGCTTCACGCTCTTTTTCCCAGGCCGCACGGCTTTGCTTGCCCGGCGGATCAAACTGCTTGCCGTAGGAGGACAAATAGTTCTTCATGTCGCGAGCCGACCAGGCGGCCGCCCAGGCCTTTACGGCGGCCTCCACATCTTGTTCTGCGGCGGTTTCGGCGCCGGACACTTTCGCGGCAGGCGGTTCCACGGGTTCGGTGACAGGGGGGCGGGCCACCGGCGTCACGGGTATTGCGGACGGAGCCGGGGAGGCAGCGGGTGCCTTGGGCTCTGGGGCCGGAGCAGCGGGGACCACGGGGGCTGGCACCGGTGCGGGCTTGGCCGCAACTGGCGCAGGCGCAGGGGTGGGTGCAGCGGCCACCACGGTCGAAGTGCGCGTGTTGGCGGGCGTTGGACCCGCAGCGAACAGGCTGCGAATCAGCGCCAGCTTCGGGGTCAGGACCGCGCTGCTGTTGGCGTCGAGCTGCAAGGCCTTGTTGTAGGCCTGGGCAGCGAGCTTGGCGTAAATGTCACCCAGGTTCTCGTGCGCGGTCGAGTAGCTCGGGTTGGTGCGGATCGCCATTTCAAGGGCAGTGCGCGCCTTGTCGAGCTGGTTCTGGCCGGCATACAGCACGGCCAGGTTGTTGTAGGGCTCAGGCAGTTCGGGGTAGTCCTGCGTGAGCTGGGTGAAGGTGGCGATGGCGTCGCTTTGCTTGCCCGTATCTGCCTGTGCCACGCCGCGCAAGAAGCGCAATTGCGGATCTTTGGGCGTGCTTGCAAGCCGTTGGTCGACCTTGGCAAGCGCATCCGCCGCCTTGCCCGCTTTCAGTAGCGCCGTGATATCGGAGTATTCGTCCGCATGGACTGCGCCAGCGCACAGCAGCGCCGACAAAGCCACGAGACGCGCAAGGCGCACAAGCGGGAAAAGGGTGCGGCGTGAGGATGTCATGAAGGTCCGTGAGGTGGTCAGCCGAGGCCCGGACGGGCGCTTATACTGCGACGAATTGTAGCCGAGGGGGTGGTCATGGCGGAACCTTGCGCCTGCGTGGTACGCAGGCGCCGGCACGGTATTTGTGATGCGCGGATCGGGCCTGGCGTGCGCCTTGCCCGCTAGCAGGTCCATCCACCTGCGTGCTTCGCCCCCGTCACGCCCTGTCTTCCCCAACCTAATCTCCATGAGTCTGCGCATCTACAACACGCTCTCGCGTGCCCTGGAAGAGTTTTCCCCGATCGAGCCTGGCCATGTGCGCATGTACGTCTGCGGCATGACCATCTACGACCTGTGCCACATCGGCCATGCCCGCATGATGATGGCGTTTGACGTGGTGCAGCGCTGGCTGCGCGCCAGCGGGTACCGCGTCACGTACGTGCGCAACATTACCGACATCGACGACAAGATCATCCGCCGCGCACTGGATCGCGGCATCACGATCCGCGCGTTGACCGACGAGATGATCGGCGCCATGCATGCTGACATCGCCAAGCTGGGCATTGAACCGCCTGATGTCGAGCCGCGCGCCACCGAATACGTGCCGCAGATGCTCTCGCTCATCGGTACGCTCGAAGGCAAGGGCCTGGCCTACCGGGCCGAGAGCGGCGACGTGAACTACGCAGTGCGCAAGTTCCCCGGGTACGGCAAGCTCTCGGGCAAGTCGCTGGACGAGTTGCGTGCAGGCGAACGCGTGGCGGTTCAGGATGGCAAGAACGATCCGCTCGACTTCGTGCTCTGGAAGTCCGCCAAGGCGGACGAGCCGCCTGAAGCGAAATGGGACAGCCGCTTTGGCGCCGGGCGCCCCGGCTGGCACATCGAATGCTCGGCCATGAGCTGCGCCACGCTGGGCGAGACCTTCGACATCCACGGCGGCGGCGCCGACCTGCAGTTCCCGCACCACGAGAACGAGATTGCGCAAAGCGAAGGGGCCCATGGAAAGCCGCTGGCGCGCTTCTGGGTCCACAACGGTTTTGTGCGCGTGGACAACGAGAAGATGAGCAAGTCGCTCGGCAACTTCTTCACCATCCGCGATGTGCTGCGCGAGTACCAGGCCGAAACCTTGCGTTTTTTCATGGTGCGCGCCCACTACCGCAGCGCCCTCAACTACAGCGACGCGCACCTCGACGACGCCCACCAGGCGCTCAAGCGCCTTTACACCGCGCTCAGCCTGGTCCCCCCGAAAGACGTAGCCATCGACTGGACCGACCCTTATGCCGCGCGCTTTCGCGCCGCCATGGACGAAGACTTCGGCACACCCGAGGCGGTGGCCGTGCTGTTCGACCTGGCGGGTGAAGTCAACCGCAGCCGCTCGCCGCAGGCCGCTGGCCTGCTCAAGGCGCTGGGCGGGTGCCTGGGGCTGCTGCAGGGCGAGCCTGCCGCCTTTCTGCAAGCTGGCGGACAGCACGCTGGAACAGACATTGATGCGCAGATCGCCGCCCGTGCCGCGGCCAAGGCAGCGCGCGATTTTGCCGAGGCCGACCGCATCCGCGCGGCCTTGCTGGCCCAGGGCATCGTCCTCAAGGACAGCGCCACCGGCACCACCTGGGAAGCCGCTTCATGAGAAAAAATATGAGTAGCAATGGCACGCAGCGCAATAAGGACAAGCGGTGAGTGCTTCTAAAGTAATAGCGACTGCGGCAACGCTCGACCTGGCAACGCCAGAGTACTGGTCCCAGGCGCGCACGCATCTGATGAAAAAAGATCGGGTGATGAAGCGCCTGATTCCGCAGTTCGGCGAGACCTGCCTGCAGACGCGCGGCGATGCCTTCGTCACGCTGGCGCGCAGCATCGTCGGCCAGCAGATTTCGGTGAAGGCCGCGCAGACCGTGTGGGACCGCTTTGCGCTGCTGGCGCCCACGCTCACGCCTCCCGACGTACTGCGCCTGAAAATCGACGACATGCGCGCTGCCGGCCTGTCGGCGCGCAAGGTGGAATACCTCGTAGACTTGGCGCTGCACTTCGACGGCGACAAACTGCATGTCGATGCCTGGCAGGCCATGGACGACGAGGCCATCATTGCCGAGCTGGTGGCGGTGCGCGGCATTGGCCGCTGGACGGCCGAGATGTTTCTCATCTTCCACCTCATGCGCCCCAACGTGCTGCCGCTCGATGATGTCGGCCTGCTCAACGGCATCAGCCGCAACTACTTCTCGGGCGACCCGGTCAGCCGCAGCGATGCGCGCGAAGTGGCCCAGGCCTGGAAGCCCTGGTGCAGCGTGGCCACTTGGTATATTTGGCGCTCGCTGGACCCCCTGCCGGTCGCTTACTGAGCCCGCTGCCCGCAGCCACGCGCCCCGCGCGCAAGGAACAACACATGGCGAAAAAGACATTTCTGGATTTCGAAAACCCCATTGCCGAGCTCGAATCCAAGATCGAAGAGCTGCGCTACGTGCAGAACGAGAGCGCGGTCGATATTTCGGAGGAAATCGACCAGCTGAGCAAGAAAAGCCAGCAGCTCACCAAGGACATCTATTCCGACCTGACGCCGTGGCAGATCACCAAGATTGCCCGCCATCCCGAGCGACCCTACACGCTCGATTATGTGCAGAGCCTTTTCACCGATTTCGTCGAAATGCACGGCGACCGGCATTTTTCCGACGACAAATCCATTGTGGGCGGCTTGGCGCGCTTCAACGGCCATGCCTGCATGGTGCTGGGCCACCAGAAGGGGCGCGACACCAAAGAGCGTGCGCTGCGCAACTTCGGCATGACGCGCCCTGAAGGCTACCGCAAGGCACTTCGCCTGATGAAAACAGCGGAGAAATTCGGTCTGCCAGTGTTCACCTTTGTCGATACGCCGGGCGCGTTCCCGGGCATCGACGCCGAAGAGCGTGGCCAGTCGGAAGCTATTGGCCGCAACATCTACGAGATGGCACAACTCGAAGTGCCCATCATCACCACCATCATCGGCGAGGGCGGCTCGGGCGGCGCGCTGGCGCTCAGCGTCTGCGACCAGTTGCTGATGCTGCAGTACGCCATCTACTCCGTCATCAGCCCCGAGGGCTGCGCCTCCATCTTGTGGAAGACCAGCGACAAGGCGCAAGACGCCGCCGAGGCGCTGGGCATCACTGCGCACCGGCTCAAGGCGCTGGGCCTGGTGGACAAGATCGTCAACGAGCCCGTAGGCGGCGCACACCGCGACCCCAAGCAGATGTCCGCCTTCCTCAAACGCGCGCTGGGCGACGCTTTCCGCCAGCTCGCCGACCTCAAGGTCAAAGAATTGATCGACCGGCGCTACGCCCGCCTGCAAAGCTACGGGCGCTTTACGGACACCAAGGCCGACAGCCGCTGAGCGCGACGCGGTACCAATGCCGCGTGGTCCTTGTGGTGCGATATGCCGCCATCCTTTGCGCAAGCGCTTGCCAGCTTCCAGCCGGCACTGCCCTTGGCGGTGGGCCTGAGCGGCGGCGCAGATTCGACGGCCCTGCTGATCGCTTGCGCCGAGCGGTGGCCCGGAGAGGTCTGCGCCCTCCATGTGCACCACGGCCTGCAAGCAGCAGCGGACGACTTCGCTGCGCATTGCCAAGCGCTGTGTGAGCGCCTGGCGGTGCCGCTGCAGGTGGCACGCGTAAGCGCCGGCGCAGCGCCTGGCCAAAGCCCGGAAGACGCGGCGCGCATTGCAAGATACAAGGCTTTTGAGGCTATGGCGCTTACCGGTATTGCGGATACAGCTATTGCTTCAATAGCATTGGCGCACCACGCTGACGACCAGGTCGAAACCTTGTTGTTGGCCCTCTCGCGCGGCGCGGGTCTTCCGGGCCTCGCCGCCATGCCGGCGCGGTGGCAGCGCGCCGGCATCGCCTGGCACCGCCCTTTGCTGGGCGTCCCGGGCAGGGCGGTGCGTGAGTGGCTGCGCGCGCGCGGCGAGGGCTGGGTGGAAGATCCGACCAACACCGACCGGCGCTTTACCCGCAACCGCATTCGCGCCGAGCTTCTGCCCGCGCTCGAAGCCTGCTTTCCCGCCTTTCGCGAAACGTTTGCCCGCAGCAGTGCGCACGCCGCGCAGGCACAGCAGCTGCTGCTTGAAGTCGCCCGGCAGGACTTGGTAACCGTGGGCACCCCGCCACGGATTCGCGCGCTGCAGCAGCTCAGCACCGCGCGCCAGGCCAATGTGCTGCGCCATTGGCTGGCGAGCTGCCACCGCTGCACACCCAATGCGGCGCAGCTTGCCGAACTGCAGCGCCAGATTGCCGCCTGCACCACGCGCGGGCACCGCATCGAGATCAAAGTGGGCCTGGGTTTTGTGCGGCGCAGCAACGACCGGCTTGATTGGTACAATTCGCCGGTTTTGGCCCCCTAAGCAAGAGAGCCGGCGGCGCCCCCAAAACGCCTTGCAATCTGCGCCGCACATTCCGGTTCCCGTCGCAACGACTTCCCAATGTCCTTGATAGTTCACAAATACGGCGGCACGTCCATGGGCTCGCCCGAGCGCATTCGCAACGTGGCGCGGCGCGTCACCAAATGGGCACGCGCTGGCCACCAGATCGTGGTGGTGCCCAGCGCCATGAGCGGCGAGACGAATCGCCTGCTGGGCTTGGCGGCCGAGCTCGCCCCGGCGCGCGCAACGACCGAGTACCACCGCGAACTCGATATGCTGGCCGCCACCGGCGAGCAGGCGTCCTCCGCTTTGCTGGCCATTGCGCTGCAGGCCGAGGGCATGCCCTCGGTCAGCTACGCCGGCTGGCAAGTGCCCGTGCGCACCGACAGCAGCCATACCAAGGCACGCATCGAATCGATTGACGACCAGCGCGTGCGCGCTGACCTGGACGCAGGCCGTGTGGTCATCGTCACCGGTTTTCAGGGCATTGACGAACTGGGCAACATCACCACCCTCGGGCGCGGTGGGTCGGACACCTCAGCGGTGGCCATTGCCGCCGCCATGGGTGCAGACGAATGCCTCATTTATACCGATGTCGATGGCGTGTACACCACCGATCCGCGCGTGGTGCCCGCTGCCCGGCGCCTGACCACCGTGAGCTTCGAAGAGATGCTTGAAATGGCCAGCCTGGGCAGCAAGGTGCTGCAGATCCGCTCGGTGGAGTTTGCCGGCAAATACAAAGTGCCCATGCGGGTGCTTTCGAGCTTTACTCCCTGGGACATCGACTTGGCTGAAGAGGCGCAGTCGGGCACATTGATCACTTTTGAGGAAGACGAAAAAATGGAACAAGCCGTCGTATCCGGCATCGCATTCAACCGCGGCGAAGCCAAAGTTTCGGTGCTGGGCGTGCCCGACTCTCCCGGCATGGCCTTTCGCATCCTGGGCCCGGTGGCCGACGCCAACATTGAGGTGGACGTCATCATTCAGAACATCAGCAAGGACGGCAAGGCCGACTTCAGCTTCACGGTGAGCCAGTCCGACTTTGCCCGCACGCTAGAACTGCTGCGCGAGACCGTGCTGCCTGAACTTGGCGCCAAGGAAGTGGTCGGCGACCCCAACATCTGCAAGGTCAGCATCGTCGGCATCGGCATGCGCAGCCATGTGGGCGTGGCAAGCAAGATGTTCCGCGTGTTGAGCGAAGAGGGCATCAACATCCAGATGATTTCTACGTCCGAGATCAAGACATCGGTCGTCATCGACGAAAAGTACCTGGAACTGGCCGTGCGCGCCCTGCACACCGCCTTTGGCCTGGACCAGGAAACCGCCTGACACTACCCCGCTGCTTGCTGGAAGGCCTCTTGTCTTCGGGCATAATAGCGGGATTGGAAACGTGACCGAGTGGCCGAAGGTGCTCCCCTGCTAAGGGAGTATGGGGTGTAGAGCCTCATCGAGGGTTCGAATCCCTCCGTTTCCGCCAAGATAAAGCCTAAGTAATTGATTTACTTAGGCTTTTTTCTTAGCCGAATTTTTGACCCCCATGCCGTCCCCCGCATTTCTCTGGTATTTGGCGGGACGTCTTGAAATCATTTGACACAGATTTCTAAAGGCTCAGCGGGCTGACTGCAGCGCAAATCCTGCCATCCAAGTGTCTGCATCGCCACGGGTTCATGGCGTATGCCTAGTCCTTCGGTGCCATTTCGCCGCTCTGCAGTCGCGTGGTCTCACGCTCAACGCAACACCCCCAGCAACCCCGTACACCGCCCCTCCAAATCGCACAGCGAGCGCGAGCCATCCAGCCGCTCGCGCAGCGTCACCGGCTCCCCCTTGCGCAGGCTGGCCCCTCCTGCAGCGCATAGAACCCTACATCGGTTTCCACCAATGCCCGGGTGAATAGGCCCCCCTTGAGCTCGACCCGCAGCACATGGCCGGCAGCGGTCTCCTTTTGCACGCTTGCACCACTCTCATGGGTCAGCCACCACATCGGGCTCAGCACCAGCGAGATCGCCAGCATGGCCAGCAAGCCGATCCCGATCAACTGAATCAAGGCGAACAGGCCGCTCAGTCGGGCCATCGCCCTGTGCAGGCGCCCGGTACGCGCAGCACCTGAGCGCTTGCCCTTGCTTTCACCTTCGGCCTTGTCTTCGCCGTCGATTGCGTCGTTGGGTTTGATCGTCATTACGGTTCTTCCTTGATTGGTTGAGGGGCTGGGGCCAGCGCACAGGGACCGGGCGCTGCTTGTGTGCCTCTGAAGCGGTAGACCTGCCCCATGCCCCGTAGCGGCAGGCCACCTGTGGCTCCGGGCAGCGCTCGCTCAATCCTCGCCGTCGCACTCACCCTGCGGGTCGAGCAGCCAGTACCAGTCCTTGGCGAGCGGCTGGTACACATGGGCCTGCAGACGCTCCAGGGTGCGGCATTTGCCCGGTGCAGAGGAGTCGCTCGCTTGCAGGTGCGTGAGCAGATGCCGGGCGCCGCTGGCAAGCACAGTTCCTACCTCCGTCTGCACCGCCACCAGCTCCATCTCTTCCTGCACTTCCCGCAGGAGAAGCTGCAGCGCATGGCGCTCGCGCTGCAAGCGCCTGAGCGCAGCCTCCACATGGGCCGCCCAGGTGGCAAGCGAAACACGTCCCTCCCAGTGGATCCCGGCGAACTCCAGGTCCTGTGCCAGCTGCTCGGGAAGGGGCTCGGCCAGGAGATGGGCGCCGGGGGCCTTGGCAAACAGCGCCCGCACGCCGCGCGCAACCTCCAGCACCGCCTGGATACGAAACTGGACGTTGGACAAGGCGAGTTGCTCTCGCTCAAGGCGGCGCTCCAGGATGGTCTGATCCAGCTGGCGCAGCTGGGCAGAGAGTTCGGAATTGAGCAATGCCGGCAGGATGGAATCGGCCACCTGGGCCTGCAGCCCCCCGAGTGCGCAGGCCAGGGCAGCCTGGGAGCCAGCCAGGCCCGAGTCCTCCCAGCAGATGAACTCTGGTTCTTGCAGGGGAGCCACGAGGCTGCTGCGCAGGACGGACGATGCAGAAGGTGCCGGGCCTTGCGCGCCCGCGTTGGAGGAAAGAGAGGTTTCGGTAGATTTGGTATGCATGACGGTTTCCATGTGAGTCTGGATGCCACCCGGTCAGACCATCTGGTCGGGTTGGCAAAACCAAGATCTCATGGGAAACCGTGAAGTCAAATCGGAGCAATGCACCGATCCCAGCTCGTCAATGGCGAAACGGGAAGCGCCTGGATTCACTCAGCATGCACGTAGCTTGCGATGGCAACGACCAGATCGGATCGGAAACAGATGCGCAACTACGAGGCGCTGTTCCGGGACTGGCTGCTGGTAAGCCAATTCGCAGAGTGGATGACGGCTTCTGTTTAGGGTTGTGGGATACCTGCCCGGAACTCACAGCCAAGCGACGATCGCGCACGGCCTGAGGGCAGGTGTCGCACAAGCCTCGATGGAGGAAACCGCGGAGAACGCCACCGCTGGTGTTCAGGGCCAAAACGCTATGGGGATTCGGGCAGCGGCGTGACACATCACAGTCTGTATACAGGCGGTGCCAATGCGTCGTTGTGTGCCGTCGTGCGTGGACGTGCCTGGAGCATTGTCGATGAAGCGCATGTTGCCGAGCGCGACGCAAGCAATGCCGGGCCGTTTGTATCGACACGCGCGCCTCGGCCCTGCCGACGGACTCATGCGCATCGACATCGAAGACAAGTGTTGGCGCAGGGAACTGTTCATGACGGAGGTGGCGCGCGAATCGCCTGCCCGCGCATGAAACTCTGCAGGATGACCATCGCGTGGCCGCAGTGCCTGCAGACAAAGGCCGGTGGCGCTGCGTTGGGCCGCACGTCGTCTGGCTCGTCGTTGCTGAGTGTGGCAGCTTGCGCCGGGACAACATGCAACAACTCACGCGCCAGTGCAAGGCTCTCCTTGCGAGTGCCGTTGGCCAGCAAGCCATAGTGGCGGATGCGATGGAAACCGCTGGGCAGCACATGCAGCAGGAATCGGCGCATGAACTCCTCGGGCGCCAGTGTCATGGCCTTGTGGCGCGTTCGTCCCTTGGCGCGGTAGTCCTTCCAGCGGAAACTCACCCCGCGCTCATCCATCGCAAGAAGTCGGCCGTTAGAGATGGCAACCCGGTGCGTGTAGCGCGACAGGTAGGCCAGCACTGCTTGGGGGCCGGCGAATGGTCGCTTGGCGTAGACCACCCACTCGCATTGGCGCATCGGTGCCAGCCACTGGTTGAAGCAGGCACCATCAGTCAACGTCGCCAGCTCGCCAAAGAACCTTAACCGACCCACTTGGTGCAGGCGCAACAGCTCTTCGATAAAGCGCCGTCGCATCAACCTGGACAGCACGCGCACTGGAAGGAAGAAACCCGCTCGGCAGGCCACTCAGGACTTGCCGTCAGGGGCGAGCCCACCACCTGGCACGATGCCGTGCACATGCGGGTGGTGCGTCAGTGCCGAACCCCAGGTGTGCAGCACCAGCGTTGCACCGATGCGCGCACCCAGATGCTTGCAGTCTGCAGCGATGGTCTGCAGCACTTCGGCGGCGACATCGAACAGCAATCCATGCTGCAATTTACTTGTGACCGCCGACATAGCGTCCGCCCTTACCACGGCGCCCTTGCCACCGACCCTCTTGCTTCCAGTGCGGGCCTTAGTTTCAAAGGCGTGTACGGTGCCTGAAACGCCAGAGGGCGACAGGTAAATGCCCGACGGGACTTGGACCGGTGATGCGCTGGCCATGGTGGATGCGGCGAGGATGGGCGTCCTACAACCCATAACTCAACCAGCAAATCAAGGACCTCCACTACATTCCTTCATCAAACGCAAAGGTGGACGCTTCGTATTCGGAAATCATGGACGCGGGCTCCTGAAAATTGCCATGGACGCACATCCGGTCGATTCCTAAACTGATCAGCATTCTTCCGGGTCAAAGTACCCTGAGAGGCCGGCAATTTCAGGAGACAAACATGACAATTCGTACCAACAGTTCCTGCTGCGGAGGCGCTTTGATGATGGCCTGCTGCACGCCTCACTCCTCTACGGAGTTGACAAAGTGAGCGCACCCGAAAACGGCACTACGCCGAAAAGCACGACCATCCGCATGCTGATCGGTGGCGCATGGCGAGAGGGCGAGCAGATCGAGGATGTGCGTGATCCGTACCGCGGCAACGTGGTGGCTCAGGCACCGGTTTCGAGCAGCAGGGACTGCAAGGACGCGCTGGAAGCGGCCTACAAGGCAAAGAAGGTCATGGCGGCCATGCCGGGGTATGAGCGGGCCGCGCTGCTGCGCCGGGCCGGTGACAACCTGTTCGCGCGGGCGGAGACGATCGGCCGCGCGATGTCGCAGGAAAGCGGCAAGGCGATCCGCGACGCGGTGTTCGAGGTGCAACGCGCCGCAGACACCTTGCGGCTTTATGCGCAGGAGGCCATTCGCATTCAGGGCGAGCATGTGCCGATGGACGGGAGTGCCATCGGGGCTGGGAAGATCGGCATGGTCATGCGTTTTCCGGTGGGTGTCGTGGTGGGCATCACCGCCTTCAATGCACCGGTCAACCTGTCGGCCCACAAGCTGGGCCCGGCGCTGGCCGCGGGCAACAGCATCGTGCTGAAGCCGTCACCCAAAGCGCCGCTGGCGTTCCACCTGTTCATCGAAGCCGTGGTGGACGCTGGTGTGCCGCCGGGTGCCATCAACACCGTCTATGGCGATGCGATCGGACCCCAGCTGGTGAGCGATCCCCGGGTGGACTTCGTCAGCTTCACCGGATCGACCCGCGTGGGCAAGCTCATCCGCAACACGGCGGGCATGAAGCGCGTGGCCCTGGAGCTCGGCGGGGTGGGGCCTACCTTCGTTCACCACGATGCCGACTTCGCCACTGCGGTCAAGACCTGCACCCGCAACTCGGTGGCGATTGCCGGACAGAGCTGTGTGTCGGTACAGAACGTGTTTGTGCACCAGCAGATCCACGACGCGTTTGTCGAGGCAGCTCGCCGCGAGATGGAAACGATCCGTTTCGGTGATCCGATGGACCCGGCCACCGATGTGGGCACGCTGATCGACGAGCAGGCCGCCCTGCGCGTCGAGGGCGTGATCGGCCGTGCCGTGCACGCAGGCGCCCGGCTGTTGTGCGGGGGGCAGCGCCACGGCGCCCAGGTCGATGGAACCATCCTCACCCATGTCAACATCCGCATGGATGCGGTGTGCGAAGAGATCTTCGGGCCGGTCATGACGATCCAGCCCTACGAGGCCATCGAACCGCTGTTCGAGACCATCAGCGAGAGCCCTTATGGCCTTCAGTGCGGCATCTACACCAACTCGCTGGACCTGGCGCTGTCGGCCATAAAGACCGTGCGGACCGGTGGCGTGATCGTCAACGGCACCTCGCGCTGGCGTTCCGACCAGATGCCCTACGGCGGTGTCAAGGACAGCGGCATGGGCCGTGAGGGTGCGAAGTACTCGACGCTTGACATGACCGAAGAACGTTTCTTTGTTCTGAACTGAATCATGGCTTTCACACCAAAGCCAGCCCAGCCAGAACCCATCTATCACCGAGGAGTTTCAAGATGAGAATGACCGCCGCCGTCATGTACGAACAGGGCCTGCCCGCGCCCTTTGCCCAAAGCCAGCCGTTCCGGATTGAAGAGGTGGAACTCGACGGACCCGGCGAAGACGAGGTGTTTGTCGAAGTACGGGCCGCCGGCCTGTGCCATTCCGACCTGTCGGTAGTCGAGGGCATGCGCAAGCGCCCGCTGCCTATCGTGGGCGGGCACGAAGGTGCGGGCATCGTGCGTGAGGTGGGCCGCAATGTCACCGGGTTTAGGCCCGGTGATCACGTGGCCATGGCCGGCGTGGCGGGCTGCGGCCAGTGCCGCGTCTGCCTTGCCGGTCGCCCCGGTCTTTGCCAGGCTGTGAGCGGCGCGCGCGCTGAGGGCCTGCTTGCGAACGGTAGCCGCAGGCTGCAGCTGGCTGATGGGGGACGGCTCAACCACTACAGCGGCATCTCGGTGTACGCGCAGTACGCCGTCGTGGTACCTCAATCACTGATCAAGATCGATCCCGCGGTGCCGCTGGATGTGGCCGCGCTGTTCGGTTGTGCGGTGATCACGGGCGCGGGTGCGGTGTTCAACAGCGCCCAGGTCAAGCCGGGTGCGTCGGTGGCCATCATCGGCCTCGGCGGTGTGGGTCTCACGGCCGTGATGGCGGCCCGCGAAGCGGGCGCCTCCCAGATCATCGCCATCGACGTGCTGCCGGGCAAATTCGGTCTCGCGACCGCGGTCGGCGCCACCGACTGTTTCGACGCACGCGATCCCGAGATCGTTCAGAAAGTGCTCGATCTGACCAACGGCGGCGTGGACCATGCTTTCGAGATTTCGGGCAACCCGAGCGCGCTGGAGATGGCGCAGCAGATCGCTGTGCGGGGCGGCGAAGTGGTGGGCGTGGGCGTGGGCAAGTCCTCCGCCACCTTCACGGCAGCGCACCTGCCCTGGGTCTGTGAAGAGCGGGTGCTGCGTGGCTCGTTCATGGGTGGTGGCGTGCCGCAAGACGACGTGCCCCGGTACGTGGACATGTACCTGCGCGGACACCTTCCGGTGGACAGGCTGCGCAGTGAACACATCGGCTTCAACCAGCTCAACCACGCCTTCGACCAGTTGAACAGCGGTGCGGTGGTGCGGCAAATTCTGCTGCCGCACGGGGAACTGTAAATCCGGCAAACGAAGGTCTTCGACCGGTCAGCGGTTCTTGGAAGCGTTCGGCGAATTGCCCCTTCCCCATCACTCATAAAAATGGAGGCAACACCATGAACCGTCTTTTCAAGGCCCTGTTCCTGAGCACAGTGCTGGTCACTGCCCAGGCGGGCTGGGCCCAGAGCGACAAGTTCCCGTCCAGGCCGATCCAGGTGGTCATCACCAGCACGCCGGGTTCCACCTCCGACATCATCACGCGGTTTCTGGGCGGCGAAGCCTCGAAGACCCTGGGGCAACCCGTCATCGTGATCGCCAAATCCAGTGAAAACAGCGTCATTAGCGCCGACTTTGCGCGTCGGGCACAGCCGGACGGCTACACGCTCTTCCTGGGTGGCAACACATCCATGGCTGGCAACGTGCACCTGGTCGATCGAGCTGTTTTACCTGCCCAGCTACAGTCCACAGCTCAACCCTGAGGAGCGGTTCAACGCCGATCTCATACAGGAAATAGGCAAACGCGTGCCAGTGCGAACCAAGGCCAAGTTACGCGAAGCTGCGAACGACCACATGGCGATGCTGGAACAAAACCCCCAGCGTGTGATGAGCTACTTCCAGGACCGGCGCGTTCGCTATGCAGCTTGATACTTCACCCGGAAAGTACACTTATGCCTCGTCGGGCGTCGGCTCGACTTTGCACATCACGGCCGAACATTTCATCAAGGCCGCTGGCCTGCAAGTGAGGCACGTGCCGTACCGCGGTGAAGCGCCCGCTGTGCAAGATTTGCCCGCCGGTCATGTGCCATTCATGGTGGGCGCGCCTTCGTTCGCGGAGCCCTATGTCAAGAGTGGCAAACTGGCTGGCTTGGGCGTAACTACGCCCAAGCGGCTCGCCTCGATGCCAAGCATTCCCACCATCGACGAGGAACTGCCAGGCTTCTCCGCCTTCGGGTGGAACGTCATCCTCGCGCCCAAAAACACGCCCCGCCCCGTTATCGACCTGCTCAACCGCGAGATCAACGCGACGACTGGCCAGTCCTGAGATTCGGAAATATTTCGTCGACCTCGGCCTCGTCGCGGCCGAACTGGGCAGTCCGGAAGCCGCAGGCACCTTTATCGTCGCCGAGACGGCGAAATGGGGACCATTGATCAAGTCCCTTGGCATCAATGGCGACTGACCTGTGCGGCAGGAAAACGATCATGAAACAACGAGCAAAGGAGCTGAAATGAAGGATGGTGGAATCCTCGTGATTGCCGGTGCCACGAGCGTGGCAACGCAGAAGCTGACCGATATTGTGCGGGTAATGCCCGGATGGAGCGTCGTCGGACTGTGCCGCAATCCGCCCGCGCAGTCGGCGCCCGGCGTGAATTACGTGGCGGTGGACCTTATGGATCCAGATTCGTGCAAACGCGCAGTGAAAGACATTCGCGCTACTCACCTGGTTTACGCAGCGCGCGCGCCACACGCGCTGTACACGGCGATGAAGCCCCATGCTAAGGTCGGTGTGGAGAACCCCGACCCGAACACCGACATGCTCCGCAACATCGTGTTGGCCTGCGAGAATCCAGCGCTGCGACATGTACACGCTCTGGCCGGCACCAAGTGGTACGGTCTGCACATGGGGCCGTTCTCCACGCCGGCGCGCGAATCGGCCCCAGGCCACATACCGCCAAATTTCTACTTCGACCAGATGAAGTTCTTGGTCGAACAGTCTGCGCGTGGCGGCTGGACCTGGTCCAGCAGCCGGCCTGGCATCATCAGCGGCGTGCACGACGGCGGTGCCCCCAACTTGTTGTCTACCCTGGGCGTGTACGCGGCCATCTGCAAGCGAGCGGGGCTGCCACTGGACTACCCTGGTAAGCTGGGCGCGTATACGCACCTCCTGGAGATGACCGACGCCGGCCAGCTGGCGGGAGCAATCTTCTGGATGTGCAATTCGCCAAACGCACGCAACCAAGCCTTCAATGTCACCAACGGGGACCTCTTCCGCTGGGAGTCCGCGTGGCCCAAACTCGCCGAACATTTCGGCATGAAAATGGGCGTTGTACGACAGCTCTCGCTGGTGCAGTGGATGGCCGACAAAGGACCAGTGTGGGACACGATCGTGCAGGAGCGGGGACTCAGGCCCCTATCCATCGACAAGGTCGCTTCATGGGGTTTCGCTGACTTCACCCTCAACTACGATTTCGACGTGATCTCTTCAATGACCAAGATCCGCCAGGCAGGCTTCCATGGCATCGTGGACACGGAGGACATGATGATCGTCCAGTTAACACAGCTTCGCGAGAACAAGGTTCTTCCCTGATGCCGCCAATGACTATACAAATGAACGACTTTGACAGGATTGCCGTAGAGCATGATTGTGCAAAGCTCATCGCAGCCTACTGCAACGCGGTGGACGCCCCAGATATCGATGCGGTCGTCAACATGTTTACGGAGGACGGGACTCTACACCGCCCCTTGGAAGGCGCCCTTACCGGTCACGCGGCTTCTTCAATGCCGTGCTTACGATTCCGCGCAGACATGTCTCATCGAACACGGTGGTGACGGCTATCGACAAGGACCACGCACATGCCATTTCATACCTGACCGCCTACAGCGCGCCAGGCCTCAACGCCGCCGGCATTGCCCAGCTCACCCCGGCTTACCTGATCGCGGAATTCCGCGATCGGCTCGTTAGGGATGGCGGGGTATGGAAATTCGCGGACAGGAAGACGCTGTTCCTGTTCCGCACCGATGCCTGAAAAAAATCTCATGTCTGCCTGACCGCCAATTCAGGCACCCAGATAGGCGTTTTGTAATCCTGACTTTGCAAAAGGTCGGCGCTCGGGCGCTTTGCAGCGCTACGGGGCCGTCTCGAGTAGGAAGGCGTGATCCGAATTTTCAGGGCGAGCTTTGCATTCTGCTCGACCATGACCACGGTGTCGCCATCGGCATTGATCTTCCCTATGAGCTTAACTACCTCGAGGATCAGCTTGGGCACCATCCGACCATAGGCTCGTCCAGCATCAAGGTGCGGGGCACGGCGATGAGCGCCCGTGCGATTGCCGCCATCTGCTGTTCGCCGCCGGAGAGGCTGTACGCCACCAGATTGCGCCGTTCTGTCAGGAAGAACATCGCCTGATAGCGACTGATGGGTGCTCACCTAATGGCAGCTGCGTATTCCACGCAATGGCGGACACCGTTCCACGCTGAAGGCGGACAGTATTCCAAATTGATGGCGGACACCTGCGGGGTGCTCTGAGTGACCCGAACGCGGCATACGCTGCCCGGTTTTTTGACTGGAGAGAAGCGATGCCCACACCCAGGGTCACCATGAGCAAACTACGACATACACTGCAACTTCTGCACGGCGGGACTTGGAGCACCCGCCAAATCGGCGCCGCCCTCGGCATCTCCAAATCCACCGTTAGCGAAATCGCCAGCTACGCGCGCGAAGCTGGCGAGGACTGGATGCTGGCCCAGACCTTGCGTGACGAGGAACTCCAGTCTCGGCTCTACAAGCCACCGGTGGCACGCGAGTCGCGCCAACTCGAGCCCGACTGCGCCCACATCCACCGCGAACTGCGCCGCCCCGGCGTAACCCTGCAACTGCTGTGGGAGGGGTACCAACATCAACACGCAGGGCAGGCCTACAAGTACAGCCCCGATGGCCAGGTCAAACTCCCCCACCCTTGGCCACCCCAAATTCCCCCAGGCAGGACAGTCGGATTATGACGACTCAGGTGTGATGACGATGCGTGCCGCTGCCTCCTTGAGTCGGTAGCTCTTGCCCCGGAACTCCAACATTGCGCAGCGGTGCATGAGGCGGTCCAGGATGGTCGCCGGCCGGCTGGACTTCATGGCGGTGGACCCGCTGATCGTGGAGCCCTTCATCAAGCAGGGCACCCTGCGTGCGCTGGCAGTTACGTCGGCGGTGCGATTGCCCACGATGGGCGCCGTGCTCACCATGATCGAGGCCGGTGTGCCCGGTTACGACTATGCCTCTGTCCTAGGCTACTACGCGCCGAAAGGAACGCCCAAGGCAGTGATCGACGTGCTGAACGACGCCTTCGTCAAGGCGGTCAACAACCAAGAGGGCCAAGCGGTTTACCAGCGCATGCGCATGATCGCCCGGACCACGACACCGGAAGGTCTGACGGCTTTCAACAAGGAGCAGATCGCCAACTGGGGCTGCCTGGTCAAGATCTCGGGACTGCAGCCGCAATGACCGGATCGCGATGGCCCGGGGAGCAGACACCGTTGACTTTTCATGAGATTTTGACCGGCCAGCGCCAGGGTGCTGGCCGGCATTTTTTGCCCTCGCCCTGGTGGTGATGGCGGTAGGTCGTGTTCAGGAAAAACGGACACGGACTCCAAAAAACAGCCATGGACTGTGCGGGAGGGACTCCCTAAACTGACCTTCAAAATCCTCGCTGGCGCCCTCCTGGAACAGGCATTCAGGTTGCACAGACATTTTTTTCCAAATGGTTTTATATCGATATGAAGATCCTGGTAACAGTCAAACGTGTGGTGGACCACAACGTGAAGGTTCGCGTGAAAGCGGATGGCACGGGTGTCGATCTCAGCAACGTGAAGATGAGCATGAACCCGTTCGACGAGATCGCGGTGGAAGAGGCGGTGCGTCTGAAGGAGCAGGGCGTGGCCACAGAGGTGGTGGTGGTTTCCTGCGGTGCACCCCAGTGCCAGGAGACGCTGCGCACAGCGATGGCCATCGGTGCGGATCGCGCCATCCTGGTCGAGACCGTCGCCGAGCTGCAGCCGCTGTCCGTGGCCAAGTTGCTCAAGGCCATCGTCGACCGGGAACAGCCCGGGCTGGTGATCCTGGGCAAGCAGGCCATCGATGACGACGCCAACCAGACTGGCCAGATGCTGGCCGGCCTGGCTGGCTGGCCACAGGCCACCTACGCTTCCCAGCTCGACATCGCCGACGGCAAGGCCCGTGTGACCCGCGAGGTCGATGGAGGCCTCGAAACCCTGGAGCTGCGATTGCCATGCATCGTGACGACCGACCTGCGTCTGAATGAGCCGCGCTACGTCACGTTGCCCAACATCATGAAGGCCAAGAAGAAGCCCATGGAGACCGTCCAGGCCGCTGACCTGGGGGTGGACCTGAGCCCGCGCATCAGGACCCTCCAGGTCAACGAACCCCCGAAGCGCGGTCCTGGCATCAAGGTGCCGGATGTTGCCACGCTGATTCACCATCTGCGGCATGCCGCCAAAGTCATCTGAAGATCACAGGAGAAACTCCATGACAGTCCTGGTCGTTGCAGAACACGATAGCCAAACGCTCAAGAAAGCGACGCTTCACACCATCAGCGCCGCCGCACAGATCAGCATGTATCTGGATGGCCAGATCCATGTGCTGGTCGTGGGGCATCAGACGCAGGCCATTGCCGAGCAGGCCGCACGGATCGTCGGGGTTAGCAAGGTCCTGGTGGCCGATGCGCCCCATCTTGGGCAGGGGCTCGTTGAGAACGTCGCGACCCAGGTACTGGCGCTGGCAGCCCCATACAGTCATATCTTGTTTGCCGCCACCGCGGCGGGCAAGAATGCCGGGCCGCGCGTGGCGGCTTTGCTGGACGTGGCCCAGGTCAGCGAGATCACCCGGGTGATTACTGCCGACACGTTCGAACGTCCCATCTACGCGGGCAACGCGGTGGCAACGGTGCAGTGTCTGGATACTCGCAAAGTGCTTACGGTGCGCAGCACCGGTTTTGATGCCGCCCCTGAGGGCGGCATTGCTTCGCTGGAGCGGGTGCAGGCGGTGCCCGACGGTGGCCAGAGCACTTTCATACAGAGCGAGATCGTCCGCGACGACCGTCCGGAACTCAGTTCCGCGCGGATCGTGGTTTCAGGGGGCCGAGCACTGGGCAGTGCCGAGAAGTTCAAAGAGGTGATCACGCCACTGGCCGACAAACTGGGTGCGGCCATCGGTGCGTCGCGCGCGGCGGTGGATGCCGGTTACGCAGCCAACGACCTGCAGGTGGGCCAGACCGGCAAGATCGTGGCGCCGCAGCTCTACGTGGCGGCGGGCATCAGCGGCGCGATCCAGCACCTGGCCGGCATGAAAGACGCCAAGGTCATCGTGGCGATCAACAAGGACCCGGAGGCACCCATCTTCTCGGTGGCCGACTACGGCCTGGAGGCCGATCTGTTTGTCTCGATCCCCGAGATGGTCCAGTCCCTGTAGGTCGGCGGGTTCACCCGGAAGGAGGTGTGAGATGGCGTTCCTCAGGCAGTGTCTTCAAGAGTTGCGCGCGCGCCAGCCAGGCGAACAGGATCTGGCTGGCCTGCTTCTACTGGACGAGATGGTGTCGCTGCCCGCCCGAGTCATGCCACACCTTCCCGCGCCTCCGGGTGCGAGCGTGCGCGGCATGGATATTACGGTGGTCCCTGGTCGCACAGTGTCAGCTTCGATCCCCTTGAGGCGCCAGATCTTGCATGCAGAACCGTCACGGGCAAACCCGAAACAGGCCTGAGTGGGCCACCAGTCTCTCAGGTCGATGTAGGGGTGTGCAGCTTCATGTCCGGCCAGACCACAAGCGCTGCTTCCAGAAAGGCCTTGATCAAAGGATCGTTCTTCCGGCTGGCCAAGTGAACCACATAGAGGTCGTATTCAGCCCGGATGAGGGGTGACAGGGTCAGGTAGCCCGCTTCTTCACCTTCAAGGGCATGCTCTTCCCTCAGCAGGGTCATTCCGACACCTGCTTGAAGGAGTGCACGTCCCAGAGCCGCACTGTCAAAGGTGGCTACCGAGTCGAGTTCCAGACCCTTGTCTTTGAACAGACGATCCAGGATCGTTGCATATGCCATGCCGCTGTCGGCCGGCGTGATCCAAGGCAGGCTGGCCAGCTCTGCCCAATCGGCGCTCTCAATGCGCTCCTTCCAGGCCACGGGGCCCGCCACCCGGAACTGCACGGTGGTCAGTTTGTGGTACTGAAAACTGGCGTCGGTGGGGCGATCCAGGTTCACGCCGATATCCACCTCACCGCTCTTGAGTCCCTGGTGTGTGCTTTGCGAAGGCCTTGCCCGGGTGTCCAGGTTGATTAGCGAGTGCCTGGATCGAAGCTCGAAGATCATGTCACCGATGCGAGTCGCGAACGGATCGCCACTGGACGCAATCACCAGGCTGCCTTCGACCTGCCCACGCAGTTCGCGGGCGAACGATGTGAGCAACGTGGCCTCGTTGAGTAGGGCCTTGGCCTTGCGGAAAAGCAGGTGACCGGAGGGCGTCAGTTCCAGGTTGCGGTTGGTGCGAACAAACAACTGCGTCTTGAGCGACTCTTCGACCGCACGAACGTGCGCGCTGGCCGCAGACTGGCTGACGTGGATACGCTCAGCGGCGCGCGTGAGGTGTTGCTCCTCAGCGACCGCAACGAAGGTCCGGAGCTGGACGAGATCAATCAGCATGGTAGGTCGCGCATTTTAACCGACGGATCACTGAAAGAACGCGCTGAATTGCTGCATCAATGGACGGCTCTGGACGGTGAGGCGTTCGTTCGAAAACCCTGCAGACGGAGTCCTGAAAATCAGCATGGACAGTCTTCAGGGTGCTTCCTACACTGAATCCGTCAAGAGTGAACACCTCACGATTCGGGGCCTACCCCGCATCACGCTGCAACGGCGGATTCCATGCTCTTGATCACCCCGTCCACAGCTACGCGCGCCCGGAGCCAGCGACGGTCGAACGGACTTTCTGTCAACCCGCTCACGATCAGCAACAAGGAGACTTGTCTTGAAACAGATTAAATGTGTCACAGCCTTTCCGTCCGATTCGACCGCACCCGCATGCGCCCGGTCTGTTGGCCTGTCTTTTTCCATGCCCTCAGGGCTGTGCAGGAGTTTCTGATGGATCTGCAACTGCAAGGACGGCGTTGTCTGGTGACGGGGGCGAGCGCGGGCATCGGCGCCGCCATTGTTGAAGCCCTGGCCCGCGAAGGAGCGCAGGTGGTGGCGACAGCGCGACGGTCTGACCGGCTCACAGCCATGTCAGATGCCCTGGAGAAGTCCGGCCTGCATCGGCCGGTCATCGTCGCCGGCGACATCACCGATGCACAAGACCTCCGGCGCATCGCGCGCGAGGCCGCCGAAGCGGTGGGGTCGATCGAGGTTTTGGTCAACTGCGCGGGCGGTTCCCGGCCGGTGTCAATCGAAGCCGGAGACGATGTGTGGGATGAGGCGATGGCCTTGAACTTCACCGCCGGGCGCCGCCTGGCCGGCGAGGTGTTGCCGGCGATGCGCAAGGCCCGGTGGGGGCGCATCATCAACATCACCGGTCTGATGGAGCCACGGGAGCTCAACGCGGCACTCGCCGCCAAGGCGGCCTTTCACCTGTGGGCGAAAGGTCTATCTCGGGAGCTGGCGGCGGAAGGAATCACCATCAACAGCATCCCGCCCGGCCGCATCGAGAGCGAACAGGTGGATCGCCTGTGGCCGCATGAAAAACGCGCTGAATATGCCGAGCGTAACATCCCGATCGGCTACTTCGGTAAGCCAGCCGATCTGGCCCACCTGGTGGCTTTCCTGGCATCGCCGCTAGCTCGCTACATCACTGGCATCGTGATACCCGTTGATGGTGGCATGAGCCATTTCGGCGCGACATGAGGCGTCGCGCCCTTCCCGACCCACAAGAGGAGACAATATGGACCACAGTCCTTTGGGCGTCAGCGCCGACAGCACGTTGAACCACACCGATGCCACGCGCGGCCTGGTTCCCATTCCTGCACCCGAGCGCGGGCTTGCTACAGTTACAGCCGAGCCGTATTTCCAGGTGTCCGACGGGATGGTGGCCCTGGAGGGGCCAGCGTTTGATCGGCAGGGCAACCTCTACTTTGTTGACGTCTATACCGACCGTATCCTGCGCCTGACGCCGGACCGGCAGCTCTCGACGGTCTACACCGAAACCGGGCTGCGGCCGGCGGGTATCGCGGTGCACAAAGATGGCCGGATTTTTGTCGCGGGCATCGGTGATTTCAACGCCGGCAGCATCGTCGCCTTTCAGCCTGATGGACGCCACCGGGAGAGCGTCGTGCCAACCTGTGCCGGCTACGTGCCGGATGATCTGGTCTTCGATCACAAGGGGGGCCTGTACTTCAGCGACTTCCAGGGTTCGTCAACCCGGCCGAAGGGCGGCGTGCTTCACGTCTCCGCGGACTTCAGGAAGACCACACCGATCCTTCCCGACATGTCATCGGCTAATGGGGTGGCGCTCAGTCCGGATGGCAAGGTGCTATGGGCGACCGAGTTCTGCAATTCGCGATTGCACCGGGTGGACCTGGTGGACGAAGTGACCGTCGCCCCGTTCGGCACCACTGTTCCCTACCATTTTGTGGGCCGTGCGCCGGATTCGACGCGCACGGATTCGGAGGGTAATGTCTATGTGGCGATGTACCAGCAGGGCCGGATCCTGGTCTTCAGTCCGTTCGGCGTTCCGATCGGCCAGATCCTGCTGCCCGGACGTGAACAGAACCACTTTCTCAAAACCACCAGCCTAGCCTTCGTGCCCGGCACACGCGACGTGGTCATCGTAGCCAGGGACGAACTGGGTGGTCGTGGATCGGTGATCTTTCGCGCCCGCGGATTTGCGCCAGGCACCACGCTGTTCTCACATCAGTGAGCCTTGCCAACCCATCCATCGGGTACCAGGAATGGGTGTGTTTTTGCCGGCTCAATCGCCATCGGAAAATGCGGACACGGTCTGCTGAAAATCGACATGGACACCCTGGGATCGCTCTCCCATACTGAGACTACAACAAGAGAACTGAGCCTCTGACACATGGCTTCGACCAGCTCGCTATGGCCACGTAGAGCAACAATCCAGCCGTGTAGACGGCAACGATCTCCCTGTCAGAAACACGACGCCGGGAGCAAAAAATGAACACCAAAACTTATTGGATGGAGACAAACATGGAACTTGGAAAATTTGCGAAGGCACTCGTTGCCGGACTCGGACTCTCGATAGGTGCAGTGGGTGTGGTGAATGCCCAGACGGTGAAGATCGGTGTCATTGCAGCCCTGACGGGTGGCGGTGCGCCCTGGGGTATGGCTGCGGCAGAGGGCACCAAGATCGCGGCAGCCGAGATCAATGCCAAAGGTGGGCTGGATGTTGGTGGCAAGAAGCATAAGGTCGAAGTGATCGCCTATGACGATCAGTACAAGGCTGCTGATGCCGTGGCGGCCTACAACCGGCTGGTCCGGCAGGACGGTGCCAAGTACGTGATCCTCATGTCGTCCGCCGCAGCCCTGGCGCTCAAGCAGAACATCGAGGACGACAAGATCATCGGTCTGACATCGTCCTATTCGGCCAAGGCCATCGACGTCAACACTCGGTACATGTTCCGCCTGTTCAGCGTGGCATCGGACTATCTTCCTTCGCTGGTGTCATGGACGCGGGACAATTACAAGGAGCGCCGTGTTTTCACGCTCAACCCGAACGACGAGACCGGTTGGGACCAGTCCAAGCTGAGCGAAAAGCTGTTCAAGCAGAACGGGTTCGATGTGGTGGGCCAGGAGGTTTACGAGCGCACGCTCAAGGACTTCCAGCCGATGTTCACCAAGATCATTGCCATCAAGCCCGAGCTGATCGACCTGGGCAGCACCTCGCCGGCGACGGCGGGCCTGATGATCCGCCAGGCCCGTGAGCTGGGCTACAAGGGCTTATTCATCAAGACCGGGGGCGCCGGTCCGAAGGACATCGTGGCCGGCGCGGGCAAGGAAGCGGCCGAGAACATGGTCAGCGTCCTGTACGCCGATCCGAAAAATGAAGGCTACCAGCGCATCGCAGCCGCCTACAAGAAGTCCGTCGGCCAGGACCCGAACGAGATCGTGGTCTCGTTCTACGACGCCACCCACGTGCTGCTGCAGGCCATTCAGAAGTCTGGCGACGCCAACGACACCACCAAGGTGGCAGCCTCCTTTGCCAAAGCCTTGCCGATGAAGTCTGCCCAGGGCGACATGATGCATCTGGGCGGCAAGGCCAGCATGGGTGTCGACCAGCAGATTATGAGCACCATGTATATCGGCGTCATGAAGAACGGCGAGCCAGTGGTCGTCGGCAAGGCGAAGTAGCCGCAACAGCGATGGCGCTGTGGCAGAGGTACGCTGCACGACCCGCTGCGCATGCCTCATCCGGACGGAATTGATCGGGCGACCGATCGCAAGAAACCAGTGCGCGACGAGGTTGTGCCGCGACGCAACCTCAGGGCAACTCTGCCTTCCATGATTGGCGCACGTGGTCAATTCCCGACCCCAGAAAATATACAGGAGCACCGTGATGTTCAGTACAAAGTCGTTCGAGCGCGCATCTGGCGCTCCGGTGACACACCAAGTCAATCGCCGATTCGCCCTCGGTGCCGCCGCCGCTTCGGCAGCTGCTGCCTTGATGCCCGCCGGCGTGAGTGCACAGGCTGCGTGGCCAAGCCGCCCCATCAAGATCGTCGATGTGTTCGCGCCCGGCGGCAGTACGGACACGATGGCGCGTGCGCTCGCCAACAAGATGTCGCCGAGGCTCGGACAGCCCGTCATGGTCGAGAACCGCAACGGCGCTGGCGGCGCCGTGGGGATCGACTTCGTCGCCAAGGCGCCGCCCGACGGCTACACCCTGCTTCAGACTGTGACGTCCAACGCGGTCCTCCAGGCAACTGCAACGGTCGGTCGCAAGCTGCCGTTCGACTTTCTCAAGGACTTGGCTCCGATTGGGGAGATCGCGGCCGCGCCTCTCGTCGTCGTGGTGCCGGCCGACTCTCCCATCAAGACGCTGCGCGACCTGGTCGACATCGCGCGCTCGAAGCCCGACGGTAACATTCGCTATGGGAGCAGCGGCGTCGGCAGCATCAGCCATATCGGCATGGAGCTGCTCGCATCGGTAGCCGACGTGCGTCTCATGCATATCCCCTACCGGGGCAACTCCTTGGCGGTAACCGACCTCCTGGGCGGACAACTGCAGGCCATGCTCAGCTCCGTCGCGACGAATGTCGGGTTGCTGGAAAGCGGAAAGCGGAAAGCTGCGCGCGATCGTGGTCACCAGTCCGAAGCGGTCACCGATCCTGCCGAACGTGCCCACGTCCGCCGAGGCTGGCCTGCCCGATTTTCAGATCGAGGTCTCTTGGGGCCTGATGGGCCCGGCTGGTCTGTCCCCGAACGTGGTGAAGCGGCTCAACAGCGAGATCGCCCTGTGCCTGACCCAACCCGAGCTGCGGGATTTGCTCTCGCAAGTAGCCGCCACGCCGCGCCCCGGCACGCCGGAGGACATGGGCAGGGTGAACGCATTCGAGGTCGCCCGTTGGTCGAAGCTGCTAAAGGACCGCCATATCAAGATCGATTGATCTGTCAACGCATCGCTCACGCCCTCGCGAGCGTGAACGCATGACTCGGGGCCACGTCGCTGGCCAAGCCTTCGACGCATGACTCTTTCATTCACAACATCGCGCCGGCTTTGACCGGCGCACCGGAGACAGACATGACACCTGCAACACTGGCCAAGGCCTTCATCGTCGCGCTCGGCCTGCAGCTCGGATGCCAGGCCGGCGCACGTGCCCAGACGCTGAAGATCGGCGTCATCGCGCCGCTGACCGGCGGCGGCGCACCCTGGGGCCTCGCGGCGGCCCATGCCGCCAAGATCGTCGCAGCGGAGACGAATGCCCGGGGCGGTCTCGAAGTTGCGGGAACGAAGTACCGGGTCGAGGTCGTCGCCTATGACGACCAGTACAAGGCTGCGGACTCGGTGGCCGCATACAACCGTCTCGTCAACCAGGACGGCGTGAAGTTCACGATCGTCTACACGTCCCCGGCCGCGCTGGCCCTGAAGCAGCGGGTGGAGAGCGACGACGTGGTGGCGCTGACGGCCGCCTATTCGGAGAAGGCGCTCGATGCAAACACGAAGCACATGTTCCGCATCTACAGCACCCCGGCCGACTACCTGCCCTCGCTCATCGCGTGGCTGAAGGACCACTACAAGGAGCGGCGCGTCGCCATCGTCAACGCGAACGACGAGACCGGCTGGAACCAGGACAAGCTAAGCGACGGGGCTTTCCGCAAGGGCGGCTACGAGGTTCTAGGGCGCGAGCTGTACGAACGCACGCAGAAGGACTTCCAGCCGTTGTTCACCAAGATCATCGCGCAGAAGCCCGAGATGATCGATCTCGGCTCGACGGCACCCGCGACGGCCGGATTGATGGTCCGGCAGTTGCGCGAGCTAGGCTACAAGGGGCTGATCGTCAAGACGGGCGGCGGTGCGGCGACGGAAGTCGTCGCCGCCGCCGGTAAGGAGGCGGCCGAAGGCATGGTCGGCATCCTGTATATCGACCCTGCGAACGACGGCTACAAGCGGATCTCCGCCGCGTACAAGGAGGCCGTCGGGCAGGAGCCCAACGAGATATTGCTGCCAACCTACGACAGCATCACGGTCCTGCTGCGCGCGATCCAGAAGGCGGGCAGCGTGCAGGACGCGGGCAAGGTCGCGGCGTCGTTCGCCAAGGCGCTGCCGATGAAGTCGGCGCTCGGCGACACGCTGACGCTCAGCGGCAAGGAGAGTTTCGGCGCCGACCAGCAGCTCATGACGACGTACTACGTCACGGTGGTCAAGAACGGTCGCGCCGTCGCGGTCGGCAAGGTGAAGTGACATGGTCGAGCAGATCGTCGTCAACGGGCTTCTCGCCAGCCTCATCTACGTGATCATGGCGCTGGGCTTTACGCTGATCTTCGGCATCATGCGCATTGTCAACTTTGCCCACGGTGAGTTCTACATGGTTGGCGCGATCGTGGTGCTGTTCCTCTTCGGCGCTCTGGGCTGGCCCTTCTATCTGGCCGTGTTGGCCGGAGGTGCCGTCAGCGCGGTGCTGGGCGTGGTGATCGAGCGCGTCCTGTTCCGGCCTCTGGTGGGGGACGAACTCTCGGGCATGATCATGTCGCTCGCGGTGGGGATCATCTTGCAGTCGGTTGCGCTGATTGCTTTCGGGCCGTCCGAGCAGGCGATGGAGCGCCCGTTCTCCGGCACCTGGAGCCTGTTCAGTGCCGTTGTACCCTGGGATCGCACTGTCGTTGCGATCTGTTCACTCGCCATCCTCGCGATCTTCTATGTGTTCCTGAAGTACTCCCGTCTGGGGCTGGCCATGCAGGCCGTGGCGCAGGATCCCCAGACATCGAGCCTGATGGGGATCGAGTCGGGTGCCGTCTATGCCGCGGCTTTCGGCATCGCCTGCCTGCTCGCCGGATTGGCGGGGGGACTGATGGCGCCCATCTACACCGTCGGGCCGTACATGGGCGAGCTGCCCATGCTCAAGGCCTTTGTGGTGGTGATCCTTGGCGGCCTGGGCAGCTTGCCCGGCGCCGTCATGGGCGGTCTGCTAATCGGTTTGAGCGAATCCGTGCTCACCACCGCCTTCAACTCAACGGTCGCACTGATCGCCTCGTTTGTCATCGTCTTGCTGGTGGTGATCACGCGCCCGACGGGCCTCATGGGGAGGAGCGCGCGATGAAACCTCTGCACATCTTTCTGGTGATCGCTGTCCTGGCGCTGGTGCCGTGGATGGTGGACAGCCAGTACGTCTTCCACATCGCCACCATGATCGCCATCATGATCCCGATGGCCCTCGGCATGAACATGATGCTGAAGATCGGCCAGCTGACCATGGCGATGCCCGCCTTCATGGGCATCGGTGCCTACGGCAGCGCGCTCCTGACGATCCATCTGGGGGTGCCACCCCTGCTGGCCATGTCGCTGGGCGCCTTGATGGCGGCCACCATTGCTGCTGCGGTCGGCCCTGTCTTCCTGCGCATCAAGGGTGTCTATTTCGTGCTGCTGACCTATGCCTTCGGACAGATCATCAACCTGGTCTTCCAGGAGTGGACCTCTCTCTTCGGTGGCAACAACGGTCTTTATGGCATCCCCAAGTTCTCGATCTTCGGCCTGCGCCTGACGTCCACGCCGCAGTACTACGTCATGGGGCTGATCCTGGCAGCCCTGGTCTACGTGGCGGTTCGTGCGATCGAGCGCTCCGACATCGGTGCGATCTTCCAGTCGCTGAACGAGAACGAGATGCTGAGCCGGTCGATCGGGTCTAACGCCATCGCCTGGCGCATCGCAGCGTTCACCTTCAGTGCGCTGGCCGCGGGATTCAGCGGCGGGGTCTATGCGTTCTACATCGGGTTCCTCTCGCCCGATGCCTTCGGCTTCCGCCTGTCGGTGGACCTGATCGTGATCAATGCCGTGGGTGGGGTGCACTCGGTTCTCGGCCCCTTGCTCGGTGCCATTCTCGTTGTTCCGCTGCCGGAATTGCTGCGCGACGCGCGCCAGTACCAGTTGCTGATCTATGGCGTTTGCCTGATGGTCTTTCTCATCTTCATCCGACAGGGCCTGGTGTCCCTGATCCAACGTCGACGGAGTGCTGCCTGATGGGACCCCTGCTGGATGTTCAGAACCTGACCCGCCGTTTCGGTGGCTTGACGGCCGTGTCCGATGTGTCCTTCTCGGTTGCAAAAGGCGAGATCTTCGGCATCATCGGGCCCAACGGCGCCGGCAAGACGACGCTGTTCAACGTGATCGCTGGCCACTTCCGGCCGAGTTCCGGCAAGGCAATCTTCGATGGTCACGATATTTCCGGTCACTCCAGCGACGAGATCGCGCGGCGCGGCATGGCCCGCACCTTTCAGGCCGTTCATGTGTTCGGTGAGCACACGGCCGGGGAAAACCTGCGGCGCGCCGACGTGATCGGCCATTGCCACAACCCCTTCGCCTATTTCTCCAGCCTGACCCGTGTCCGGGACGGTGGTGCCGACCTGCAGCAGGTTGCCCGCTTTGTCGGTCTGACAGAGCACCTGGTCAACCCGGCCGGCAGCTTGGCCTACGGGCTGCAGAAGATCCTCGGCATCGGGATGGCCATGATGGTGTCGCCCAAGCTGCTCCTGATGGACGAGCCCGCTGCGGGTCTCAACCCGTCGGAGAAGAAAGCGGCGGGTGTGCTGATCCGTCGCCTGCGAGATGAACTGGGCATCACGATCTTGCTGGTCGAGCAC
This sequence comes from Simplicispira sp. GW247-4R2A, assembly GCF_059424465.1. NCBI lineage: Bacteria > Pseudomonadati > Pseudomonadota > Betaproteobacteria > Burkholderiales > Comamonadaceae > Simplicispira > Simplicispira sp. GW247-4R2A. The sequence continues at coordinate 51,725 of NZ_JBWKZM010000015.1, read as the reverse complement.
GACATGCCGTTGGTCATGGGCATCTGTGATCGCATCCTCGTGATCAACCGCGGCAAACCCATTGCACTCGGCACACCGTCCGATGTGAAGTCCGATAAATCTGTGATCGAGGCCTACCTCGGGGAGGATTACGAGTTTGCTTGAAACCACACACCTCTGTGTCGACTATGGCGGCGTTCATGCCCTGCGTGATGTCTCCGTCAGAGTGCCCGACAAAAGCGTTGTCTCGATCATCGGCGCCAACGGGGCCGGCAAGTCCACATTGCTCAAAACCATCGTGGGTCTCAACCGGCAGAGCAGTGGCTCGGTCTGGCTGGACGGGCAGGATATCTCCAGTCTGAAGCCCCACGAGCGGCTCGACCGCGGCATCGCGCTCTGTCCCGAAGGCAGGCGCTTGTTCCCGGACCTCACGGTCTACGAAAACATCCGCGTAGGTGCCTACCGGATGCGTGACAACAAGCTGTTCCGCCAGCGCCTGGAGTTCCTGCACGCGATCTTCCCGCGGGTGGCGGAGCGGGGCAAACAGATCGCCTCCAGTCTGTCTGGCGGCGAGCAACAGATGGTGGCCATCGCGCGCGCGCTCATCAGCCAGCCGCGCATTCTCATGCTCGATGAGCCGACCCTCGGTCTCGCGCCCAAGCTGATCCTGGAGGTGGCCCGGCTGGTCCAGACGCTGCATCGCGAGGGCATCACGGTCGTCATGGTGGAGCAAAACGCGAAGCTGGCGCTGAAGATCTCAGACCACGCCTTCGTGCTGGAAACGGGCACGGTCACCCTGGAAGGGCGAAGTGCCGATCTGCTCCAGAGCGACGAGGTGCAGAACGCCTACCTGGGCGGTGCCACCGTCTGAAACGCCCAGTCAAGGCGGCGGTCCGGGAAGAGCCAGAGCGCCCTGACTGACCAGGACACGAGGACAGCAGATGCCGTCCGCTTTGTTAACCAACGGAGGCCAGAATGTCCCTCAACCGCAGAAACCTTATGGTTGCATCATCTGCCTTGCTGGGTCTTGGCGGCCCTGCTTGGGCGCAGGAGACTTTTTCCAGCCGAACCATCCGGATCATCACGCCGTTTGCACAGGGCAGCTCGGACGTGATCGCCCGTCGTCTGGGCGAACACGTGAGCAAGACGTTGGGGCAGCCGGTGATCGTCGAGACCCGACCGGGTGCGCGGGGCACCATCGCATCCCGCGCCATGACCCGCGTCAAGAACGATGGCTATGTGCTGCTGCTGGGCACGAATTCGACCCACGCTGCCAGTCCCTACCTGTTCGAGGACCTGAGCTACGACCCGGTCAGGGACTTCACGCCGATCACCTGTTTCACCGTCAACCCCTTGCTGCTGGTGGTGTGCGCGGACATGCCGGTGAACACGGCGCAGGCTTTTATCCAGTACACCAAGGAACGCGCCGGCAAGCTGAACTACGGCGTCGGCAACACAGGCAGCCTGGTGGCCGCCCAGATGCTGAAGGCGCAGGCCGGCTTCGACGCCGTGGCCATCACTTACCCCGGCATTGCCCAGGCGGTCACCGAGTTCGTGGCGGGGAGGCTGGACTTCATGGTGACCGATCCGATGATCGTCAAGTCTTTCGTCGAGGCGGGCAAGCTGCGCATTCTGGGACTGATGTCGAAGCAGCGGCTGTCCAGTTTTCCGGGGGTGGCGCCGCTGGCCGAGCAAGGTCTGCCACAGTTCGATTACGTCTCGTGGATAGGCCTGTTCGCTCCAGCAGGTCTCGCACCCGACATCCCCGCCGCCTTCAAGAGGCCTATGCCAAGGCGCTGGTCGAGCCCGACATGGAGGCGTTCTTCGCCGGCATCGGCATGGTGGCGGCCGGCACGACACCGGCCGAATTCACGGCCTTTATGCGGGATCAGATCCGCCTCTGGGGCCGCCTGGCCAAAGACGCCGGCCTGACACCGCTCTGATCCAGCTGCACCGATCAAAGGGAGACGTTCCATGACAGAGAAACATCCATCCGACATGGCCTGGCTGGGTCTGGCGGGCTGCGTCTGCGTCGTGACCGGCGGGGGTAGTGGCATCGGAGCCGAGACGGCTCGCCGGCTGGCGCAGGCCGGTGCCGCCGTCGCCGTGCTGGACCGCCACGAGGCCGGCGCCTGCGGAGTGGCCAGCGAGATCATCAATGCCGGCGGACGGGCCATCGGTCTGGCCGCCGAGGTGACCCAGCCGGCGTCGGTGGCCGAAGCCGCCGCCCGCGTGCGGCAGACCCTCGGGGCCTGCCAGGTGCTGGTCAACAACGCCGGTGTGCTCAGCGGCGGTGCCCTTATGGACCTCGGCCTGGAGCCCTGGAACCAACTGCTCTCGGTCAATCTGACCGGTGCGCTGATTTGTGCCCAGGCCTTCGGCCGGCAGATGATCGAAGCCGGGCAGGGCGGAAGCATGGTCCATGTGTCGTCCATCGCCGGCCACTGCCCGATGCCCGATGGTGGCGCCTACAGCGTGAGCAAGGCGGGCGTGAAGATGCTGTCGCGCCAGTTGAGCGTCGAGCTGGCAGCGCATGGCATCCGCAGCAACGTGGTGTCGCCCGCGCTGGTGCGCACGCCCTTGAGCGAGTTCGCCTACCAGGACCCGGCGATCGCGCGCCAGCGCGCCCGCCTGGTGCCGGTCGGGCGGGTGTGTGAACCCGAAGAGCTGGCCGCCACCATCCTGTTCCTCGCCAGCGACCGGGCCAGCTACATCAGCGGCCAGGACCTCCTGGTCGACGGGGCCTTGAGCCAGACCTTGATGACCTTCATTCCCCGCCCCGGCTACGAAAGCCGGGATGCGGTCACGCTAGCCTAATTACCTGGACAGGCCCTTCTTCAACCACCCCTATTGCATGCCCAAATGACCCAGAAAAACACCTCCCCGAAGACCGGAGCCGTCCACACCGGACTGCTCATCAACAACCTCGACCGCACCGGCGAGGGCGACCTGCTTAGGGTGGTGAGCCCTGTCACCGAAGAACTGGTCGCCGAATTTCCGGGGGCATCCGTGGCGCAGGTGGACGAGGCCGTGACCTGCGCCCAAGCCGCCTTCGAGAGCGGTGTCTGGAAAGACGCGGCGTTCCGCAAGACCGTGCTACTGCGGTTCGCGGATCTGATCGAAGCGCACCGCGACCAGCTGATGGACGTGCTAATGGACGAGATTGGCTCGCCCGTGAACCTGAAGGCCAACCACACTGATACACCGGCCGCCTTCGTGCGCTGGTTCGCCGAAGCCGGCACCCGGGACCGCACCCGCCACCTGGGTTTCAACGCGACCAACACCGCCGTCAGCATGGTGACCTACCGACCCGTGGGCGTGGTGGCCGCGATCTCGGCTTTCAACTACCCCTTGCTGATCGGTGTGACCAAGATCGGCGCCGCCCTGGCCGCCGGCTGCACGACCGTGCTGCTGTCGTCGCCGCTGGCGCCGCTGGCCGTGCTGCTGCTGGGCGACCTCGTGCGCCGTGCGGGCTTTCCGCCCGGGGTCGTCAACATCCTGGCCGGAGGGGCTGATGTCGGCCGTGCGCTGACGGAACACCCGGGGGTGAACAAGGTGAGCTTCACGGGCTCGGTCAACGTCGGACGGCAGGTCATGCAGCAGGCGGCGGTGGGCTTGCGCAGCGTCGTGCTCGAACTCGGCGGCAAGTCGGCGGCGATCATGCTGCCGGGTGTGGACTTCAACAAGTACGCCCTTTGGCTGCATGCGCGCTACGCGCGCAATGCCGGCCAGGGCTGCGGATCGCCGACACGCATCCTGGTGGAAGCGTCCCGCTACGAAGAGTTCGCTGAGGCCAGCCGAAAAGCCTACCAACAGATCAAGGTCGGTGATCCGCGCGACCCCACCACCATCGTCGGGCCGGTGGTCAGTTCCGCCAACCGGGATCGCATCGAGGCCGGCGTGGCGCGGGCGGTCGAGGCGGGTGCGACCATCCTCGCGGGCGGCGGCCGACCGGACATTCACAAGGGCTGGTTTCTGAATCCGGTGCTCGTCGGCGGGCTGGACAACAAGTCCCGGCTGGCCCGCGAAGAGATCTTCGGTCCGGTTTCGGTGGTGTTGACCTACCGCACGGTGGAAGAGGCGATCCAGATCGCCAACGATTCGGACCTGGGGTTGAAAGCCTATCTGTTCGGTACGAAGGAGCAGTGCCTCAAGCTGGTGCCCGAACTGCGGGTCGGCACGGTGCAGATCAACGGAGGCAGCCCACTGCGGCCGGACGCACCGATGACCGGCTACAAGCACAGCGGGGTCGGTGCCGAGTGGGGCGAGGATGGCCTGAGGGAGTTCATGCTGCCCCAGCACATCGACTGCGCCCTGAACTGAAACCCGCGACAGCGCGCTGTCGCCGTCGAACCCCGCCGCCAGACCGGCCCGCCATCGGACGCCCCCGTCCTGATGGTGGGGTGCGTTTGCACGGCGGTTCGACCATCACCATGACCCCGCCAAACGGCGCTGCCGCGTCGTCATCACCGCCCGCCTCGGGGGTGTTGGAAGGTTGTGAACGCCCGTTTCAGGACGGTCTGACAGTCTTCAGAAAACCGGAACACCGGGTCCTGAAAACAGCCATGGACGTGCCAGCTGGGTGAATCCTAAACTGCATCGCAAGCCCCCAGCAATGAGCTGTTGGCCAAGACAAATGCCCCGCCGAACACAACAGCCTGAAGGCGAACGACGAGGCCTTCCGATGGGTTCCAGGAGACAACATGACCATGGCCACCGCCGAAGATTTTGCAGCTGTTCTCGCCCGATTTGCCTGCCGGGTTTCTGCCGACCAGCTGCCCGCATCCGTGATGCAGGCGGCAAAGACCAATGTTTTCGACACCCTGGCCTGCGCAGCGGCCGGGTCCAGCGCAGCGGCGGTGTCCGAGCTGCGGGATCTCGTGGTGGAGTGGGGCGGTGCGCCGCAGGCCTCGGTGCTGGTGTTTGGTGACCGCTTGCCGGCCCACCATGCGGCCTGGGTCAACGGCACCATGGCACACGCCCGCGATTACGACGACACCCACGATGCGGCTGCATTGCACGCCGGGGTGTCCGTGGTACCTGCCGCGCTGGCGGCGGCCGAGCTGGCCGTGGTCACCAGCGGCGCGGACTTTATCGCCGGCGTCGTGGCAGGTCTGGAGACGATCAGCCGCCTGGGCATCGCGACGCAGGTCTCCATCGTCGAGAGCGGCTACATGTACACGCCGCTGTTCGGGTATTTCGCGGCCACCATCGCGGCGGCACGGGTGCTCAGGCTCGACGAAGCGCAGACCATCAACGCCCTCGGCATCGCATATTCCCAGGTGTCCGGCAACCACCAGGTCACGCGCGATGCGGCGCTGACCAAACGCATGCAGCCAGGGTTTGCCGCCATGTCGGCCGTGCTCTCGGTCCAGCTGGCGCAGCGGGGCATCCGGGGAGTGCAGGCCACGTTTGAAGGCGCTGACGGATTCCTGCGCGTCTATCTGCACGACCGCTGCGATCGTGACGTGCTGCGCGACGGTCTGGGGGAACGCTTCGAGTTTGCGCGCCTGAGCTACAAGCCCTATCCCTGCTGCCGTTTCAACCACGCGGCCATCGACGCCGCGCTGGCCCTGCGGCAGAGCGCGGGCATCCGCCATGAAGATGTGGTGCGCATCCGGGTCGGCCTCAACCACCAGGCCTATTCGGCGGTCTGCACGCCGGTGGACATGCGGAAGGCGCCACGAACGGTGGTCCAGGCCCAGTTCAGCATCCCCTACAACGTGGCGACCGCCATCGTGGACGGTGCGGTGCAACTGCGGCATTTCACTGAAGCCTCGCTGGCCCGGCCGGACATCCTGGCCCTGGCGCAGAAGGTCGAGGCCTACGTGGACGAAGACATCGAACGGCGTTGCGGGCGCAACGTGTCACCGGTAGCCCTGCAGGTGGACCTGCGCGACGGCAGCACACACAGCCTGTCGGTCGAGCTGCTCCTGGGTCACCCGGACCGGCCGATGTCCACCGCCGACTTTGACAACAAGGCCCGGGACTGTTTCAGCGTGGCTGAGCGCCCCTTGCCCGACGGCGCGTCCCGTGAACTGAGGGACCTGGTGGACCGCATCGAGTCGCTCGACGATGTGCGGCAGCTCGTGCGCCAACTGCTGCCGGCCACCTGAGCCGGGAGCCAGCGCGCCAGAACGCCGGTCGAGACTTTTCCCCCGCACAAGCAGGAGACAACATGATCAACGGACACTCATTCACCCGACGAGTTGCTATCGCCGCCTGGGCCAGTGCCCTGTTGCCGATGCAGGTGGGCGCACAGGCACCCTGGCCCAGCAAGCCCGTCAAGCTGGTCGTGCCCTTCGCGGTAGGCTGCAGCAACGACATCGTGGCCCGCCTCATTGCGGCCAAGCTCAGCACACGCCTGGGTCAGCCCGTGGTGGTGGAGAACAAGGGTGGCGGCGGTGGAACGATTGGCACCGAGATGGTGGCCCGGGCGCCGGCCGACGGTCACACCCGGCTGTTTGCTTCCGCGTCCATAACGACCAATGTCGCCAGCGGCAAAAAGCTCGGGTACGACCTGTTGACCGATCTGGTGCCGATCGGCGCCATCGCGGCAACGCCTCTGGCCATCGTGGTGTCCAACGAAGTCAAGGCCAAGACGTTGGGTGAATTCATCGCGTTCGCACGGGCGAATCCCAAAACCATCAACTACGGTTCGGCCGGTACCGGAGGCATGAACCACCTGGGCACAGAGCTGTTCGCCACGGCAGCGAAGCTGGAGCTGGTCCACATCCCGTACAAGGGCATTGCCCCCGTCTTCACCGACCTGATGGGTGGCAGCCTGCAGTTGCTGCTGCCGAGCCTGGCATCGGTCCTTCCCCACATCCGTTCGGGAAAGATGCGCGCCCTGGCCGTGACAGCCAAGCAGCGATCGCTGCTGGCTCCGGACATCCCGACGGCCGCGGAGGCCGGTCTGCCGGGCTTCCCGCTGGAAGTCTGGTTCGGCCTGATGGGACCTTCGGGTCTGCCGCCACAGGTCCTGAAGCGCCTGAATGAAGAACTGAATGCGGTGCTGGCGATGCCCGAGGTGAAAGATGTGCTTGCACGCGAAGCGGCGTGGCCTTATCCCACCACGCCGAACGAATACGGGCGCCTGATCAGCTCGGAAGTGTCTCGCTGGAGCCGGCTGATCAAAGAAAACAACATCGAGACCGAGTGAGCGCGACCATGCAACACGTTCCACTCGCCGAACTGCGGTTCTCGGCGCATCTGAAATCCAACGAGATCATCGGCTGGCCGCAAGGCCCCGGTGAGCCACTCGCCCTGACCGAAGCGCTGGTGGCCCAGCGTGCGGAACTGGCGTCGCCGTCGCTGCTTTTCGGCCTGACACAGTCGGACACCCTGCGTCCCGAGATCAGCGACCACTTCCGGTTCCGGGCGCTCAATGGTGCCGGATCCAGTCGGCGTGTGACGGCGCTGTCCGAGATTTTCCCGGGTCACGTCAGCGCCATTCCTGTGCTGATCCGCGGCGGTCAGCTGCCGCTGGATGTGCTGCTGATCCAGGTCCGGACCCTGCCGCACGGGGGCTACACGCTGGGTGTGATCGCCGATTTCACGCAGGCCATGATCCAGCGTGCCCGGCTCGTGATCGCGCTGCTTAACCCCGCGCTGCCGGCGGTGGTGGGCGATGCCTATGTGGACGCGGCCGACATCGACATCCTGGTGGATGGTGATGACCGCCTGATCGACATGCCGGACCCGCTGCCCTCCGAGGTGGAGCGCGCGGTGGCGCGCCAGGTGGCGGCGCTGGTCCCCGACCAGGCCACGGTGCAGCTGGGGGTCGGCACGCTGCCTGCCGCGGTGGCGGAAGCCCTGGGTGGACACCGCGGACTGGGCGTGCACAGCGGTGTGGTGTCCGATGTGCTGGTCGATCTGGTCGAGCGCGGTGTCGTTACCAATGCGCACAAAGGGCGCGATGCGGGTCGCACGGTGACCGGCGGGTTGTTCGGCACGCAGCGGCTGCGCGCGTTCGCCGCCAGCAGCGGCCTGATCGACCTGCGCTGTGCGGACTACACGCACCAGCTGGCCGTGACCGCCAGCCTCTCCAGGTTCCACACCATCAATTCGGCGATCGAGATCGACCTCACCGGTCAGGTGAACTCGGAAGTGGCCGGTGGGCGCTACCTCGGTGCGGTGGGGGGCCAAGTCGACTTTGTTCGTGCCGGGGTTGCTTCCGCAGGCGGCCGCTCGATCATCGCTTTTCCGTCGGCCACGCCGGACGGCAAACACTCCCGCATCGTTGTATCGCTCGGTGACCGGCCGATCACCACGGCCCGCAGCGACGTTGATGTGATCGTGACCGAACACGGCGCGGCCCATCTGCGAGGCGCTTCGCTGCGCGAGCGCGCCACGCGCCTCGTCGCCATCGCCCACCCGGACCACCGCGAATCGCTGGAACGTGCGCTGCACGCACAGCGCGCCCGTGCCTGACCCATCGCACGACATGAGCTTGAAAGGAATCACTGTGAACCAGGACGTCGTTCTAGAACTGCTGGGTGAGGGCATTTTTGAAATCCGGCTGGAGCGGCCCGAGCGCATGAACGCGCTGGGTGTGGCCACGGTCGCTGCCCTGCAGCAGGCGGTGGCCGATGCCGCGGCACAGCACGCACGGGTCGTGCTGCTGCGCGGCACCGGCCGGGCCTTCTGTGCCGGCGCCGACCTGAAAGAGCGCAAGGCCATGGACCTGCCGGCCCGCATGGCCCACAACGCGGCCATCAACGACGCGGTCAATGCCATCGGCGCGGCACGCTTTGTCACTATCGCCGTGCTCAATGGCCTCGCGCTCGGTGGTGGACTCGAGATGGCCATGGCCTGCGACCTGCGCCTGGCCGCCGCCGGCATCAGCATCGGCCTGACAGAGAGCCGTGTCGGTGCCTTTCCCGGCGCCGGTGGCACGCAACGGCTGCCGCGGCTCGTTGGCACGAGCCTGGCCTTGCACATGATGCTCAGCGGCGAGCCGGTGACCAGCGAATACGCCCGCGAGATCGGCCTGGTGAACGAACTGCTGCCCGCCGAGGAACTGCAGGGTCGCGCGATCGCGCTGGCCAGGCTGCTGGCGGGCCGCTCGGCCCCGGCGATGGCCGAAATCAAGCGCCTGGTCTACCAGGGTGTCGAGGTGCCACTCGCCGATGGCCTGCGCCTGGAGCGCGCGGCCTTGCCCGCCATCCTGGGATCGGCCGACTACGCCGAAGGCCTCGCCGCCTTCGCAGAGCGCCGCTCCCCTCAATTCACCGGCGTGGTCGATTGACCCGACCAGAACCACTGCCAACCGATCTTTCAGGTTGACCTTTGCAACACCGCGCAGACCGCGCCAGCCCCTCATCCAAGGAAACCCCATGAGCCCCCAGCAACTCAAATTGACCGAAGAGCAACGTGCGCTGATCGGCACCGTTCGTGAACTGGCCCGCGACAAGAACTGGCGCACCGACTCGCACAAATACCTCGACGGTACCTACCCCTGGGACAACCTGCACGATCTGGCCAAGATCGGTGTGCTGGGCATGTCCATCCCAGAAGAATACGGCGGCACCGACCTGCCGGTATTCGAGACCGCCCTGGTGATTGAAGAAGTGGCAAAGAACTGCTACGCCACGGCCATGGCGCTGATGGGCATGCTGGGCGTGCAGGTGCGCGTCATCAGCAACTTCGCGCCCGAGAGCATCAAGCGCGACATCCTGCCCAAAGTGGCAGCGGGTGAGTCCCACCTAGCGGTCTGCATGACGGAGCCACATGCCGGCACCGACGTGCCCAACTACAAAACCAACACCGTCATCCAGGGCGACAAGGCGATCGTCAATGGCGTCAAGACGCTCATCAGCCGCGCCAACGAAGCTGAATGGTTCGTGGTGTTCACCCGTATCAACGGCACGCCCGGCCGCGACGGCATCGGCTGCGTGTTGGTGAACCGCAATGCACCCGGCTTCGAGGTGACGGCGCGTTACCACACCATGGGTGGCGAATACCTGGCCGAGATCCAGTTCAACAACGTCGAGGTGCCGCTGGAGAGCGTGATCCTGCGCGAAGGCGGCTTCAAGAAGCTGCTCTCGGCCTTCAACACCCAGCGCTGCCTGAACCCCAGTGTGTCGCTGGGCATGGCCGAAGCAGCTTTTGAAGAGGCCATCAACTACGTGCGTCAACGCACTATCCGCGGCAACCCGGTCAGCGACTTTCAGGGGATCCAGTGGAAGCTGGCCGAGATGTACCGCGACATCGAAGCCGGCCGCGCCCTGCTGTACCAGGCCGCGCTGTCGGCCAACCCCTTCCCCGATCCCCACCAGGCCGCCATCGCCAAGATGTTCGTCAACGAAATGGCGATCCGTGTCACCAGCGAGGCGCTGCAGGTGCACGGGGGCTATGGCTTCACCGACGACTACCCGATCTCGCGCATTTACCGCGGCGTGCGCTACGGCACGCTGGGCGGCGGTGCGACCGAGGCCCTGAAGGACCTGGTGGGCAAGAAGCTGGTCGCCGACTTCGATCCGGTGGACGGTTTCCTCTCGGTGGGGAACTTCTGAGCGGCGCTGACCGCTGAACAGTAGAGGACTCGATCCTCACCCCTCCGCCTCATCACATCAGGCGCAGAAGGCCCCCCATTTCAAGCACGAAAGACAGCATGAGCACCGAAAAACTGAAACTGACCGAAGAACAACGCGCCCTCATCGGCACCGTTCGTCAACTGGCCCGCGACAACAACTGGCGCACCAACTCGATCAAGTACCTCGACGGCACGTTCCCCCATGAGAACCTGCGCGAGTTGGCCAAGCTCGGCGTGATGGGCATGTCGGTGCCGGAAGAGTACGGCGGCTCCAGCTTGCCGGTGTTCGACACGGCCCTGGTGCTCGAAGAGATTGCCAAGCACTGCTATTCCACTGCGATGGGCGTGATGAGCTCGGTGGGTGTGCAGACCCGTGTCATCAGCAAGTACGCGCCTGAGCATCTGAAGCGCGAGATCCTGCCCAAGGTGTGCACCGGTGAGGTGAACATGGCCGTGGGCATGACCGAGCCGCACGCCGGCACCGACGTGCCCAACTACAAAACCAACACCGCCATCAAAGGCGATCGCGCCATCGTCAACGGCGTCAAGACCCTGATCAGCAAGGTGGACGAAGCTGAATGGTTCGTGGTGTTCACCCGCATCAACGGCACACCCGGCCGCGACGGCATCGGCTGCGTGCTGGTGAACCGCAACACCCCGGGCTTCGAGGTGACGGCGCGCTACCACACCATGGGTGGTGAGTTCCTCGGTGAGATCCAGTTCAACAACGTCGAAGTACCGATCGAAAACGTGATCCTGCGCGAGGGCGGCTTCAAGAAGCTGCTCAGTGCCTTCAACACCCAGCGCTGCCTGAACCCCAGCGTGTCCCTGGGCATGGCCGAAGCCGCTTTTGAAGAGGCCATCAGTTACGTGCGTCAGCGCACGATCCGTGGTCACGCGGTAAGCGACTTCCAGGGCATCCAGTGGAAGCTGGCTGAGATGTACCGCGACATCGAAGCCGGCCGTGCCTTGCTGTACCAGGCGGCTCTGTTGGCCAACCCCTTCCCCGATCCCCACCAGGCGGCCATCGCCAAGATGTTCAACAACGAGATGGCGATCCGTGTCAGCAGCGAAGCGCTGCAGGTGCACGGTGGTTATGGCTTCACCGACGACTACCCGATCTCCCGAATCTACCGCGCGGTGCGCTACGGCACGCTGGGTGGCGGCACGGTGGAGACGCTCAAGGACCTGGTGGGCAAGAAGCTGGTCGCCGATTTCGATCCGGTGGACGGCTTCCTTTCGATGGGGAACTTCTGAGATGCGCTCGCTGCTCTTCGTTCCCGCGCACGATGCGCGCAAGCTGCTCAAGGGGCTCGACAGCGGCGCAGACGCGCTGATCATCGATCTCGAAGATGCGGTGCCCCTGGCGGAAAAGGCGCGTGCTCGTGGCACGTGCGCTGAATTCGTCGCCGAGCATCACGCTCGCATGCCTCTGTACGTCCGGGTCAATGCGGCCTCGACGGGCCTGCTGCTCGAAGACCTCGCCGCCGTGGTGCGTGCGAGGCCGTTAGGGATCATGCTGCCCAAGTGCCAGAGTGGCCGGGATGTCGCTCAACTGGACACCTTTCTTGCCGCACTGGAAGTGCGGGATGGGGTGGATCCCGGATCGACCCGCATCCTGCCGATCGTGACGGAGACGGCCGCATCGTTGTTCGATTTCGCCAGCTACGCCACGGCCGGGGCGCGCCTCAGCGCCATGTTGTGGGGTGGTGAGGACCTGGCCGCGGACATCGGTGCCGTGGCCAACCGCGGTGCCGACGGGCGCTACACGGCGCCGTATCAACTGGCCCGCACGCTCACGCTACTTGGGGCCTCGGCCGTCCAGGTTGCAGCGGTCGATGCGGTCTACACCAACTTCCGGGATCCGGCCGGTCTGCAGCAGGAAGCGGCTGAAGCGCTGCGTGACGGTTTCACGGCCAAGGCCGCGATCCATCCCGACCAGGTGTCGGTCATCAACGCCGCGTTCACGCCAGGTGCGGAGGCTGTGGCCTGGGCCCGGCGTGTGATCGCCGCTTTTGACGCCGCCCCCCAGTCCGGCGCTGTCTCCATCGACGGAAAGATGCTCGACCGTCCACACCTTCACTCGGCCCAGCGCGTGCTGGCCAGGGCCGACCAGTCTCAACAGTGAACAGCTTGGAGTCCCCATGTCCACCTCTCAATACCCGCTCTCGGGCATTACGGTCATCGACCTTTCCCACGTCTACAACGGCCCGTACGCGACGTTCCTGATGGCGCTCGCTGGCGCCAACGTCATCAAGGTTGAACCGTTCCAGGGCGAACACCTCCGCAGCCGGGGTGACATGGGCGGCGCGGCCTTGCCGTTCGCGATGCTCAACTCGAACAAACAACCCGTCACGCTCAATCTCAAGACCGAGCAGGGACGCGAGTTGCTCAAGGAACTGGTTCAGCGCGCCGACATCCTGGTCGAAAATTTCGCGCCCGGTGTCATGGACCGCCTGGGCATCGGTGCCGCTGATCTGCACGAGATCAACCCGCGGCTGGTCTACGGATCGAGTTCCGGTTACGGCAAGGACGGCCCATACCGCGACTACCCCGCCATGGATCTGGTGATGCAGGCCATGTGTGGCGTGATCGACTCGACCGGCTTTCCCGACCAGCCACCGGTGAAGTCCGGCGCAGCGCTCTGCGACTTCATGGCGGGCATCCACCTCTATGCGGCCATCATGACCGCGCTGTACGAACGCGAGCGCACCGGCAAGGGCAGGGTGGTTGAGGTCTCGATGCAGGACGCCACCTACGCGTCGCTGGCGTCGAATTTGGGCATGCTGCACGCACGCGGCGACGCCGCACCGGCACGCACCGGCAACCGCCATGGGGGCCTGGGCATCTCGCCCTACAACGTCTACAAGACCGACGACGGCTATGTGGTCCTGAACTGCCCGGGTGACCACCATTTCCGTTCGGTTCTGGATGTGATGGGGCGACCGGACCTCAAGGAAGACCCGCGTTTCCTGACGCGTTCGGCCCGTGTTGAAAACACGGCTGCCGTTGACGAGCTGCTGGAGAGCTGGACCCGAACCCTCAGCAAGTACGAGGTGGCCGACAAGATGCTGGCAGCCAAGGTGCCGTGTGCGCCGGTGCGCTCGCTCTCGGAAGTGATGGTGGATGAGAACATGCACGCCCGCGGCAGCCTGCAGTGGATCGATCACCCGGACCTCGGTCGTGTGGTGTTGCCCCACTCGCCGCTGGTCTTTGAGGGCGCCGAGCGGCTGCCGATCCAGCCGAGTCAGCACCTGGGCGCCAGCAACAACGCGGTCTTTGGCGAATGGCTCGGTCATTCCAAAGAAGAGATCAAGGCCTTCAAGGCCGCTGGCGTCATTTCGTAGGGGCGGGGAGCTGATATGCCGCTGCCCCCATCGGGACCCCGCGATCCGCTGCACCTGCGCCACATCGAGTTGCGCGGCTACCGGCGCAATGATGGCCTCTACGACGTGGAGGCGCATCTGGTCGATACCAAGGCGAATCCGTTTGTCGCCGGAGGGGGCCGCGTGGTGCCGCCCGGCACACCCATTCACGACATGTCGGTGCGGCTCGTGGTGAACGCTGATCTAGAGGTGCTCGATGTGCTGGCGTCGACCGATGCGTCGCCCTACGGAATCTGCCGCGAGGCCACGGAAACGCTGCAAAGCGTCAAGGGCTTGCGCCTAGGCTTGGGCTGGTCGCGCGCGGTGCGGGAACGGCTCGCTGGTCGCCAGGGCTGCACGCACCTCACCGAGTTGCTCAAGCCGCTGGCCACGGTGGCAATCCAGACGCTGTGGGATGTGCGCAAAGACCAGCCGGCCCAGCGGGACCCGGGCGGCAAGCCGGTCAAGATCGACAGCTGCTATGCCTACGCCAGCAACCGAGCGATCGTGCAGGAACGCTGGCCGGAGCACTTCGACGGTCGCACCGCGGAGTTGGACGCTACAGCGTCCAGCGCCGGACCGGTTGCCTGACGGAAGCGCGACGTGGCATCCCTGTATTCCCCCCTGCTGATGTGGAGCGAATTGTGCCGATACGTGGTGCGGGCTGTGGGCGCCAACACCCCTCTGAACGATGAGAACATGAGTGAAATCCGTTTTTCCCTCTCCAATGGCGTCCTGCACCTGGTCATGCACCGGCCGGAACGCAAGAACGCGCTCACGACGGCGATGTACATCGCCCTGTGCGATTTGCTGGCGCAGGCTGCGACGGACCCGGGCGTGAAAGCCGTGATGATGTCGGGTGCTTCGGGCGTGTTCACAGCGGGCAACGACCTTGGCGATTTCACGGCGCATCCTCCGAAAGATGTCGATGCGCCCGTCTTCCGTTTCATGACCCAGCTGGCCATCTTTCCCAAGCCGCTGGTGGCTGCGGTGGAGGGGCTGGCGATCGGCATCGGGACCACCCTGCTGCTGCACTGTGACCTGGTCTATGTGGCCAAAGGCGCCCGGTTCTCACTGCCGTTCGTGAACCTCGGACTGGTACCAGAAGCCGCGTCGAGCCTGTTGTTGTCGCGTGTGGCGGGGCACCAACGCGCCTTCGAAAGACTCGTGCTGGGTGAGACCTTCAGCGCGGCCGAGGCGTTCGAACTGGGTTTTGTCAACAAGGTACTTCCCGAGGACGAAGTACTCTACTTCGCTGCCCGACAGGCCGAGTTGCTGGCGCAGCTGCCGGTGGGTTCCGTGCGTGGAACCAAGGCGCTGATGAAGGCCCGCTCACTATTGCCTGGGGCCCCCGAGGCCGATAGGCTGGTGCAGCGAATCCGCGAGGAGGCCGCGCTGTTTGTGCAGCGCGTGACAAGCCCCGCGGCCCAGGAAGCGATCCTTGCGTTCAAGGAGAAGCGCAAACCCGATTTCTCGGGTTTGGACTGACGCTTGGACCAGAACACCGACCATCAAGGTACTGGCTGCAGACCAGTGGGTAGAAATCAATGTCCAAAGGTAGGCACATGCTGAGTTAGCCGCAGAGTCCGGCCGATCGACGCACCACCCGTTCCAAAGGTGATTCAAAACGCACAAGCGTGAAGGCAACCACGCGTCTCACAGTTGTGTTCCTATGTCCAGCACCGACGATGACCTTTCTCCCATCGCGCCGCTGCGCCTGCCGGTGTTCCGCATGCTGTGGACCACCTGGCTCATGGCCAACGTGTGCATGTGGATGAGCGACGTGGCGGCCGCCTGGATGATGACCTCGCTCACCACCACGCCGCTCTGGGTCGCGCTGGTGCAGACGGCCTCCACCCTGCCGGTGTTCCTGCTGGGCTTGCCCAGCGGCGCGCTGGCCGACAGCCTGGACCGCAAGCGCTACTTCCTCGTCACGCAGTTGTGGATCGCCGTGGTGGCCGCGATCCTGAGCGTCTTCGTCTTCCTGGACGTGATGTCGCCGTCCCTGCTGCTGGCGCTGACCTTCGCCAACGGCATCGGCCTGGCCATGCGCTGGCCGGTGTTCTCGGCCATCGTGCCCGAGCTCGTGCCCCGCACCCAGCTGCCGGTGGCGCTGGCGCTCAACGGGGTGTCGATGAACGCCTCGCGCATCATCGGCCCGCTGGTGGCCGGCGCGCTGATCGCCAGCGCCGGCAGCGCCTGGGTGTTCCTGCTCAACGCGGTGCTCTCGCTGTTGGCCGCGGTCATCATCAGCCGCTGGAAGCGCGAGCACATACCGCACCCGCTGGGGCGCGAGCGCCTGGGCTCCGCGATGCGCGTGGGCCTGCAGTACGTGGCCCAGTCGTACCACCTCAAGGGTGTGCTGCTGCGTATCTCGATCTTCTTCTTCCACTCGACCGCGCTGATGGCGCTGCTGGCCCTGCTGGCGCGCGGCATGCAGGGTGGCGGCGCCGGCACCTTCACCCTGCTGCTGGCCGCCATGGGCGCGGGCGCCATTGCGTCCACGGCGTTCCTGCCCGGCTTGCGCCGACGCTACGCGCGTGACGGGCTCATCCTGCGCGGCGCGGCCCTGCAGGCCGCCGCCATGGCGACCATGGCCTGGACCGACCTAGTCTGGGTGGCGGTGCCCGCGATGTTCCTGGGCGGCGCGGCCTGGATCACCACCGCCAACACGCTCAGCGTCTCGATCCAGATGGGCCTGCCCGACTGGGTGCGCGCGCGCGGCATGTCGATCTACCAGATGGCGATCATGGGTGCCAGCGCCGCGGGAGCCGCGATCTGGGGCCAGGTGGCCACCTGGACCAGCGTGCCGGTCAGCCTGGGCATGGCGGCCGCGACGGGGCTGCTCGCCATGTTCCTCGCCAACCGCCTACTGCCCGACGTGGGGATGGAGGACGACCTTACGCCTAAGCGCATCTTCCCCGCGCCCCAGATCCAGGAGCCGCCGCCCCAGGGCCATGTGATGGTGACGATCGAATACCGCGTCGACCCGGTCCGTGCGGCCGATTTCCGGGAGCTGATGCTAGGCGAGGGGCGCCGCGGCCGCCTGCGCCATGGGGCTTTGTCGTGGGAGCTGCTGCACGACATCCACGACCTCAGCCGTTTTGTCGAGGTCATCATTGACGAGTCCTGGACCGATCACCTGCGGCGCTTTGACCGCGTCACTGCCGCCGACGTGGCTCTGCGCGACCGCAAGCTGGCCTTTCACCTCGGTGAGGAGCCGCCGCGCGTCACCCGGAGCCTGATGGAAACCACGACGGGTTACTCCTGAACGTTGAATCGCATTCAAGAGGTATAGAGCTGGCCCCGTAAAACTGAACGACCCGATAAGTGTTGAAACTGCTCCTGCTGGCGAGGACCTCGCCTGTGAAGATTGGAGCAAGTCTGAGCAGAAGACCGCGCCCACGCACTCAGCGGCATTCAAGGCCCAGATGGCGCTGGCCGCCATTCGAGGCGACAAGACATTGGCCAAGTTGGTGCAGCAGCATGACGTGCACCCCAACCAGATCACCGACTCGAAGGACCAGTTGCTCGCCAAGGCTGCCGACGTATTGGGCGGTGCACCGCGAGCGGATGAGCCGACGGTCGACCTGAAGGTGCTGCACGCCAAGATCGGCCAGTTGGCGCTGGAGAATGATTTTTTGGAAGGAGCGCTAATCAAAGCGGGCATGCTGAGTGCAAAGTGATGATCGACCACACTCACTCTTTGCCGATCACCCGCCAGGCCCAGATCGTCAAGATCAGCCGAGGCTGGCCTACTACGCGTCGCAGCCGGTCAGCGACGCAGACCTCAAGCTGATGCGCCGCATAGACAAGTTGCATCTGGAGCTGCCCTTCGTCGGGGCACGCATGCTGCGCGACCTGCTGCGAGCCGAAGGCTTCGCAGTCGGCCACAAGCACATGACCACGCTGATGCGACGCATGGGCATCACGGCGCCACTGATTTGCTGCTCGAACGCGGCGTTCGCATGTCGATGGACGGCAAGGGCTGCTGGCGCGACAACATGTTCATCGAGCGCGTGTGGCGCTCAATCAAGTACGAGGAGGTTTACCTATATGCCTACGACACGGTGAGCGCAGCCCGCGAAGGCATCGGGCGATACATCAACTTTTATAACACCCGTCGGCCGCACTCGAGCCATCAAGCTCGAACGCCGGGCGCGGTGTGCTTCGCATCGCTGCAGCAGCTTTCAGCCGACGCAGCCTGACCCCGCAGGATCCACTTATAAATCTTTGGAATCTGTTCAAACGAATGGGGCCACCTCTCACCACTTCTTCAGGCCCACGCCACAGCAAGGAATATTCGTTCTGAACGGCGGTGACACTTTGTTCGGTATAGGCGCAGCGCAGCGTGTTGGGCCCCATTCGCACAGGCCCCAATGCAGTACCTTGCCCTCGGCCATCAAGTCTTTGAGTGCCCCGGCGACATCTTCAATGGGAATCTGCGGATCGACCCGGTGCTGATAGAGCAGATTGATGCGGTCGGTGTGAAGGCGCTTGAGCATTCCTTCAACGGCCAGCTTGATGTGTTCTGGACGGCTATTCAAGTCTGGGCGACGCTCGCCGGTTTCGAGGTCGATGTTCCACCCGAACTTGGAGGCGATAACGACCTGGTTCCGAAACGGCTCTACGTCTTCGCCGAGGATGCGTTCCACTTCATGGGGACCGTAGGCTTCGGCGGCATCGAAAAACGTGACGCCGTTGTCAAACGCGGTCCGAATGATCTTGATCATCTCGGGCCAACTCCGAATCGTGGTTTGGTAGCTGCGGCGCATGTTCTGAACGCCGAGACCCAGACTGGAAACTTCCAACGACCCGAGTCGCCGCCGCCCGAGTGCTGAAGCTGGGTGCGTCACACCACGCGTTTGCGCTGCGACAAGCACTGCGGCCGTGCCCCGCAACGGCGTGGCGGCCCAACCCAGCCATCAAACCCAACAAGCTGCGGCGTGCCAGTGGGGTCTTTCTCAGGGTGTTCATGGCTGGCTCCTTCTATCTCTGTGCTATTTCGTACGCTTCAGACATCAAGCCGGCGCCCGCTCATCCACTTGACCATCGCAGGATCGCGGTGCGAGAAGAAGCTGCTCGCGGCTGTCTCCAGCTTGGCAATACGCGCCATATCGGTTTCGTCCAGGGTGAAATCGAAGATATTCAGGTTCTCTTGCATCCGCTCCTTGCGCACAGACTTGGCGAGTGAAACGACATTGCGCTGCACCAGCCAGCGCAGCACAACCTGGCCAACCGACTTGCCATGCTTTTCGCCGATGGCCGCAAGATCCGTGTTCTGAAACAGGTTGTTGCGGCCTTCTGCAAACGGTGCCCAAGCCTCTGCCTGCACGCCGTTGTCGCGCATGAAGGTCACGCTTTCCTCCTGCTGATGGAAGGGGTTGATTTCGATCTGGTTGACCGCCGGCTTCACTTCATTGAAAGCCATGATGTCCATCAGACGGTCGGGCTGGAAATTGCTGAGGCCAATGCCTCGCAGCTTGCCCGCCTTGTGGGCCTCTTCCATGGCGCGCCAGGAGCCATGCACGTCGCTATAGGGTTGATGGATCAGGAAGAGATCGAGGTAATCAAGCTGCAGGCGCCGCAGCGACTTGTCAATGGCCTTGAGCGTGCGCTCGTAGCCGGTGTCCTGAATCCAGAGTTTGGAGGTCACGAACAACTGGTCGCGCGGAACACCGCTGTTTTTCAAACCTTTGCCAACTGCCTCTTCGTTCAGATAGGAGGCCGCAGTGTCGATGAGCCGGTAGCCGACTTCGATGGCATCGACCACGCAGCGTGCACATTCCGCAGGGTCCGGGATCTGGAAAACGCCGAAGCCGACGATTGGCATTTGAAGACCATTGTTCAAGGTGACGTGTTGCATGTTGGTTCCTTTCAGCTTGTTATCTCGGAGTAGCTGGTTTTGCCACCAGCCAGCAGCTCGCGCCGCGTGGGGTCTTGAAACTGCGTCATCGCATCAAACTCCTTTGACTGGGTTGGGTCAGCGCGTTATCCGGCGTCTAGCCGTTGTGCGTATCACACGCGCGGCGCGCAGCGTGGTGGTCCAGTCTGCTCATTTCGGAGCGAGTTCGCCGTACCAATACGATGCCGTCACACCGCCATCCATCAGGAAGTCGCTGCCGGTGATGAAGCCGCCGCCTTCGCCCATGAGCAATGCGCCGACCGTGCCGACCTCGTCTGGGGTGCCCCCACGTTTCGCGGGCGACAGATCGATCATGCGGCGGTAACCGTCACCGCGGGGGCCGCTCAGTTCGTCCCTGGCGAGGGGGGGGAAGATGATGCCGGGGCTGATGGTGTTGACGCGCGCACCGCGTTTTCCCCAGCGCACCGCTTCAGCCATGACCCGCAGCGAGTTGCCGCGTTTGGAGAGCTGGTAGGCATGCAACGAATCTTTCACCTGGTCCGGCTGCAGCATCGGCAGGGCCAGCAAGGCTTCAACCGGCGTGGTTGCCAAGGCGGTGTTCTGCTCGGTGCTCAGGCCGGGCAGGCGGTACCCCGATTGCGACGCGATGACAACACCAGCGCCGCCTTGTGCCATGACATGGCCGAATTCTTCGAGGACCAGAGCGGTGCCATACAGGTCGACCTTGAGGATCGTGGCCGGAGACGCCTGGGACGGCGAGACCCCAGCGGCGTGAATCAGCCCGGTCACGCTTCCGATCGCTGTGGCGGTTTCGACCAGCGCATGCACCGATGCGCGGGACGATACATCCACGACGGCCGTCGTGACCTCGAAGCCGGCGTCAGCAAGTACTTTGGCGGCGGCGTCGGCGTTCTCTTGCTTCAAGTCTGCCAGCAGCACATGCTTGCCTGCACCGACGCGGCGTGCGATGGCCTGGCCGATGGATCCGGCGCCGATAACAACAATGACTTGGGTCATGGGTAACTCCTTTTTAGAACGAAGCGATCAGCTGCCCGTCATCCGCAGCGTCACTAGCGGGCCGCCGAGCAGCGGCCGCATGGGCATTTCCACGAATGTGCGGGAGTGCCTGCGTGCAATGCCTGCGGCAGCGATCTGCGTGCCGGTGCCTTGCCTTGTGGCCAAGGGTGCGGCTGCTGTGATTCATGGCACTCATGGCGTGGCAAAAACTTCCTTGGCGACCATCGCGGCTGTCACCGCGCTGGGCCAGCCTGCGTAGAAGGCCAGGTGCGTGATGGCTTCAACCAACTCTTCCTGCGTCACGCCGTTCTGCCTGGCCAGCGCCAGATGCGAGCGCAGTTGGTCCGGGCGGTTCATGGCGATCAGGGCGCTGACGGTGGCCAAGCTGCGGTCCCGTGGTGACAGGCCCGGGCGCTTCCAGACGTCTCCGAAAAGCACGTCGTCAGTCAACTGCGCCAGGCCGGGTGCGATATCGCCCATCAGCTGCTGCGCCCGCGAGGATTCCGCCGCGGTTGCCACTGCCGCAACCGTTGCGCCCGCTTCGTACTGGGTGGCACTGAGTTTTTCCATCCAGGTGACGCTCTGGCCGTCCAGCGCTTCGGCGATGGCGATGTGGGTCATCGAGGTCTTGGGTGCGGCGCCGTGCCAGTGCTTCACGCCGGGCGGAATCCACACCACGTCACCGGGGTGCATCTCCCGCACGGCACCGTCCCAGAACTGCACGCGACCCACACCTGCGGTGACGATCAGCGTCTGGCCCAACGGGTGGGTATGCCAGGCCGTGTGTGCACCCGGCTGGAACGTGACAGCCCCGCCCGACGCTCGGGTAGGCGCTTGTGCCTCCAGCAGCATTTCCACCCGCACGTTGCCGGTGAAGTTATCGGGCGAGCCGTTAAAGGCGGCACGCTCTTCGCGATGGGTCAGATTGACCTCGGTTGGGGAGTTCGTCATGGCTTTGAGGGGTGGTGTCTGTGCATGGGCCGCTGCGCTCACGATCAGCGCCGCAATCAGCGTCGCAATCGGCGTATTGGCGGTGGATTTCATGGTCAGCTTTATTCGGTGGCAGAGGACAGCGCGCCTGCAGGTGCTGCAGTCCCGGGCAGGGCCGTGCAATTGGCGAGCTTGGGGAAGAAAGGGGCGTGCACGCGATGCATGGCGGTGCGCTGCTGAATAGGGCCAGCTCAACGGCCCACCAGCTTTTGCCGCTCTGCCGAATACCGCTCGCCCTGCACCGGAACGCTGGCGACAGCCGCTTCAATCTCGCGCAGGTCTTCTGGTGATAGAGCGACCGCAGCGGCGCCCGCGTTTTCTTCGAGCCGGTGCAACTTGGTGGTGCCAGGGATCGGCACGATCCACGGCCTTTGCGCCAGCAACCAGGCGAGCGCAAGTTGAGCGGGGGTCACCTGCTTGCGCGTCGCAATGCTGGCGAGCACGTCGACCAGAGCGCGGTTTGCTTCACGTGCCTCAGGCGCAAAGCGTGGCACCGTGTTGCGAAAGTCGCTCGCGCCGAAGGAGGTCTGCGCGTCGATGGCACCCGTCAGGAAACCCTTGCCCAGCGGGCTGAATGGCACGAAGCCGATGCCCAGTTCCTCAAGCAGCGCAAGGATCTCTTTTTCGGGCTCACGCCACCACAACGAATACTCACTTTGTAGAGCCGCAACTGGCTGCACCGCGTGCGCGCGGCGAATGCTGTCCACGCCTGCTTCGGACAGGCCGAAGTGCTTCACCTTGCCTTCGCGTATCAGCTCCTTGACGGTACCGGCCACCTCTTCGATCGGCACAGCCGGGTCGACGCGGTGCTGATAGAACAGATCGATGCGGTCCGTACGCAGGCGCTTGAGCGCTTCTTCGGCTACTTGCCGGATGCGTTCGGGCCGGCTGTCCAGGCCCTTGCCGATGTCGCCCTCGCGAAAACCGAATTTGGTGGCGATCACGACCTGATCGCGCACCGGTTCCAGCGCTTCGCCAACGACGCTTTCGTTGATGAAGGGACCATAGGCTTCGGCCGTGTCAAAAAATGTGATCCCGCGATCAAATCCAGCGCGGATCAGTTTGACGGCGTCGGCAGTGTTGGTGGCAGGCCCATAGCCATAGCTCAGGCCCATGCAGCCCAGACCGAGGGCCGAGACTTCCAAACCACTTTTTCCGAGTTGTCGTTTTTGCATTTCTTTGCTCCTTGTATGAGGCGTTGAGATTGCGTTTACTCGCTCACACCGATGCTGCTTCGGACGTGCAACGTGGGATCTAAAGCGAGCTTCACGATCAGATCGGACAGGCTGTTCAACGACACGTCATGTCCGTGAAACGGCTCGCCTTTCTGCGTGATTCGGTAGTCGACCTTGGCGCCCTGCGTGAACCAGCCAGGACGCAGCACCGTGTAGTCGAGGGCTGAGGCCTCGATCACGGCGGCCGAGTCCCGGTAGGGGTCAAGCACACTGCGGTACTTCTCGCCCGGTACTTCGCCGTAGATGCCCATGGAGCTGATGAAAATCAGCCGCTTCAATCCAGCGGCGTGCATGGCGTCCACAATGGATCGGGCCTGCGTTGCCATGTCGCCCGCCAAGTTTGCGTACACCGCGTCTTGCCCCTGCATGGCGGCGATAAGCGCGTCGCGGTCGGTTACATCGCCTTCGACGAGTGTGGCCCGCGCCGGGTCCGGGTTTTTGAGGCGACCGGCTCTGCGCAGGAACAGCGTGAGGTGTGCATCGGTGTGCTGCAAAAAGAACGCTGTCGTGTGGCGCGCGAGCTGTCCGTTGGCGCCGAGGATGAGGATGCGGGTCATTGTGCTTTCCGTCACCTGCATTTATCGGTCTTCCATTGATGTCAGCCCTTCCGACAGCGGGGCACCCTGAACATCGATGGCCGCAAACGCTGTATCAATTTCGCGTATCTCGTCTGCGGTGAAGTCGAGATCAGCGGAGGCCAGGTTGTCGTCCAGATGCTCCAGCTTGGTGGCACCGGGAATCGGCACAATCCACGGCCGCTGGGCCAGTAGCCAGGCCAGTGCGATCTGGGCCGGCGTGCTGCCTTTGCGTGCTGCAAGGCCGCGTAGGAAATCAACTACCGCAAAGTTCGCCTTGAGCGCCTCTGGGGTGAAACGAGGGAAGCTGCTGCGCAGGTCGCTCGGGTCGTCGAATTTGGTGTCGGGTGTGATCTGGCCGGTCAGAAAACCTTGTCCAAGTGGCCCCCACGACACGAAACCAATACCGAGCTCTTCACACAGCGCCAGCAATTGCGCTTCGGGCTCACGCATCCACAGCGAATAGTGGTTCTGAATCGCCGCCACAGGTTGCACTGCATGGGCAAGGCGCACCGTGCGCGCGCTGGCTTCCGAAAGGCCGAAGTGCTTGACTTTGCCTTCGGCAATCAGTTGCTTGACCGCACCGGCTACATCCTCAATGGGCACGGCCGGGTCCACGCGGTGCTGGTACAGCAAATCAATGCGGTCGGTGCGCAGGCGCTTGAGTGAGGCTTCCACCACGTCGCGGATGTGCTCGGGACGACTGTCGAGCCCGACCATGGCGCCGCTGTCTTCGAGCTTGAAGCCGAATTTTGTGGCGATGATGACCTGGTCCCGGATAGGTTCAAGCGCCTCACCCACGAGCTGCTCGTTGGTGAAAGGACCATAGCCCTCGGCCGTATCGAAAAAAGTGACGCCGCGCTCGAAAGCGCCGCGAATCATGGCGATGCCGTCGGCCTTGTCGGCGGCGGGGCCCAGGCCAAAGCTCAGGCCCATGCAGCCCAGACCGAGGGCTGAAACCGTGAGGCCACTGCGGCCCAATGGACGTGTTTTCATGCCATATTTCCTTGTCGTTCAACGTTGAGATCAACTTTATGCGGTAGGCATCTAAGCGACTAGACTGCTATATCGGGATGCACCTAGAAGTGGAGCTAATCAATGACACGTTTCGATGACCTCGCTGGCTTTGCTGCTGTCGTGCGGGCCGGCAGCTTCACCCGCGCCGCCGCCCAGCTGGGGGTGACGCAATCTGCGATCAGCCAGACCGTGCGCACCTTGGAGCGGCGGCTAGACCTGAAGCTGCTCAACCGCACGACGCGCAGCGTCTCTCCTACGGAAGCGGGCGAGCGCTTGTACCAAACCGTCAGGCAGCGCTTTGAGGACATCGAAGCAGAGCTTGCCGTGCTGGGTGAGATGCGTGGCAAACCGGCAGGCACGGTGCGCATCACTGCGACCGAACACGCAACACGCACCGTGGTCTGGCCCAGACTTGAGCCGTGGTTGCCGATGTATCCCGATATCAAGGTGGAAATCAGCGGCGACAACCGCTTTACCGACATCGTTGCCGAGCGCTTTGACATCGGGGTGCGTCTGGGTGGCGACGTGGCCAAAGACATGATCGCCGTGCGCATCGCGCCCGACATGCACATGGTGGTGGTGGGCAGTCCGGGCTACTTCGCGTGCCACCTCAGACCGCAGAGTCCACAGGACCTCACGGAGCATGACTGCATTGGGCTGCGATTGGCATCACACGGCGGGCTTTTGAAATGGGAGTTCATGCGCCGCAAAAAAAGCGTCAACGCCCATGTCACCGGGAGGCTGGTTTTCAACAGTAGCGAACTCATCCTCTCGGCAGCGCTTTCCGGGCTTGGTCTGGCATGGCTGCCATCCGATGCTGTCAAGGAACATGTTGCTGCGGGTCGGCTGGTCTCCGTGCTCGACGAATGGGCAACCACGTTTGATGGGTACCACGCTTATTACGCCACTCGACACGCATCGCCGGCTTTGATGCTGGTGGTGTATGCGTTGCAACTTTCAGGACACCAGTGAATGGTGGCCGGTCAGTATCACCTTCTGAGAAGCTGGCCTGGGTTAAATCCGCAGTAAAGCGGTTGGCCCGCTGCGTGAGTAGAAGATTCTTTAAGTGGACGTTGTGTGTATCCGCTGCCGTGCTCCACAAACACCGCTGCGAAGTCAGCAACGGACGTCAGGTTTAGGTCGCAAACGGCCTAAAAACGATCGATGCGCATCCATCTCCGGGATAACTTGATGACCGCAGTTGAGCCGAAGCGTCGCGAGCCGCCAATTGGCGGGAGTGGATACCGCTCCGATCAAGGCATGAACCTGATCGCCCAGCGAGGAGCGATATCGAAAATAGCTGTGCAATGCGGCCACCACCGAGCCGGCGCCGCCCGGCTTGCAGTGAAGCTTGACCTGCTGAACGTAGACGCTTCGCACATGCGCTGGCTTGATCGAAGCAATGTCGACGCCGCCGTCCCCGTGATGTTGCCCCTGTATTCCCGGCCCCGTCCTATTCGCAATAAAGCGCCTGGTCCGTCGATGGTTCCTGGCGCACCTGTGCGGCTTGGTGCCGCCTGAACTCCCGAGGCGAACGCATTTTCAGCGATGAGTGCGGATGTACCTCGTTGAAGTGCTCGAAAGCGGCCGGCAATTGCGCCAGCACCGTCCGTTCGTCGCGTAGATTCACCGCATGCAGGGCAGCCGTCTCCCAGACCTTTTGCCGGCGATGCCCCGCCAGGCTCTGCAGCGCACCGGCAGCGGCCAGCAGCTTCATCTCGTGCAGTTCCAGGTGGCACCGCCGGGCCAGGTCTTGCGCGCTGTCGAACGGCGCTCTGCTTCGCTCCTGCACGATGCGCTCAGCGCTCTGGCTCTGCAGCCCTCTGACCATGCGCAGGCCGAGCCGCATGGCAGGAAATTCGGGCAGCTCTTCCAAGCTGGCGTCCACGTCGCTGTGCATCACGTCTACAGGCCACACCTGGACGCCGTAGCGCTGCGCGTCCTTCGTGGCGCCGGCCATAGAGCAAGTCAACGGACTCCCTGCCGGATGCAAATCACATGACTTGAAAAAATGTAATGTGAATATTAAACTTAGGGACCCATGAACCAATCCGACCACATACTCGAACTGGCTCGGCACCGGCGCGTGCTGCGGGCGGTGGATGTGCGCGAACACGGCTGGTCGCCGCAGTTCCTGATCAGGCTGCACCAGGCGGGCAAGCTGCACCGGCTGGGGCGCGGTTTGTACGCGCTGCCCGACGCCGAAGTGACCGAGCACCAGACATTGATAGAGGTGTGTCAGCGCGTGCCCAAGGCCGTGCTGTGCCTGCTGAGCGCGCTGCAATGGCACGAAATCGGCACGCAACTGCCCCACGAGGTATGGGTCGCGCTGCCTGAAGGCACGCAGGCCCCAGCACTGACTTACCCAACGCTGCGCATCACGCGCCTGCGGGGCGCTGCGTACAGCGACGGCATCCAGACGGTGACCGAGCATGGTGCCCCCATCCGCGTGTACAGCGCCGCCAAAACGGTGACGGACTGCTTCAAGTTCCGCAACAAGATCGGCCTGGACGTGGCGCTGGAGGCGCTGAAAGATGCCTGGCGCAGCCGCAAGGTCACCATGGACGATCTGAGACACTTCGCCAAGATCAATCGCGTCGAACGTGTCATGCAGCCCTACCTGGAGGCGATCACTCAATGAACGCGAATCTCTCTGCGTCCATCCTTGCCCGGTTGCTGACGCTTGCCAAGCAACGGGGTGACGATTACAGCCTGCTGCTTAACCGCTTCGCGATGGAGCGCCTTCTGGCCCGTGTTAGCACCTCGCTGTATGTCGACCGTTTCTTGCTCAAGGGAGCGCTGCTCTTTGCACTGTGGTACGACACCCCGCACCGCCCGACACGGGATGCCGATTTGCAGGGCTTTGGCCCCGACGATGAGGGGAACCTGATCGCCACCTTCCGCGAAGTCGCCGCCATGGACTTGGGCGACGGCATCGTGTTCGACCCTGAATCTGTGCAGGCGCAGGCCATTCGCGAAGATAACACCTATGGCGGCACCCGCATCACGCTGGTGGCGCGCATAGGTTCCGCGCGCTGTGCGCTGCAAATCGACGTGGGCTTTGGCGACGCCGTGACGCCGGGGCCGCAGACCGTGGCTTATCCCACTTTGCTGAACGACTTCCAAGCCCCGACGCTGCGGGTGTATCCGGTCTATACCGTGATTGCTGAGAAGTACCAGGCCATGGTGATGCTGGGGCAGGCGAACAGCCGCATGAAGGACTTGTTCGATCTCGCGGTGATTGCACGGCGCACGGAACTCGACGGCGCCACGCTGGCCATGGCAATTGCCGCCACCTTTGCCCGGCGCCAGACAGCACTGCCCACGGAGCGCCCATTGGCCCTGACCAAGCAGTTCAGCGCAGACGCCGCCAAGCTGCGCCAGTGGCAGGCCTTCTTGAACAAAAACCGTATCGACGCAGCCAGCCTGGGTGACACTGTCGCACTGCTGGGCGACCTGCTGTGGCCTCCCACAAAGGTGGCAGCCGCCAACAGTCAGGCGACGGCCACTTGGCGCCCGGATTCCTTGCGCTGGGTTTGACCACATCCCGATCGATCCCCCGCTGACTGAGACGTCATGCTCCCATCCCTGCTTGCCCACGACATCCAGACGGCCCTGAATCATTTTCTGGTTTCCGCCTTCGAGCCCGCCGACGCTTTCAACCACGGTTTGATGGGCCGTTTTGTCGATCATGAGGAGACGTGGCTCAAAGGCCCCCTGTGTGTAGGTTGGCCTCACCTTTGTGGCGGGCAAACGTGGCCACCGGCACGGGGAGCGGCAAGACGGAGTGTCTTCTGTACCCAGTGCTTGACCACTGCGCTCGCGCGCGCGGCGGGCGAGCCAAGCGCTATAAGTCATGCAGCTAACTGCGCCCGTGCCCACAACGACGGGTAGTCGCCTCGGGGCTCGCGCACCATGCGAACAGTAAGCTCGCGAACCTAGGGTGAGAACTTGTTCAGCTTCTGGGATCAGTTCAAAGCCGCAACGGGGCACTTTTGCCTGTCACGATAGGAGGCAGTGGTTGAACTCCAGAGACTTTCCGCCAGAAACCGAGAAATAGACTAGCAAGCAGATCATTGCGCAAGAACGCGAGCGGCAGGCACTTCTGGCTAATCTCAGTTGGGGAAAAACAGCGAAAAATTTGTAACCCCGTCACTTGATGCAGCCGAGACTTCACCCCCATGTGCACGCACAATCGCCTGTGTAATGGAAAGTCCTAGGCCTGTGCCTTCGCCTGCATCGCGCTGCCGCGCGGGATCGGCGCGGTAGAATCGCTCAAAAAACCGTGCCAGATGGGCAGCTGCAATCGGCTCTCCCGTGTTCCGCACCTGAATCCGCAATTGCGCCCCGTCTTGGCTAATTTCTACGCAGATGGTTCCTCCCAACGGCGTGTGACGCAACGCGTTCGAGATGAGGTTGCCCAAGGCGCGGCGCAGCATCAATCTGTCGCCGTGCAGTGTCCCTTCGCCGCGCACCTGCAAGCAGATGTGCTTCTCGTCGGCCGATAACTCGTAGAAGTCGAACAGCTGGCGTACTTCGTGTGCCAAATCAACGAGCTCTTCATGCACCAGCACAAGTCCGTTTTCAGCCTTTGCCAGAAGTAGCATGTCGGAAATCATGCGGGCAAGACGTTCGTATTCCTCCGAGTTGGATTCGAGAATGGCTCGATAGCTATCTGCATCTCGCGGAAGGCTTAATGCGACTTGCGTCTGCATCATCAGGTTGCTCACGGGTGTACGCAGTTCATGGGCAAGGTCGGCAGAAAAATCTGAAAGGCGCTTGAACGCATCTTCCAGTCTTTCTAGCATCTCATTGAGAGTAAGAGCAAGCTCGGCCAATTCCGGCGGCACGGCCTGCACCGAAAGCCTGCGGTCCAAACTGTAGGCTGTCACCGTGGCAGCGCGCTCGCGCATGGCCCGCAGGGGCGCCAGACCTCGCCGCGCCGAAACCCAGCCGAGCAAACCCATGAGAATCACGGCGCAGGCAATGAACAGCCAGAGCGTGATGCGAAAGTGATGCAGAAATCGTTCGTGGTGTGCCGTATCCAAGGCCAACACCAGTGTGAGCGCGCCTCCAGCCGGCGTCCCGCCCCGCAAAGTCATTTCCAACCCGTGAAACGTTCGTCCCCCCGCGTGCCAACGATAAAGTCCAGAGGGGGTAGCCCAAGTAGCCGGAAACTCCACGTTGGGTGAAGCAAACCAAATTGTCCCGTGCGGGCCGCGAATTTGCATCACAACCTCATGGTGCCCGGCAAAAGTGGAGGCAAGCGCCTTTGCCACAAGCTCCTTGTTGAGCGGCCGGTCCATGGTGGCGACAAGCTGCGCAGCATAGTCAAGCTTGCCCGAGAGTTCGTCGCGATCAAGCTCGTCGAAGTGCGATGCGATGGCTGCCATTACCAGCCAGCCTAAGGTGAGCAGAACCACTGCTGAACCAATAGTGAACAGCAGCGTCAGCCGCGCCGTCAGCGTCAGGCGCGAGCCCATCAGTCCGATGCCTCCAGCACATACCCCATGCCGCGAATGGTGCGCAACAGCTTGGGCTCAAAGTCGTCGTCCATCTTGGCACGCAGGCGGCGCATGGCCACTTCGATCACGTTGGTATCGCTGTCAAAGTTCATATCCCATACCTGCGATGCAATCAGCGAGCGCGTCAGCACTTCTCCCTGGCGCCGCAGCAAGAGTTCGAGCAACGCGAATTCCTTGGCAGTCAGGTCAATACGATGTCCCCCGCGCTGCGCCCGGCGTCGCATCAGATCCAGTTCCAGGTCGGCGATCCGTAGCACTGTCGGTTCAATGGTTCCTTTGCCGCGCCGCAGCAAGGTGCGCACCCGAGCGAGAAACTCAGAAAACGCGAACGGCTTGACCAGGTAGTCATCCGCTCCGAGTTCCAGCCCTTTGACACGGTCCTCGACCTGGTCGCGCGCGGTGAGAAACAGCACCGGCAGCGCATTGCCGCTGCGCCGCAGGGTTTGCAAAAGCTGCCAACCGTTGAGTCCTGGGAGCATGACATCGAGGACCAGCAGGTCGTAGTCCCCCGTCAGTGCGAGGTGCAATCCGTCCGTGCCCGTGCGCGCCAAGTCGGCCGCAAAACCTGCTTCAGCCAGCCCCTGGCGCAGGTAGTCACCTGTCTTGAGTTCGTCTTCGACGATCAGAACTTTCATGCGGCAATTGTGCAGGGAAGGTTCAGCGAAATCGCCACATTACGAATTTGTAATGTAGCGGAAAGCTGCGCGTAGGCGGGGCACAGGCACCATCGCGCTCACTTCTGAATGCAGCTCTTTCGCTGGTGTATGGCACCGTTGATCGTGCAGAGAACAACAAGTTGGGAACCCTTTGATGAAAACCTTGAGTGCCCTGGTGCTAGGCCTATTTGCGGTTATGCCAGCAGGCGCACAAACCTTGGCAGATGCTTTGGAGAGAGCGTGGGCGCACCATCCCGTTGCCATGTCTGCGGTGCCGCGTGCGCAAGCTGCCGACGCTCTGGTTGAGGCGGCAGCAAGCCTGACGCCTCGGCCCTTGTCGGCTTCCTTGACGACGCTCAATGACAAATTGGGCGCTGACGGTGGCAGGCAGGAGTGGGAGCTTGAGATTGCCGCCCCGCTGTGGCTGCCTCGCCAACAGAACGCACAAAAGGCTCTTAGCGCAAGCACCCGCGAAGACGTGCGTGCCAGTCAGCGCGCCCTGCGTCTGCAACTGGCAGGAGAACTCCGGGAAGCCTGGTGGGCCGTCGCCACTGCACGCAATGCCGAAGAGCTTGCACAGCGCCGTGCGCGTACCGCCGCGAGCCTCGAAGGCGACGTGATTCGCCGCACCAAGGCGGGCGAGTTGGCGCGCGTGGACGCCAATCTGGCAAGCAGTGAACGACTGGACGCCCAGGCAGCACTTGCGACGGCGCATTCTGAACGCCTGCAGGCAGAGGCGGCGTTTCGCGCACTCAGCGCAATGGATGCCCCTGAAACGCTCATACCCGAACGCGCGGTCCTGCCGGGCCACGCAGCGCCCGCAGTCCATCCGCAGATTGCTGCTGATCTGGCCGCCGCCCAGCTTGCACGCGACCGGGTAGCCCTCGCTGACGCATCGCAGCGTGAAGCACCCGAACTGGCACTGCGTGTGGTGAGAGATCGCGGTACCCGTGGGGAGCCTTATTCCAACGCCCTGGGCCTCAAGCTCACACTGCCGTTCTCGTTGGGACCGCGTGCGCGCCAAGAAAGCGCGGCAGCACGAGCAGAACTGGCACAGGCCGAAGGACAGGTTGATCTACAGGAACGCAGGCTGCTGCAAGAAACTGGCAAAGCGAGGCGCGAGCTTGCGGCAGGCCAGCAGCAACTTCAGCTTGCCCGTGAGCGCTTGAAGCTTGCCACCGACACCCTTGGTCTGGCCGAGAAAAGTTTTTCGCTTGGCGAGTCCGACCTTCCCGCCCTGCTGCGGGCGCGAGCGGCTGCGCAAGACGCAGAGGTCGCTCTCAAGCGTGACGAAATCTCGCTTTACGCCTGGCAGTCCCGTTTGAATCAATCCCTGGGAGTTCTTCCTTGAAATTTCTGCGCATTCTCTATTTCGCTATGGCTCTGGTAGCAATGCCCATCGCGAGTTTTGCCCACGGTGGCGAAGATCACGGCGATGCACCCGTGCCTGTGCCGACAGTCGCGTCAGCACCGCGCGCAGAGGCCCAGACAGGTGATTTCGAGCTGGTGATCGAGCAGCAAGGGCCGTCTTTGCTGCTCTTCCTGGACAGCTTTGCGAGCAACGAGCCAGTGATCGGCGCTCAGGTGGAGGTGCAAAGCGGCGACCTGCAAGCCACTGCTGCCGAGGTAGTCCCTGGAGCCTACCGTGTGACAGGCGGTGTATGGGCGCTACCGGGCACGCATGCGCTGACCATTTCGGTGCAGGCCGCCGATACGGCGGATCTGCTTAGTGCGACGCTGGATATTCCTGCGGATGTGGTAGCGACCTCCGCTGCAAAGGCTGGCACGACCTTGCCTGCCGGCCGCTCCAGCTGGATTGTGGGTGCTGTGCTGGTCTTCGCCTTCCTCGTTTTTGCTTGGCTGCGTCGACGCAGAACCGCTCCCTCCTGAACAAGGCGCTCTTTGATGAAACCCCTAAAAATAGTCCTCGCGGCTAGCAGCGCGCTGCTCGTCCTCACCAACCAAGCGCTCGCACACGGCGACGAAGAACACAGTTCGAGTCCACCCGCTATAGCGGCTCCCGCAGCAAACCTGGCGCGCGGCAATGAGGCCCTGGTACCACCAAGTAGCGCCACACCACAGCGGCTGGCCGATGGCAGCCTGTTTGTGCCCAAAGCTGTGCAGCGTCAGCTGGGTCTGCGCACGCAGCTCGCTGAGTTGCGGGACGTGCCGGCTTCGCTTGAACTTGCAGGCAAAGTCGTTGCCAACGCAAATGCCGGTGGGTTGGTGCAAGCGGGGCAAGCTGGGCGCGTGGAAGCTGCGGGGCCGACTTTGCCGGTTCTTGGGCAGGTCGTGCGCAAGGAAGAAGTGCTTGCACGGTTGCAGCCGGTGATTAACAGTCTGGAGCGCGGTGCTAGCCAGTCACAGATTGCTGAAATCGACGCCCAACTCGCCATTTCCGAACGTAAAGTGGTGCGCTACGCGGAACTCGAAGGAGCTGTACCTCAGTCGGTGATCGATGCAGCTGGCCTGGAGCGTGACGCGCTGCGCAGGCGTCGCAGCGCACTGCACAGCGGTTTGAGTGGCGCGGAAGCCCTTCGTGCCCCGATCTCGGGTGTCATTAGCGCCTCAAACGTGGTCGCAGGGCAGGTGGTCGACGCGAAAGAAGTTCTGTTCGAGGTAGTTGACCCGTCGCGTCTGGCTGTGGAAGCATTGGCGTACGATCCGGCCCTCACCGCTGGTATCGCCGCCAAAGCAAGCGCCGCCGTACCCGGGGGCGTCCTGGATCTCAACTATGTAGGCACCGGGCGACAACTGCGCGAGCAGGCGTTGGTGCTTTTGTTTAGCGTGCGTCCGGGCAGCGCGGCCGTCGCAGTGGGGCAGCCTGTAACGGTGCATGCCAGCACGACCCGCAGTGTTCATGGCGCGGCGCTTGCGCGCACTGCGGTCATCAAAATTACCTCGGGCGAGACCGCTGTCTGGGTGCATACCGAGGCGGAGCGGTTCGTACAACGCAAAGTGACAGTGCAGCCCCTGAGCGCCACCGAACTGGTAGTGACGCAAGGGGTGAACCAAGGCGACCGGGTGGTAACGGACGGAGCAGGGCTGCTGGCCCAGGTGCGCTGAGATGTTCGCCTATTTGATTCGCACCAGCCTCAGGCAGCGCCTGATCGTCCTGGGTATCTCGCTGCTGCTGGTCGTCTATGGCGTGCTCACGGTGCGCCAGATGCCGGTGGATGTTTTCCCCGACCTTAACAAGCCGACGGTGACGCTGATGACCGAAGCCGGGGGCATGGCCCCTGAAGAGGTCGAGCAACTCGTCACCGTCCCCATTGAATCGGGCATGAACGGCATGCCTGGAGTTACACGCGTGCGCTCGGTCTCCGGCATCGGCTTGTCCATCGTCTATGTAGAGTTCGAATGGGGGTCGGACATCTACCGCAACCGCCAGCAAATCAGCGAACGCCTGAACTTGGTGCGAGAGCAATTGCCCCAGGGCGTCGTGCCCCAAATGGGGCCAATTTCTTCCATCATGGGGGAAATCCTGTTGATCGCTTTGCCGGCCGACCCCGCTAAGGTCAGCGCCATGCAGGTGCGCGAGTACGCCGATTGGGTCATGCGCCCCCGACTGCTGACGATCCCCGGCATTGCCCAAGTCACGCCCATCGGTGGCGAGGTACGCCAGTACCGCGTCGAGATCCGTCCTGCACAACTGCAGGCTCTAGGCGTCGAGCGTGAAAAACTCGAAGGCGCGCTGCGCGATTTTGGTGCCAACACCAGTGGGGGGTTTCTCGAATCCCAGGGACGTGAATACCTGATTCGCCAGATTGGACGAACCAGCCGCTTGCAGGATCTCCAAAACGTCGTGGTGAGCGTGAAGAACGGGCAACCCATTCTGCTCAGTCAGGTGGCCGACGTGAAGATCGCTCCAGCGCTCAAACGCGGCGACGGCGGGTACAACGGCAAGCCCGCCGTTATTTTGTCGGTGCAAAAACAACCCAGCGCCGACAGCGTGACGCTGACCCGCGAGGTTGAACGTGCTATGGAGGAGCTGAAAAAAGGCTTGCCCGCCGGCATCGAAGCGCCCCAGTTCCTCTTCAAGCAGGCGGACTTTATTGAGCACTCGGTGCGCAACGTGCAAGAGGCCCTGCGTGACGGTGCCATTCTTGTGGCGGTGGTGTTGTTCTTGTTCTTGCTGAACGTACGCACCACGCTGATTTCGCTCACCGCCATCCCGGTCTCGCTGTTGGTCACGGCCCTGGTGTTTCACTACTTCGGTCTGTCCATCAACACCATGACACTGGGGGGCCTGGCGATTGCGATTGGCGAGCTGGTGGACGACGCTGTCGTGGGGGTGGAAAACGTCTTGCGGCGGCTCAAACTCAACAGTGCCCTGGCGGTCCCGCGCCCAGTGGCCGAGGTTATCGCCAGCGCAACGCTGGAAGTGCGCTCCGCCATCGTGTACGCCACTGTCATCATCGTGCTGGTGTTTGTGCCGCTTTTTGTGTTGCCGGGCATTGAGGGGCGGCTCTTCTCCCCATTGGGGGTGGCCTACATCGTGTCCATTCTGGCCAGCATGGTCGTGTCCGTCACGCTGACACCGGTGATGGCGTATTACCTGCTGCCGCGTATGAAGCAGATGGGCCATGGCGACAGTTGGCTGGTGGCGCATCTCAAGCGTTGGGACGCAAAATTGCTGCACTGGTCCTTCGGCCATGCCGGTGCCATGTTGCTGGCGGCGGTTCTGGCGGTGGTGATGGCCGCGGCCACCATTCCATTTTTCCCACGCTCCTTTTTGCCCGATTTCAACGAGGGTACGCTGACCGTGAACGTTGTGCTCAACCCTGGCACATCGCTGGCCGAATCCAATCGCATTGGCGTGCTTGCGGAGCAGATTGTGGCCGGCGTGCCAGAAGTGACGCAGGTCGGGAGGCGCACCGGGCGCGCCGAGCTCGATGAGCACGCCGAGGGGGTGCACTACACCGAGATGGATGTGGACCTGAAGGCCTCCGAGCGCAGCCGCACCGCGATCATCCAGGACATACGCACCCGACTGGGCGTGTTGCCCGCTGCGAGCAACGTGGGTCAGCCGATATCGCACCGGCTTGACCACCTGCTTTCGGGTGTGCGAGCGCAGATTGCGCTCAAGGTGTATGGCGACGACCTGGACACCTTGCGCGCGCTGGCCGCCGATCTGCGCACCCGCCTGGCCCGGGTCCCCGGGTTGACCGATCTTCAGATCGAAAAACAGGTGCTGATTCCACAGATCAAGATACACGTGGACTACGACAAGCTGGGACGCTATGGCGTCGCCCCGGGCACGCTGCTCCGATCCCTGGAGCAGATGGTCGAAGGCGAGCGCGTCACGCAGATTGTGGAGGGGAATCGGCGCTTTGATCTCGTGGTGCGCCTGCCCGAGAAAGACCGCGGTCTGCATGCGCTGCAGAGCCTGATGATTGAAACCCCCACCGGCGCCGTGCCGCTATCCAACATGGCGACGATTGAGGACGGCGACGGGCCCAACCAAGTCAGCCGCGAAAACTCACGCCGTCGCATCGTGCTATCGGCCAACACCGATGGCAGCGACATGGCCAAGGTGGTGGCGGATATCCGCTCGGAACTTGCCGCCAAAGCGCTTCCAGAAGGCTATTCGATCTCGCTGGAAGGGCAGTTCCAGGCGCAGGAACAGGCCTCTCGCCTTATCGCGATGCTGGCAATGCTGTCGCTCACCATGATCTTCCTGGTGCTCTACAGCCGCTACCGCTCGACCGCGCTGACCCTCATCATCATGGGGAACATTCCCCTCGCGCTGGTGGGAAGTGTCATCGCGCTGTGGATATCAGGCCAGCCCCTGTCGGTGGCGGCTTTGGTCGGCTTCATCACCCTAACCGGCATCGCCACCCGTAACGGAATTCTGAAAATCAGCCACTACATCAACCTGTGCGCATTTGAGGGCGAGAGCTTTGGTCGAAAACTCATCGTGCGGGGCTCGTTGGAGCGGCTCACGCCGGTGTTGATGACCGCCTTGGTCGCCGCTTTTGCGCTCGTGCCTTTGCTGGTGTCGGCCGACGCGCCGGGCAAAGAAATTCTGCACCCCGTCGCCGTGGTCATTTTTGGTGGCCTGGTCAGTTCGACCTTGCTCGATACCTTTCTTACCCCGCTGATGTTCTGGCGTTGGGGCAAAAAGCCTTTGATGCGGCTGCTGGCTGCCAAGGTCGGTGAAGAACAGCCAGAAACCTTCTGATTTAACCCACCGCCCGGTGCCAACGGGCCCCGGGAATCTGAACGAAAGAACGAAATCATGAAAAAAGTCTTTTCCATCTCGGCCTTGGTGCTTGGCGGCTTGTTGGCTGCTGGCAGCGCGCTGGCGCACGACGATGCCTACCTCGATACGCAAAAGGCGCCGCATGGGGGCCAGCTGCGCATGGCGGGTGTGTACCACTTTGAGTTGGTCGTGGACCGCACGAGTCCAGGAGCGAAAGAGAAACCCGTGTCTGTGTATTTGACGGACCATGCAGGACAGAAGATTCCCGCAGCCGGCGCTACCGGCAGCGCAACCTTGCTGTCTGGAAAAACGCGCACCACCGTCACTCTCACGCCCGATGGTGACAACCTCCTCAAGGGCCTGGGTAAGTACGCGTCTACGCCGGATCTCAAAGCCATCGTGTCAATCACGCCTGCTGGCAAGACCGCTGCACAGGCTCGCTTCACACCGCTGAGCGGGGCTGGCGAGATGCACAGCGGCGGCGCTAAGTGAGTTGCGGTGGGTCGGCACAAAGCGGGAAAGCGCCCGCAGTGCGCCGATCCATCCAGCGCGGTTTCTTCCGCCGCATGTCGCAACGAAGTCGCGGACCCAGATTACAGAGATGTAATGTTTTGGTCATGCCCGCATAGGGGCGGCAAGAAGATCATGGTCACTTGTTCTGCTACTTCAGACGGAGACCTGATCTTTTATGCTTTTTCCTCCTCTTCCCGCTTCAAAGTCGGCTCTTTCTTCTCGTCGCCGCTTCGTGCAGGGGCTCGCCGCAGGCGGCGTTCTCGCCAGTGCTTCCCCATGGTTGCAAGCGGCCCAGTTGCTCGGTCAAAGGCGTGCCTCGCCCGGCACCCCCGAGTTGAGAGGCACGGAGTTTTCTTTGGAGATCGCTGAACTGCCCGTGAATTTCACGGGCAAGGCGAGAGTGGCAACCGCAATCAATGGCTCCATTCCAGCACCCACGTTGCGCTGGCGTGAAGGCGATACGGTCACGATACGCGTCACCAATCGTTTGCGAGAAGCCACCTCCATCCACTGGCACGGCATGATCTTGCCATTCCAAATGGACGGCGTGCCAGGTATCAGTTTTGCTGGCATCTTGCCCGGCGAGACCTTCACCTACCGCTTCAAGGTCGAACAAAGCGGGACCTTTTGGTACCACTCGCACTCGGGCATGCAGGAGCAGACCGGACTGTACGGTGCCATCGTGATCGAACCACAGGACGGCGAATCCATCCGTGCCGACCGCGATCACGTGGTGCAACTGTCGGATTGGACAGACGAGGATCCGATGAGCGTTTTCGCCAAGCTCAAGACGCAGGGCGATTACTACAACTTCAACCAGCCGACTGCGCCTGACTTTTTACGCGATGTGTCGCGTGATGGCGCCAAGGCCGCATTGGCCAAGCGCAAGATGTGGAACGAGATGCGCATGAGCCCGACCGACCTGTCGGACTTGTCTGCCGTCACGCTCACCTATCTGATGAATGGCACAACGCCCGCAGGGAACTGGAATGGTGCGTTCCTTCCTGGTGAAAGAGTAAGGCTGCGTTTCATTAACGGTGCGGCCAATACGTTTTACGACGTGCGCATTCCGGGCTTGAAGTTGACAGTTGTGCAGTCAGACGGAGTGAATGTGGATCCTGTGACGGTCGACGAGTTTCGCTTTGGTCCCGGCGAGACGTACGACGTCATCGTGCAACCCAAGGACGATGCATACACCGTGTTTGCGCAATCCATGGAACGCACAGGCTATGCACGTGGCACGCTGTCAGTGCGAACCGGGCTGGAGGCCCCCGTGCCACACGTAGATCCCGTGGTCGCTCTCTCAATGACCGACATGATGGGCTCCATGGGTGGAATGCCCGGAATGGACCACGGTGCGACCAGCGGGATGGCGGGCATGGGCCATGCTGGTATGGATGGTATGGATGGTATGGATGGTATGGCTGGTATGGCTGGTATGGCTGGTATGGCTGGTATGGCGGGAATGTCCGGCATGGATCACGGCAGCATGAAAGGCATGGACCACAGCGCTATGTCGGGCATGGGCATGAGCAAAGGGTCTGTGCCGCCCAGTCAAACGGTTCGGCATGCCCGCACTGAATATGGTGCCAGCACCGACATGCGCGTGGATATGCCGCGTACCAACCTCGACGATCCAGGGGTCGGGTTGCGCAACAACGGTCGCCGCGTGCTCACGTTGGCAGATCTGCACACCGTAGGGGGCCAGCTTGACCCCCGTGGTGCCGAGCGCGAAATCGAGCTGCACTTGACAGGCAACATGGAACGCTACACCTGGTCGCTCGACGGGCTGGAATTCGGCCAGTCAACGCCCGTCCATATGGGCTACGGCGAGCGCGTGCGGGTCATCTTGCACAACGACACGATGATGACTCACCCCATGCACTTGCACGGCATGTGGAGTGAGTTGGAGCAGCCCGATGGCCGCTTCCAGGTCCGTCGCCACACGATCCCCGTGCAACCGGCGCAGCGCATCAGTTTCCTGGTCACGGCCGACGCGGTCGGCCGCTGGGCGTGGCATTGCCATCTGGCCTTCCACATGGACGCGGGTATGTTCCGCGAGGTGGTGGTGTCGTGAGAAAGATAGCTATTCTAGAGATTCAATCAATGAAAACACTGCGAAACCGCTCGCTTGTGACAACGGCATTTCTGTTTGCCAGTTCCTTGTCCATGGCGGCATCCGACCCACCGCCAGTGCCGGCGCCGCTGGTCCATTCCATGAGCCCAACGAGCGCGGAAAGGGCAGAGAGCCCCGTGATGGATCACAGCGGGATGCAGATGCAAGGAGGTTCCGCACCGTCCGACGCGCGTGACCCGCACGCCTATTCGGGTGGGTTCACCCTGCAGTCCGGCCCCTATGCGCTCCAAGGTGTTCCAAGGCTTCGTTTGGCAGACGAAACACCATTTGGCTCGATCCTGTTTGACAACTTTGAAGCGGTACGCAGCGGTGGAAGCAACTCGGGCGCGTACGACGTCCTTGCGCGCTTCGGTCGGGACTACGACAAATTGGTCCTCAAGGCTGAAGGTGAGGTTGCCAGCGGGAAACTGCAGGACGCCCGTACCGAGGCGCTGTGGAGCCATGCCGTCTCAACGTTCTGGGACACCCAATTGGGGGTGCGCCATGACAGCGGCACCGGCCCAAATCGAACCTGGTTGGCTTTCGGTGTGCAAGGGCTCGCCCCCTATTGGTTTGACGTCGATGCCGCAGCCTATGTTGGCTCGGGTGGTCGGACGGCGCTGCGTCTCGGCGCCGAATACGAGCTTCTTGTCACGCAGCGGTTAGTTGTGCAACCACGTATCGAGGCCAACCTCTACGGAAAGAGTGATGCCGATCGCGGGATTGGCAAAGGCCTCTCCAACCTCAGCACTGGCGTTCGCGTTCGTTATGAATTCTCCCGCCAGTTTGCACCCTACGTCGGTATCGAATGGACCAATCACTTTGGTCAGACTGCAGATCTGATGCGCGCGGCAGGCGAGCCGACTCGAAACACTCGCTACGTTGCTGGCGTTCGATTCTGGTTCTGATATCCGCTGTGCAAATCACATGGCGCCTCCACCAACAACCTACGTTTCTATCCTTTTGTCACCTTTTAAAAGTAATTCCCATGAACAAGCTGAACACGATGCTCTCATTTCTGGCCTTCGCCGCGTTGCCGGCGTTGGCAATGGCAACTGGCGACCACGCCACTCATAGCACTGAAGGCAATCACAGCGCACCGAACGCGGTTTTAGCATCTGCGTCGGGGCACGACATGGCTGGAATGCACGGCATGCACAACGAAGTGCACGAATCGCTGGCTGGTATGGCGGGGGACCCTGCCAACGTCAGCCGCACTATTGCTGTCGAAATGAATGACTCGATGCGTTTCACGCCAGGCGACGTCAGTGTCAAGGCTGGTGAGACCGTGCGCTTCTTCATTGTCAACAAGGGCAAGGTGCCGCACGAAATGGTGATTGGCACGGCCGAAGAGATTGATGAGCACGCCGAAATGATGCAGAAGATGCCAGGCAGGGCGCACAAGGAGGCGAATCAGATCACTCTGTCCCCTGGCCAACGCGGCGGCATCGTCTGGCAATTTGCAAAGGCAGGAACGGTGACCTACGCATGCTTGGTGCCGGGCCATAGGGAAGCCGGCATGGTGGGGACGATCGAGGTGAATTGAGGGTCTCTTTGAAGGCTTCCTCAGGTTGCACCACCCAATAGCGCTTCGATGATCGGACACGGATGAACCTCACCAGTCGCCATGCAATTGGCCAGCAAGTCGTCCAACGCGCGCTGCATGCGCGAAAGGTCGACCAGCTTGGCGCGAATCTGTTCCAGCCGCGCCGACGTCACAGCGCGTACGCCTCCGCGATTGCGTCCGTCAGCGAGGTTCAGCAGCGTCGCAATCTCGTCCAGCGAAAACCCCAATCCCTGCGCCCGCTTGATGAATCCGATGCGGGCGACCAAGTCGGGTGCGTAGTACCGGATTCCACCAGTCGACGGAGGGACTGGCAGCAGCCCCCTGCCTTGGTAATACCGGATGGTCTCGACTCCGACGCCAGCAGCCCGAGCCAGACGGCCAATGGTCATCGTCAGCGTGGCTCCGTCGGT
Source organism: Simplicispira sp. GW247-4R2A (assembly GCF_059424465.1). Classification (NCBI taxonomy): domain Bacteria; kingdom Pseudomonadati; phylum Pseudomonadota; class Betaproteobacteria; order Burkholderiales; family Comamonadaceae; genus Simplicispira; species Simplicispira sp. GW247-4R2A. Next base: position 10,152 of record NZ_JBWKZM010000015.1, on the reverse strand, counting down.
TGTTTGTCGATTTCTCATGCTCAAAATGCATTGCCTTGGCCCGTACCCCACCCCAGCGGGAGTTGGATCAGGAAGATCCAGATAAGAATGCATTTTCTCTCGAACTTCGGCATCACTGCTGTGTACGCAGAGAGTGCCGACCCAGGGCGGACGCGCCCGACTGAAGCTGCGTGCGACCACAGCCAGCTTGCCCGCAAATGGGTGTCCGACGCCAATCTGAACGTTGCCTTCCCAGGGCATCGTGCGACAGTCATCGCCGGTAGCGGGGCTGGCCGTACCCCCGCGGAACACCGGTTGGCCGGCATTGCTGGCACCCAGTCCGGGTGTGCCACTGCGCACCCGCTTCGCACGACTGGCGCTATAGCCACTTGGGGCGCCCGGCGCGGGGCCTTTTGCCCTGCAATCCGCGGCGCCCTCCAAATCCGACTTGACTCTGTACCCAGGTACAGAGCTCAAACTCGGACGCCAACGCTCCAAACGGTGCTGGGCACCGCACACAGAGCGATCCCCGCTAGCAGTCACTGTCTTTTTTTCACCAGGAGTTCACCATGACTTTCACCCGTACTTTGGTTTCTATCGTTGTCCTCAGCAGCGCCGCCCTCGCCGCATCGACCTGGGCCGCTGCCGACGACCAGCACGACAGCCATCACCTCGCACCGGCCACTGCCACCCAGGTCGCTCAGGCACAAATGGGCAGTCCTAGCATGGGAATGAGTGCCGGCGCCACCGGTTCTGGCTATGCCGAACAGATGACGGCCATGCAGCAGATGCACGACAAGATGGTGGCCGCCAAGACGCCCGAAGAGCGCAATGCCTTGATGGTCGAGCAAATGGCGCTTATGCAGAACGGCATGAACATGATGGGCGGCATGGGCGGCATGGGCGGCATGGGCGGCATGGGCGGCATGGGCGGCATGGGCGGCATGGGCGGCATGGGTCGCGGCATGGGTCCAGGCACCGCGCCGGGCAAACAGGGCAGCATGGCCGCGCGCCAGGGCATGCTGGAGCAGCGCATGAACATGATGCAGTCCATGATGCAGATGATGATGGACCGCTTGCCGTCGGCCCCGGCTGCGAAGTGAGGGGCCAGCCATGCAACCCTCACACAACACTCCGGCGCTGCCGGCGCCAGTCGCTTACGGCTTTCATTGCGCAATCGGCGACAAGGACTTTGCGGCAGCCGTCGCCCGCGTCACGCAAGCGCTGAAGGCCGAGGGTTTTGGCGTCCTGACCGAGATCGATGTGCAAGCAACGATGAAAGCCAAGCTTGGCGTCGAGGGCCGGCCGTACCGCATCCTCGGCGCCTGCAACCCGCCGCTGGCGCATCGTGCGCTGGAGGCCGAACCTGACATCGGCCTGCTGCTGCCGTGCAATGTCGTCGTTCGCGAAGAGGCCGACGGCACCCTGAGCGTCGGCTTCATGGACCCGGTGGCGGTGCTGCAAATGACCAGCAACCCCGAGGTAGCCAAAGTCGCCCATGAGGTGCACGAGCGACTGCAACGCGTCAAGGCCCGATTGACTGTCCCTGTACCAACCGGTAACTGAGGCTCAAGGAGATGCATATGTACTACGACGGGGGCTACTTCATGGGTGGCATGCATTGGATCTGGTGGCTTTTCTGGCTCGCGCTGATCGGAGTCATCGTGTTCTACGGGTGGGGGCGGCCAGACGACCGGCGCCGCGGCCCGCGCGACTCGCCACACGAGTTGCTGAAGCGGCGGCTGGCCAACGGCGACATCTCGGCGCAAGAGTATGAGCAACGCAAGGCGCTGCTCGATCGCGACACCGACCCAAAGGCCTGAGCACAGCGCCGAATAGACCTTGACATTAACATGATGTCAAGGCTTACCTTCAACTCCAGGATCAGCACCAACAGCGCCGACCCACGATGAAAGGACCAAGACCATGAACACCGCTCACCACGATCACCCAACTACCGCACAGGGTTCGTCCGACATGAACCCATCCGATCGCTCTCAGAGCGGGTATCGAGAGGCGCAGCGTGAAGGTATCGCACTGGGCGGGCCTTTGAAGACTGCGCTGCTGATGGTCGCTCTGGTCGGTGGCTTCTATCTGCTGCGCGAGCACTGGAACCATGTAGCCGGGAACTGGATTTACCTGCTGCTGCTGGCTTGCCCGTTGATGCATCTGTTTCATGGGCACGGCGGTCACGGTGGTCACGCCTCGCCGCCCAGCGATCTCACGAATAAGAAGGAATAACGCCATGAACACGCTCGCAAGCCACGCACACGAGGGGCACACGCACCATAGCCTGCCGTCGCCATTAGACCCAGCAAGTCTGAAGGACCCAGTGTGCGGCATGCCGGTGACAGAGCAGTCCGAGCATCGCTTCGAGCATGAAGGGCGTCCGTATTACTTCTGCAGTGCGAAGTGCCAAGGCAAGTTTTCGGCCGACCCGTCGCAGTATCTCGCCACGGCTGCGCCGTTGGACACCGCCCCAGTACTCGCCGGCACGATCTACACCTGCCCGATGCACCCGGAGATCCGCCAGGACCATCCCGGCAACTGTCCCATATGCGGGATGACACTTGAGCCGGTGCTACCGCTACTGGACGATGACGAGAACCCGGAACTGGTCGACTTCACGCGCCGCCTCTGGTGGACGCTGCCGTTTTCTGTGGTGGTGATGATTCTGGCCATGGCAGGCCACACCCTGCACTGGTTCGAGCCGCGAACCCAGACCTGGATTGAATTTGCGCTGGCACTGCCGGTTGCGCTGTGGGCTGGCTGGCCGTTCTATGTGCGCGGCGTGCGGTCGGTGATCAATCGCAGCCCCAACATGTGGACGCTGATCGGGCTGGGCACCAGTGTGGCCTTCGTCTACAGCGTGGTGGCAACCCTGGCGCCGCAGATATTTCCACCCGCATTCGTCGTCGATGGCAGCGTTGCCGTGTACTTCGAGGCCACTGCCGTCATCATTTCGCTGACCTTGTTCGGCCAGATCCTGGAGCTGAAGGCACGTTCGCAGACCTCGGCAGCCATCAAGTCGCTGCTGGGCCTGGCGCCCAAGACGGCACGGCGCATCGCCGCCGACGGAACGGAGGAAGACGTGCCGCTCGCCAATGTCCATGTTGGCGACCAATTGCGCGTGCGCCCGGGCGAGAAAGTGCCGGTGGACGGCATCGTGGTGGAAGGCACAAGCGCGCTGGACGAGTCGATGTTGACCGGGGAGCCGCTGCCGGTGACCAAGCGCGTGGGCGACAAATTGATAGGCGCCACCATGAACACCAGCGGCGCCCTGGTGATGCGCTCTGAACATGTGGGCTCGGCCACGGTGCTGTCGCAGATTGTGCAGATGGTGGCGCAGGCGCAGCGCTCGCGCGCACCGATGCAGCGCATGGCCGACGTCGTGGCGGGCTACTTCGTCGTCACCGTCGTCACCATCGCGCTATTGACCTTTTTTGCCTGGGGTCTGTTCGGGCCTGCGCAGGGTTGGGTCTTTGGTCTCATCAATGCGGTGGCGGTGCTGATCATCGCCTGCCCCTGCGCGCTGGGCCTGGCCACGCCGATGTCGATCATGGTCGCCACCGGCAAGGGGGCGACCAATGGCGTGCTGTTCCGCGACGCTGCGGCGATCGAGAACCTGCGCAAGGTCGACACCCTGATCGTCGACAAGACCGGCACGCTCACCGAAGGCCGGCCCGCCTTCGAAAAGGCGGTGGCCGCTGAAGGTTTCAAGAATGCGGACGTGCTGCGCCTGGCCGCCAGTCTGGACCAAGGCAGCGAACACCCACTGGCTGCGGCCATTGTGGCGGCGGCGCGTGCGCAGGGGCTGACCCTGGCCAAGCCCGAACAGTTCGACTCCGAGTCGGGCATTGGCGTGCGCGGCCGTGTCGAAGGCAAAACGCTGGCGTTGGGAAATACCGCGCTGATGGAACAGCTTGGCGTGAAGGTGGACGCACTCAAGACCCAGGCGGAAGCGCTGCGCGCCCAGGGTGCGAGCGTGATGCATCTGGCGGTCGATGGACAGTTGGCCGGGCTGCTGGCCGTCTCCGACCCGATCAAGGCGACAACGCCCGATGCCCTGGCCGCCCTGCGCAAGTCGGGCCTGCGCATCGTGATGGCCACCGGCGATGGGTTGACCACCGCGCAGGCCGTTGGCAAGCGGCTTGGCATTGACGAGGTGCACGGCGAGGTCAAGCCTGCCGACAAGCTGGCCCTGGTCGAGAAACTGCAAAGGGAAGGGCGGGTCGTCGCCATGGCTGGCGACGGTATCAACGACGCTCCCGCACTGGCCCGCGCCGACGTCGGCATTGCCATGGGCACCGGCACCGACGTGGCGATGAACAGTGCCCAGCTCACGCTGGTCAAGGGCGACCTGCGCGGCATCGCGGTGGCGCGGGCCCTGTCGGATGCAACGGTGGCCAACATGAAGCAGAACCTGACGTTTGCCTTTGTCTACAACGCCCTGGGCGTGCCCCTGGCGGCGGGGGTATTGTTCCCATTGACGGGCTGGCTGCTCTCACCGCTGATCGCTGCGCTGGCCATGAGCCTGAGTTCTGCCTCGGTCATCAGCAATGCACTGCGACTGCGCGGGGCAAAGCTCGACAAGGGCTAGGCAGACAACTTGTTTCCAACCGAAACCCGCCCAGGAGCCCCTCATGCCCACCAATACGCCCTGATTAACCGTTCGACTCCTATTGCGTTTCTGGCGCACGGTAAGTACTGGGTCAACAACCGGGAGCCTCTAAAAACCCCCATCTCCCGCCCGGGAACACTCCAACCAACGCGACAATCTCCCGATGAGCAAACCGCAAGCGCGCAGCGCCATTAAGTTCGACCTCTTCGCCGATGCTGCGCGCAAGCACAAGATCGAAACTTTGGGCGACCCACTGCAGGTCATTGCCCGGCACATTGACTTTGCTCACCTGACACAGGTTGTCGATCAACTGCTGCCCAGAGGTGACACCATCCGGGGCGGGCGCCCGGCGGACCCCACAACGGTCATGGTGCGCATTCTGATCCTGAAGTGCCAAAACCAGGGCACGGGTGGAGCCTCCCTTTGTCCAGATACGCCACATGGGCGGCAAGTTCATACGCACCATCGGTCAGGCCCGCGCCACGGTATCCATGACGATAATGGCTGCGTGCTACAACCTCAAGCGCTTAGCCAAGTACCTCGACGACGGGGTGGATACGTTCTACAAGAACAAGCCATCAAAGACCGAGGCGCGCCTAAAGGGGGGCAATGCGTGAGAAGTAGGGCGGAAGACACGCCCAAAGGGCATGCTTAAAAAACGAGCAGAAATTGAAATTAAACCGTGCCTGAGCAAAAGCTGGGCTGAAAGCAGCGGTTTTTAGAGGTCCCCAGTTGTGTAGCTGGGACGGGCCCGCAGGAATATGTTGGGTCTCGTCTCGATTTTCTTTGCGAAAAGCAGTAAAACGTGCTTAGAATGAAGCCCGTTTGTCGGGAAGGGGTGTATGGAGATTGGGAACCGACCAATCTCCAATACCATCAGTTTAAATTTTGAATTCTAAAAAGTAGAGCGCAAGCCTGCGCAAAACGCAGGCCTTGAGGCCTTCAAATTCAAAAGATGCTCAAAATCGAGCAACATTCGAAACGGCGCGCCACACATCCCGTGGTATAGGCGCCCAAACACCACAGCCCAAGCACACAGAAGCGGCCAGGACATAAGTCACCCCGTCAGCGCTCTTCGGCGCGCCGCCTCTGGACCGGAACATATGAGCGATGTCCGGTCAGTGCCCAAGCACCGCAAATCCTGCCCGTGGTGTCAGGAAAATCAAACTCCAAACCAGAACTTGCCGATCAGGGTCGCGCGCCGCGCGCGGCCCTTGCCAACAGGCTGAGCCTCCTCAGCACTCCAGAGCGTCGGTGACGACGCGAGACGACGCATATGCCCGTGCCCTTTCGGCGCGCGGCATTTCTTAGACATGTCAGGCCCTCAAAAGCCCCAGAGCTCTATATCTACCGGTGTCCGCTCAATAGACACCTCTGCGTCAACGACTGTTGGAACGAGGTCCACTATGACCCAATCCGCTCGCTCTGAACGTCCTTTCATGACTCTTCGCGAGGCATGGGAGTTTCTCAACATGTCGCGCTCCACGTTCTACCGCAGGCAAGAGGGTGAGCCCCTGCTGCAGCCGACACACGACTTCGGTCCGCGCAGCCCGCGCCTGGAGCGATCTCGCGTGCTGCAATACGTGGAAAAGTGCAAACGCCAAGGCCTGTAATCTGGTCCTGGCACCTTCAATCCCTGACCTCACGGGGTCAGGGATCTTTTTTGAGATGGCAAAAAAGAATGACGCACATCGGGGAATGAGAAAAATATCTTTATCGACAATCACTTGAGAAACTATTTCCCGGAAATTAAAATATGACAGCGTTCAATATTGGAGTATTGGGATTGTGTGAGACAAGATCCCCGCAGCCTTGCTGAGGTAAATGTTTTGATATTCAAGTGGGCTTATACTGGCCGCGAGACACGAATGGAAGGTTTGTCATTGACGATCTTCCATTCGGGTTTCAACTCCCCAATTGGGGAAGCCTGTAGAGCCTTTATGGCAAAGTCTGACGCCCTGCGTCAGGTTGGATCTGTAGCCCCAACTGGTGGGGAGCAGTGGTTATCTCCCCTGGCCCGCTCGCAATAGCGTGCAGGCCAGGGTTCATTGAGTGCAGCATCGCGCTGCAAACAGCGTGCGGCAATTGCTTGCTGCACACGTGACAGTAGTTCTTTTGGCCTGGCCAAGCCGGTTGCGGCTGCGCTAGCGCATCTCTCCACCCCCGCCAGGGGGCGCGTCAATCACCTGTGGTCTTCGGCCGTCCTATGCCTGAAGCCCCAGCGTGTCCTTGTTCCTCTCCATATTGTTTTAGATATCTGTTGATCGATTCGTGAGCGACTCCCACCACCCCGTCCCGGGGTGCGTCAAGAAAACCTACTGGCCCCCATGCGATGGGGGTATCTCAAATCCGGCGCAGGCCGGGCTCCCGTTTGACGGAATGCCCGATCAGCCCCCACCCATGGGGTGCTGCGCCGATGGCTCTGGCGCCATGAACTCCCAGTCCCTGCAGGGATGGGCCTATGTGTCGCAAGAGCAATGCAAGGAAGAGCAGGAGGCGGTGACCGGCGGGTCATGTCGTTCCTGCTCCTGAAACAGCATCTTCCTGCCCAACCGCTGCGTGCCGCGCGCGGCCCCACACCTAAACCATTGAAGTGGGCAGGAAGGTCTCATTTGAAGTTTTGACAACTAGCGCGCCCCCGGTCGCTGGCGGATTTTTTACTACCCAACCGGGGGGCTATCTGCATTCGATCTGGCGCGGGCCAGAGGGATGGTCGCGTCTGTCAACTATGCAAGGAGTTCCAAATGTCCAAAACCCCAACATCGGCGCAAGTGATTGCCAGGGCCGCCCAGAAGCAGCGGGGATCGCGCTCAACCAGGGCGAACCTGAACCGCGAGGGCCAAGCCTTAAACCAGTGGCTGAGTGCCCAGGGCCACCCTGACGTGCGGCCGCGCCATCTGACGCTGCTCCAGGTAAAGGCGTATCTCCTGTGGCGAGCAACTCCGGTGGCGGCATCGGAGGGGCAACGCGAACGCCCTGGCTGCTCGGTGGCCGCACAGGCCAATCTGTTGTCCAAGATCCGATCCTTGATTCGCAATGATCATGGCGATCCCGATGCCGCTGGAATCACCCGCAAGCAGTTGGGAATTGCACCGCGCAGCCGTATCGGCAAGAAGCTGCCAATCGAACAAAATCATTTCGAGCAGGTGGTGGCCGAGGCCCGCAGCAAGGGCCAGGAGGGATTGGCGCTGACCCTGGAGCTCGAACGCTACCTGGGGTTTCGGGGGCTGGAGGCGCTCAGCAGCACCAGTGCCTTGCTGGAGTTTGCCTGCGATGCTGTGCGATTGCTGGGGCAATCGAACTCCACTGCAGCCGGGGGACCGGGGCTGCGCGACCTGTGCATGGCGGTGGTCGATGGCACCAAGGGCGGACGCATCCGCGATACTTTTGTGCTCCAGCGCCATGCGCTAACGACTTTGCATGTGATCCAGCAGGCGCTGGACTATGCCGCCACCCATGACGGGTTCCTGGTTGTGGGCAAGAAAAATGATTTGGCGTCCGCGCGTCGCCACTATCACAGCCAGTGCCGCAAGCTGGGTCTGGTGGGACAGTTTTCGCCCCATTCGCTGCGCTACCGCTATGCAGTCGATTTGCTGCAGGAGCTCATGGAGCGAGGGTGGAGCCGGCAAGACTCTCTGGCGCGTGTGTCCCTGGCCCTGGGGCATGGGTCTTCGCGTCAGCGGTATGTCCGTTCGGTGTACTGCAACAGCGTGGTTGATCAGTTGCCGCCGCCGGAGAAGCGGACCAGGACGATGCAGCGCCAGGCTGCGGAACTCAGGGAGCTGATGGCTCTGTGGCGTACGAAGAGGGAGGCCACGGCAGACGCATTGGAACCCCTTGATGATCTGCCAGATGCCGCTGCCGAATTGGTGGCTTGAATTGCGACGCCAATCCAGGTATCAAAGCGCAGTCGCTTGCAGTGCCTGCGCATACACCCCTGCAAGTGCATTGCGGGTGCTTGGTCGGGTCTTTTGCTTGCCTCTATCCCCCCGAGCAGTGCCGCCCCCAATCGGCCATCAGCACCCGCCTGCGCTCGAGCAAGGTCCCCCGCGCATACGCAGCCTCGGCTTTGTCCTGGAGCTGGTGCGCCATGGCGTGCTCGATCACCTCACGCGGGTGGCTGGTCGATTCACCCGCCCAGTCGCGAAAGCTGCTGCGAAACCCGTGGACCGTCAGATCCGCATACCCCATGCGCTTGAGCAAGGCCATGCACGCTGCATTGGACAGTGGCTGCTCCAGCAGACTGTTCTTGTTGGGTGGTTTTGGAAACACATAGCCCACCGGCTCCACCACCGCGCGCACCTTGTGCAGCACCGACAGAGCATGCTGGGACAGTGGAATCAGGTGCTCCTTCTTGGCCTTCATCCGATTGGCTGGTACGGTCCACACCGCACGCTCCAGGTCAATCTCTTCCCAGCGCGCCTTGAGGCCTTCCTCGGTGCGGCAATTGGTCAGAATGATCCATTCGGTGAGCAGTGCTGCCATTCCCGGCTTTTGGCGCAGTTCCGCCATGAACGCAGCAATCTCTCGCCACGGCAGGGCCGCATGGTGCTTGACCACCATGGTCTTCTTGGGTGCGCTGAGCAGGTTCTCCAGATGCCCTCGCCAAGCTGCCGGGTTGTCTCCCGTGCGGTAGCCCTGCACCTTGCACCAGTCGAGCACCCGCTCCAGGCGCCCACGCAAGCGGCTGGCCGTTTCGGTTCTGTCGACCCAGATGGGTTCAAGCACCCGCATGACATGGTGCGTCTGGATCTCGGATACCGCCAGCGCACCGAGCACCGGGGAGGCATAGGTGGCGAGCGTGTTGGTCCATTGTTCGGCATGCTTGGCGTTCTTCCAGCCCGCACGGTGGCTGGCGATGTAGCGCGCAGCCGCCGCGTCGAACGCCAGCACGTCGGCCCGGCTCTGGCGCTGCTGCGCTTGGGCGGCGTGTTTGATGTCCAGGGGGTCCTTGCCATCGGCCAACAGGCGCCTTTGCGCCAGGGCGCGTTCGCGCGCGTCGGCCAGACCGAAGGTGACCAGACTGCCAAGACCCATCTCGCGTTCGCGCCCGGCAAAGCGGTAGCGAAAGATCCAGCTCTTGGCACCGCTGGGCTTGACGCAGAGGTACAGACCTGCCCCGTCGGCGTGGTAACCGGGCTGTTTGAGGCGCTGCACTTTTAGTGCGGTGAGTCGATTGATGCCTAGACCCATGGTGGAGCAACGTCAATAGATAGTTGCCTTAGCTTTCATCTGCGGGGGACTGGCAATATTGTCCCACGATCCGTCCCCCGCAGGCAGTCGAAATTGACTGGAATTTTTTGAAATGACGTGGGACGGATGGAATCCTAAATATCTGTTTTTAAACAACTATTTAGAAACGAACTGGGATGTTGTGGGACGTTGAGTTAGGCGGACTCCGTTTCCGCCAAGATAGGGTTTCTTATAACCCAACAAGGCCCCTCAGAAGCCCCGCAAATCTAGTGTTTACGGGGCTTTTTTGTTTTTTAGCGTCCCCAAGGGAAGGCATTGCCAGCTTGCACCGGCTGGGGGTATCTTTGGGGGCATGGGGG